>JAZUMW010000065.1:0-3686 GCA_045603825.1 Faecousia sp.
TTTTTGCCAGCCCCCTCGTCAGAGCGTGCCTTTATGCCCGCACCGGCCAAGGCTCCCCTTGTCAGGGGAGCTGTCAGCCGTTAGGCTGACTGAGGGGTAGTCGTATCTCTCCCCCAGTCATGGCTATCGCCATGACAGCCCCCTCGTCAGAGGGGGCCTTTATGCCCGCACCGGCCAAGGCTCCCCTTGTCAGGGGGGCTGTCAGCCGGTAGGCTGACTGAGGGGTAGTCGTATCTCTCCCCCAGCTTCGCTTCGCTCAGCAGCCCTGCCGGGCCCGCGCCCCTTTTGTCCGCTTCGCGGACATTTTCCCCGCTATCGGGGAAATCTGCCCTCGTCAGAGGGGGCTTTTTTGTATGCAAAAAATTTACAAATATTGGTTTAACTTCCGAAAAAGTGGAAATACTGTGCTTCGGAGGTGCTTATATGAGCAAGAGAAAATTTAGCGGCAACATCAGCGGCAAGGGCTACTACATAGCCCTCGTGCTGTGTGCTGTTGCCATCGGGATTTCCGGCTATTTGTATTACCGAAACACAAGCGATCCCCAGCCTGCCCTGGAGGAACAGCCTGCGGCTGTGACAGACGCGGTGCTGGAAGAAAATGTTCAGGCCGTGGCCACCCAGCCCGGCGTGGAGCAGGACACCGAACCCACCCAGACCCCCTCGACCCCCGCGGTGACTGCGCCCCTGCAGACCCAGTCGCCCCTGTCCGGGGAGACGGTGATGACCTATGCGGTGGACTGCCTAAGCTACAACCAGACCACCCGGGACTGGCGCACCCATGACGGTGTGGACATCGCAGCGGAGGCAGGCACGGCGGTATGCGCCGCTGCTGACGGTGAGGTCTACTCCGTTTATGAGGACGAGACCCTGGGCATGACGGTGGTCATTGTCCATTCCGGCGGCTATACCACCCGCTACGCCTCTTTGGCGGAAACCGTTTCCGTCAGCCCCGGAGAGCAGGTAAAGGCCGGCCAGACCATCGGCTATGTGGGCTGCTCCGCCCTTCTGGAGAGCGCGGTAGGGGACCATGTCCATTTCAGCGTCACCTGCAACGGCCAGAGCGTTGACCCGGCAGAATTTTTAAGCTGACAGTTCTTCATTTTCTTTCCTCTTTGAAAGCCCGCCGGGAATCCCGGCGGGCAGCTTTTATACCGTCAGAAGATCGATACCGGGCAAATAAACGCGGGTAGCGACACCGGCAGGCTAAAAGCGACACGGACTCCGGTGGCACACCGGCGGGCTAACTCTTTGTATAATCTGACAGTTTTTCGCCGCAATACTTCCTTTTTCCGGAAAAAAGTGGTATACTGCACCTGGAAGAGAGGAATACAGCTATGAAACATCCAAAACCGAATCTGTTTTGCTACCGTTTGGCGCAGGCGGTGTCCTGGGTCGTAGCCACATTTATTTTTAAAAGAAAATTTATCCGCAACGAGATCAAAGGCAAGAAAGGCCCTTTCGTCGTTATTGCCAACCACCAGGCAGCCTATGATTTTGTCAACCTAATCGGCGCCACGGCCCGGCCCATGAGCTTTGTCATCAGCCGTTCCTTCTTCAGCACCCTGCCCATTCAGGGCTTTCTGGAGAAGATGGGGGTCATCCCCAAGCAGCAGTTCCAGACCTGCGCCGGTGATCTGAAAAAAATGAAGGCCGTGGTGGACCGGGGCGACCCGCTGGTGATCTACCCCGCGGGTCTTATGTGCGAGGACGGCCTGTCCACCCCCATCCCCGGCGCTACCTACAAGTTTATCAAGTGGATGGACGCGGATATTTATGTGGCCCGCACCCGGGGTACATATTTTGTCATGCCCAAGTGGAGCAAGGGCTTCCGTCCCGGCAGGACCACCATGGACATCTACAAGCTGTTCTCCAAAGAGGAGCTGCGAGAGCTGACGGTGGAGGAGATCCGGCAGAGAGCCGACGAAGCCCTGCTCTACGATGCCTACCGGGAGCAGGAGGAGCTGAAGGCGGTCTACCAAAAAGGCAGCAACATCCGTGGCCTTGAAGAGGTTCTTTATGTCTGCCCGGAGTGCGGCAGGGAATTCACCCTTGAGGCCGTGGCGGACAACACTCTGCGGTGCCGGGAGTGCGGCTTTAAGGCGGTGAGCGACGGCTACGGCTTCCTTACCACCAACCGTGCGCCCCTGCGTTATGTGTCCGACTGGAGCCGCATGATCCAGGACCGCCTGGAGGAGAAGCTCCTGCGGGGTGAGGAGGAAAGCCTGTCCTCTCCGGTGGAGATCCGTGTTGTGGACGGGAAAAAGCACAAATTCGTCACCGCCGGCAGCGGCGTGCTTACCATCTGTCGGGGCGAATTCCGGCTGGAGGGAAAGATCCTGGGTGAGGAAAAGCAGATCATCCTGCCTGCCGGCGCGGTGCCTACGCTCCCCTTCAGCCCCGGCAAGTATCTGGAGCTGCAGGACGGCAGCATGATCTACCGCTGCCTGCCGGAGCAGGGACACCTAGTTATGAAATTTATCAATATTCTGAAGGTCAGCTATGCCATGGGGCGCAAAACACAACCGGCTGTGTAAAGAAAAGTCCCGGGGGTATACTGATACCATCAAGCTTTGGGAGTAAGGCCATGAAAAAACGGCTTTTGATACTGCTGCTGGCCATGCTGCTGCTTACCGGCTGCGGCAGGCAGAAAAATGTGCAGGCGGCCATCTGCCTGCGGCAATGCGCGGACAGCGCCGCGGCGGAGAATCTGGACGCTATGCGTACCGCGCTGACGGCGGCGGGATATACCGTCGCCGCGGCAGACGCGGAGGAGGATCAGGCCCGCCAACTGCGGCAGATCCGGGACCTTCTTGAGGAGGGCTACGGTCTGCTGGTGGTGGAGCCGGTGATGATGGAGCAGGCACAGACCATTGCCGATATGGCACGGGAGGCGAAGGTGCCGGTGATCTTCATTGGCTATGCCCCGGAGCAGACGGTGCTGGAGAGCTGGGAGAAGTCCTGCTACATCGGCTGCCGTGAGGCGGAAGCCGGCGGTGTGCAGCCCCAGGTGCTGCAAGGCCTGCCGGATGGCGGTGACCTGAACGGTGATGGTGTGCTTGCCTATGCTGTGATCGCCGGCCCGGAGGATGACATGGACGCTCTGGCCCGTACCGATGCCTGCGTCCGGGCGGTGGAGAACGGCCTGTGTCTTGAGACCGTGTGTACGGACTGGAGCCGGGAGGCTGCCCAAAGCGCCTGCGCCAAGCTTCTGTCCGCCTACGGCAAGGATATGGAGGCGGTGTTCTGCAATTCGGACACCCTGGCTTTAGGCGCGGCTGATGCCATCACAGAGGGCGGCCGGGTGGTGAACGAGACCATCTACCTGGTGGGGCTGGACGGAGATTTCCAGACCCGGCTGCTGATACGCAGCGGCGACCTCACCGGCACGGTGTACCTGCCTGCGGCGGAGCAGGCCCGGAAGGTGGCGGAGGCGGCAGCGGCGCTGCTGTCGGGACAAGGCACGGAAAACTACTACGGCACTTACATCCCGCTGACCCGGGACAATGTTGAAGACTATATTCCAAAATAAAAAGATCCGTTCCTTAGGCGGCGCACCATAGTGAAAAATCGTCTGAAAAGACGTGCTTTGGGACAATACTGCAGCAAAAATACGCGCAATCCACCAAGGATTCCTGCGTTTTTTGCTTTGTCTTGCCACCAAACCCCATTCTTTTCAGATGCGTTGC
>JAZUMW010000066.1:0-2294 GCA_045603825.1 Faecousia sp.
AAGCCTGCAACGGGAATACTCAGCGCCAGGATTATGCAGCCTGCGACGATCAGACAAGCTGCCACGATCAGGGCAACTACAGTTTTATTTTTCATGCTGCTTCCTCCCGTCCTGCGAAAATTGCTTTAAAGCCTTTCAGCGTCAGCTTGGTCAGTGCCACCATGCCCTTGGCCGCCAGGTTACTCAGCAAAAACAGCACGATGGCAAGACCGGCGCATATCAGCGCCGCGCCCCAGGCAACGATCCATGTGCCGTCGATCATAAAGAAACTGCCGATGATACAGCCGATGGCAGAGGCTGCCAGGGCCACAGCGGTGGCGTACAGAGAGATCACGCCGGACCACAAGCTGATCCATACGGAGAAGATAACGGCCACCACAGCCACCAGTAAGGACACCCAAATAGGGCTGCCCAGGACCAGCAGGACGATCTCCCACCAGCGCAATCTGCGCTTTTTCTTTTCCGGGGCAGGGGGGATGGGCGGGGTCTCTGCCAAAATGCTCCGGGCGATCTGATCCACATCACCCACCGCGGCCACGGCGTCTTCCTCCGAAAGGCCTTCTTCCATGCGGTCGTCGATCATCTCGGCGTAGTAGTCGACGGAAGCATTGGCATCGGCCTGGGGAATGGACCAGAGCCTTGCCCGAAGCTGGGTCAAAAATTGCTGCTTATTCATGATTTCCCTCCTCCCGGGTAACAAAATTGTAGATGGAGAGAATTTCCTTCCACTCCTGCTGAAAATCCCGGATCCGCTGCAGACCCAGGGGTGTGATGCGGTAGTATTTCCGCAGCCGGCCGTTGTGAGGTGCGCTGCGGACCGTCAAAAGGTTTGCCCCTTCCAATCGGCGCAAAATGGGGTACAAGGTAGACTCGGAGATCTCTACATAGGGTTTCATGTCCTTGATGATCTGATAGCCGTAGGATTCTTCGTCCTTGATGGCTGAAAGCACACAGACATCCAAGAGACCTCGTTTTAACTGAATATCCATGCCATACCTCCTAACACATAATACTATATAATGCATAGTATACTTTGTCAAGAATTTTTATGGGAACGCTAAAAGGCTCCCTCTGATGAGGGAGCTGTCAATTGCCGATTTTAGGCAATTGACTGAGGGAGAGAACGACTACCCCTCAGTCAGCCTGTTTGGCTGACAGCTCCCCTGACAAGGGGAGCCATTGGCGTATGGAATTCGGAAACATATCATTGGATGCAGTGATTCCAATTATAAAGCGGCCGTTTCTGTTGGAAACAGCCGCTTTGTATTATTTCAAATGCTCTTCGTTGATGAGAATATGGACATCGTCCAGCTGCTTCTGGGAAACAGTGGTGGGAGCGTCCATCATCAGATCCTGGGCGTTCTTGTTCATGGGGAAGGTGATGACCTCACGGATGCTCTCCTCGCCGCACAGCAGCATGACGATGCGGTCGATGCCGGGGGCTGCGCCGGCGTGGGGAGGTGCGCCGTAGGTGAAGGCGTTGTACATGGCGGGGAACTTGGACTTCACGTCCTCCTCGCCCAGACCCACCATCTGGAAGGCTTTGACCATGATCTCGGGATCGTGGTTACGGACAGCGCCGGAAGCGGACTCGTAGCCGTTGACCACCAGGTCGTACTGGTTGGCGTTGATGGCCAGGAGCTTTTCAATATCGCCCTCGGCAGCAAGCAATGTTTCCATACCGCCCTGGGGCATGGAGAAGGGGTTGTGGCAGAATTCCAGCTCGCCGGACTCCTCACCCATTTCGTACATGGGGAAGTCCACGATCCAGCACATGGCGTACTGCTCCTCGTCGAAGTGACCGGGGATGCGCTTGCCCAGCATATTGCGGACAACGCCGGCGGTCTTCTGTGCGGCGGACTTCTTGGCGGATGCTGCCATGCAGACGAAGCTGCCGGGCTTCAGATTCAGTTTTGCAGTCAGAGCCTCAGTGTAGTCGGTGAGGAACTTGGATACACCGCCGGTGAGGTTGCCGTTTTCGTCCACCTTGACCCAGCAGACCTTGTTGCCGGTCTGGACTTCCACGTCAGCAAGGAGCTTGTCGATCCACTTGCGGCCCTGGTCGAAGTTATCCACAGCAACCGCCTTGACGGTGGCGTTCTGGAAAGGACCGAAGCCGCAGCCGGCCACTTCTGCGGTAATGTCCTGGACTTCCAGGTCGATACGCAGGTCGGGCTTATCGGAGCCGTAGCGCTCCATGGCCTCGTTGAAGGGAATGTGGCGCCAGGGCCAGGGGGAAACTCTCTTATACTTGCCGAAGTTCTGGAACACGGGTCCCAGCACGGTTTCCAGGG
>JAZUMW010000067.1:0-46945 GCA_045603825.1 Faecousia sp.
CTTATGAACCCGCCATACAATGGTCAGCGTATTCATTTGCCTCAGTCATATGTATCTACTTGGCCTAAAGACAAAAAAGAAGATCCCTCTAAAGGTCTTTACTTCGTAAAATTTATTGCTGACACATTAAACTCCATTAACCATCAAGCGAAACTGGCAGTTTTGTTGCCAGTTGCCTGCGCTATTGGAACAAGCGGCGAAATTTCAAGGTTAAAGAAGGAAATTCTTGAAGAAAATACTCTTGATGCCGTATTTACACTTCCTAACGAAATTTTCTATCCCGGTGCGAGTGCATCCGCTTGCTGTATGATTTTTAAGATTGGCACAAAACATAACGATGTTTCCAATCCCGATACTTTCTTTGGATATTATAAAGAGGATGGATTCAAGAAAAAGAAAAATCTTGGTCGTGTAGAGCAGATAGAAACTTCTACTGGAAAAAGCAAATGGGTTGATATTGAGTGCACGTGGATTGAGCTGTATCGAAACAGAACGGCTGTTGATGGGCTTTCTGCTACTCATCAGGTTGCAGGCGAGGATGAGTGGCTTTGTGAGGCGTATATGAAAACTGATTACACCAAATTATCAGAACAAGATTTTCAACAAACAGTAAATGATTATCTTGCATATTTGGTGAAAGAAGGGTATGTGTATGAACCTTAATACATCTTTATGGAAAGAGTTTCTAGTTGGTGATTATTTTGATGTTTTCCTTTCAGCAGGCGATTTGAAGATTGATGATTGTGAACCGGGGGAAATTCCTCTTGTTTCTTCGGGATCTACCAATAACGGAATTGTCGGTTATATTGATAAAAAAGGCGATGGTAAAGCTCAAATATTTAAAGCCAACTGCATAACGGTAGATATGTTTTGCAATGCGTTTTATCAAAAAGAGGATTTTTACGCAGTAAGTCATGGAAGAGTGAATGTGCTCTCTCCAAAATTTGAATGCAATTTACAGATTGGATTGTTTATTTGCAGTATAATACAAAAAGAACAATTTAAGTATTCTTATGGAAGAGCTGTGTATAGTTCTGAGATAGCGAGAATGATTATAAAACTACCAGCAACCGTTACCGGCTCCCCTGATTGGGATTTTATGGAGAAATACATAAAATCATTAAATCACAAACCGTTATCTACCACTAATCAAGAGGGCGGCGATTCACTTGCAATTAATATTGGTTTATGGGAAGAATTTTGTTTAGGCGATATTTTTGATATAAGGAAAGGCAAGCGTTTAACCTCAGATGACCAAACCGATGGAGAGACTCCATATATAGGTGCAATTGATTCTAATAATGGAGTTGCAAATTACATTGGTCAAGAAGCTATTCATGAAGGAAATACCATTTCGCTAAGTTATAATGGTTCAGTTGGGGAAGCGTTTTATCAACCAAAGCCTTTTTGGGCTACTGATGATGTAAACGTTTTGTATTTTCGCCCAGAAAACAACGTTCCCTTCAATAAGTATATTGCTTTATTCTTCTGTGCTGTTTTACGGCAGGAAAAGTACAGATATTCTTACGGTAGAAAATGGGTTCTTGAAAGTATGCGAACAACTACGGTTAGGCTACCTTCAAAAGATGGAAAACCCGATTTTGAATTTATGGAAAGCTATATGAGATCATTACCCTACGGTGATAGAATATAGCAGAAGGGAACGGTTTAACCTTTTAACGATTCCCCATACCTTTTAACGAAAGGATATACTATTTAACGATTCCCGAACCTTTTAACGAAAGGTGGGCGGGGGTGTGCATCTCGTATCAAAACAGGTCACTTATTTCAGAAAAACAGCGATAGCAAATGCTATCGCTGTTTTTCTATGCAGGCACAGGACTTGAATAATCCAAATGCGACAGTCCGGTGGACTGTTGCCGCCGACGGCTTGACGGAGGCGATCCTTCATTTTCTTTTCCTGCGGAAAAGAAAATCCAAACAAGTCATAGTGCCCCAGGGGATTGCTTTTGCTTTTCAAGTATTATATAATTGAATCACTCGAACAAAGAGAGGGGCTCATTATGGACGCAAAACAGATCATGAAAATTTTTGAGGATACCGCATATGTCCGCATGGGCGGCAGTCCGGATGAGCTGAAAGCCGCAAAATATTTGCAAGCGCAGTGCGCAAAGCTGGGTCTGGAAGCACAGCTGCAGGAGTTCCCAGTGGATATGGCCACCATGGAGGAAGCTCTGCTCATCGCTGACGATGTGGAAATTCCCCGCAAAGGCTACCTGAATGCAGGAAGCGCAGAAGTGGAGGCCCCCTTCTACTATCTGCGGAGCAAAGATAAGTTCTCTCTGTCCCAGTGTAAGGGCAAGATCGTCATGGTAGACGGCTACCTGGGGTATTGGATCTATCAGGATCTTTTGGAAAACGGTGCGGTAGGCTTTATTACCTATGACGGCAACGCCAACTATACCGATCGGGACATTGACCAGCGTGAGCTGCGCAGTCATGTCCACAAGGGCAACAAGATTCCCGGTGTGAATATCAATGCCAAGGACGCCATCGATCTGATCCGCAAAAATACGGCATCTGCCAAGATCCTTCTGAAGCAGCAGGAGTACATTGGAAAATCCGTTAATGTGGTTGCGGATATCCCCGGTGAGATCCCGGAATACATCGCCTTTACCGCACACTACGATTCCACCAGCCTTTCCCAGGGCGCATGGGATAATATGTCCGGCTCTGTGGGTCTTTTGGGTATTGCAGAAGCCTTTGTCGGCAGGCAGAATCATTACAGCATGCGTTTTATCTGGTGCGGCAGTGAGGAGCGGGGTCTGCTGGGCTCCAAGGCTTACTGCGAACAAGAAGAAGTCCTGAAAGACTGTGTGCTGAACATCAATCTGGACATGATCGGATGCATTATGGGCAAATTCATCGGCTGTGTCACCGCAGAAGAAAAGCTCTGCCATTACATATCCTACTTCGGTCTGGAAAAGGGATTCGGCATTTCCGTCAACCAGGATGTGTATTCTTCCGATTCCACACCCTTTGCAGACAAGGGTATCCCGGCGATTTCCTTCGCCCGGATCGCACCCCCGAACACCGCCTCCATCCACAACAGCTACGACACCATTGCGGTTATGCGGGGTGAGCAGATGGTTGAGGACATAGATTTTCTGGTTGCTTTTACAGACCGCATGGTCAATGCCGCCTACTGTCCCGTAGCGAAGTCCATGCCGGAGAACATGAAGGAAAAACTGGATATTTATTTAAGCCGCAAACGCGGCGATAAATAAGAAAAAAGCACTTGTTGAGGGTTCCTCAGCAAGTGCTTTTACCATATTCTCTTTGGATCCGAGCGGCGGAGTTTTTGGGCCAGCACCACTAAGAATGCTTTGTTGGTGGGAGGCTCTCCGGATTCGGGAAAATATTCCATCCATACCTGCCGATCCCGCTTTTTCCACGCCTTCTCAATGGCGACGCGTATGGAACGCTCCACCTGAAGTGCATTGTCATTGCCACACAGCTCGGCGATTGCAGGATACAGCTCTTTATTCAGCGATTGGTTCTCGTCCTGCATAAACAGGGGAATCCCCACCTTCAGTCTGGAAAAGCCTGCCCAATGGGCCGGCATTCCCAGTCGCAGTAAGTGAAATTCCGCCATCTGCTGCGGTGTGGAAGGGTCTCGCCGCTCTTTTTTCCGACTGGTTATCTGCCGTACATGGCTCACTATGCTTTGAATTGTACATGGCAGCATGACCACAAAATCCACGCCCGCATCCTGCACTGACTGCAACACATAATTTGTGGCATTGGTGGTCAGCGCCAGTATCACAGACGGTTTATATTGGCTGCTGCGAAGTACCTGCAACCCATCGATATAGGGAAGCATCAAATTAATGATCAGTACCTGGGGACAGAGTGTTTCCATAAGTCTGAGTGCTTCGTCGCCGGTAGTACAGCAGCAGACATCATATTGATCCTGCAGTGCTCTGGACAACGCATTCAAAAAAGCTGTCGATGTATCCGCGATCAGCAGCTTCTCCATGCCCCACTCTCCTTTCCCTGCTTTCTGTGTATTTAGAATACCATGGGAGCAAATAGAGAGCAAGACTAAATAATCGACTTTTTTCGACCTTTTGCTCTATCATAGTGGAATTCTCCAAAAAACACCCCCTGGAATTCCAGGGGGTGTTGTTTACCAGAAGATTCCTTGCGCATCGCCCAGGAAATAAACGGTGCAGGTCCGTCGGCCGAACTTGAAGCACTCAGAAGTGGTTTCAAAGTACAGGTCGATCCGGTTGTCCTTGATGGCGCCGCCGCAATCCTCAGCGGTGGCGATACCGTAAATGTAAGACCCGTCATTGGAAACGATAAACATCCGGGTCCCGTAGGGGATCACGCTGGGATCCACCGCAACGGTGCCTACCCGGACACGGGTGCCTGTGGCCGTCACACGGTCACAGCCTGCATCGGTATGGGTGTAGGCTGTTGCCTTGAAGGTCCTGGAACTTGTATAGGTCAGAACCTCTCCGGTAGACAGGACGATCACGCCGTCACCAATCAAGGGAGTATCCAGCTCCTCGCCCACATTGGTTCCGGTACCAACTGCCACGATTTTATCCACCGGCTGCTGGGTCACCGTCTCTTCCAAAACCACACGGCTCTGCTCCTGGGAGTTTTTATACACCACCTGTGCTTCCCGCAGTGCCTGGCCGTTCACGCCTTCCACCAGAACCACCTCTTCACCCACGGGTAAAGTAGGATCGTTGCAATAGATGGTCTCATAAGCAAGCTCAACAGTATAACATTCCTGCGCCTGTACCACATTCTCTATCTGGATTTCCATGCCGTCATAGGTCATAGTGCTGAGAGTCTCAGACACGCTGTAAGAACCGTAGGTCTGTAAACCCAGACGGTTCAGCAGAGACTGGAGGCTTTCACCGTAGCTGCTGGCATGAATCGTTTGACCACAGTAGTCAATGGTAATCGTCTGCTCCCGCTGGACGGTGATCTCGGAAATGCCGTCACCTGTTGCTGTGGTATAAAAGTCTTTCCCGTCCAGCTCCACACCTGCCTGATCCAAAACCGTTTCCGGATCAGAGGAAAAACTGGTATGTACCGTAACTTGATCGCCGTCGGTGATCACAAATGTGTTTTGCGCCAAAGCTGTCTGTGCCAATAAGACCACCAGACTGGCCACAGGCAGAACCAACGCCAGAACACGGAGAACGGGGTTCTTTCTCTTTCCTTTTTTGGGGGTAAAAATCTGCATAGGAATCATCCTCCTTCCACAAATCTTCACGGGTTTTCGTTGTAGTTGACCACAATATATAGTGGTATCAATTAATTACAACTAATTACAGCTTTCTACACTGTGCCTATATTATATCATTTTTTACACAAAAGTCAAGACTTTCGTGTAAAATAAGGTCAAAATCAAACTTTTTGATAAATTATTGTTTGATTTTTATGTAAACTCAAAAACAAAATATGCGCTATTTTGACAACATCCACCACGATATGTAGTGTTTTTAGTTACACTTGTTTACATAATTCGTCAAAAAATGTAACCTTTTAACAAATCAACCGGTTTTCCGGTTATGGTAAACCATTTTTCCTGTTTCGACAGGTTTTTTCCTCCACTTTGCCCAGAAAAAGACCCGATTATGTTAATGCTTTGCTCCCCTTTAGCCTGTCCCCGTATTTCTTTTTCTCTACTATATATTGTGGTGGAGAAGAAAACAGAACCGGAAATACACGCGATTTTTTCAATTGACACTCCCTGAAAACTGTGGTATAGTAACATGGTTAAAGGCACCGATGAAGACCCGACGCTTTGTAAGAAGCTCAGAGAGGAACCTGTTTGCTGCGATGGTTCTGCTCCCCTGCTCTGCGTTATACCGCTTCTGAGCCGCAGTTCGGAAATGTTCTGCCGGGTACGCCCGTTAAAGCGTCAATGAGTGGCGGTTTTTGAATCGCAACCAGGGTGGAACCGTGGAATACTTATGTATCCCACCCCTGTTTTATTCAGGGGATGGGTATTTTTTATGCCTTACCCCAATCAAAAGGAGGCAATAACATGAACGAAGAAAATCTGTACACCTTTGAAAACCCCGAGTACCGTAAAACATTCTGGCACACCTGCTCTCACATCATGGCACAGGCTGTCAAGCGTCTGTGGCCCGAAGTGCAGTTGGCCATCGGCCCCGCTATCGACGAGGGTTGGTACTATGACTTTGACGCTCCCTTCTCCTTCACTCCTGATCATCTGACCCAGATCGAGGCAGAGATGAAGAAGATCTGCAAAGAGCGCATCCGCCTGGAGCGCAGCGAGCTGCCTCGTGAGGAGGCCATCGCATGGGCCGAGGCCCACAATGAGCCCTACAAGGTAGAACTGATCCAGGATCTGCCCGAGGATGCCGTCATCTCCTTCTACACCCAGGGTGACTTCACCGACCTGTGCGCCGGTCCGCACCTGGACCACACCGGCCGTGTCCGCCACAACGGCTTTAAGCTGACCAAGTCCTGCGGCGCTTACTGGCGCGGTGACTCCAACCGCAAGATGCTGCAGCGCATCTACGGTATCGGCTTCCCCTCCAAGGACGAGTTGGACGAGTATCTGACCCGTCAGGCTGAGGCACTGAAGCGGGATCACAACAAGTTGGGCCGTGAGCTGGAATTTTTCACCACTGTGGAAGAGATCGGCCAGGGACTGCCTATCCTTCTGCCTAAGGGTGCAAGAGTCATTCAGACCCTGCAACGCTGGGTAGAAGACGAGGAACAGAAGCGTGGCTATCTGCTGACCAAGACGCCTCTGATGGCCAAGAGAGACCTGTATAAGATCTCCGGTCACTGGGATCATTATCTCGACGGCATGTTCATTCTGGGCGATCCCTATGACGAAGAAAAAGAATGCTTCGCTCTGCGTCCCATGACCTGTCCCTTCCAGTATCAGGTCTACCTGAACCGCGCCCGTTCCTACAGAGATCTCCCCATGCGCCTGGGTGAGACCTCCACTCTGTTCCGTAACGAGGATTCCGGTGAGATGCACGGTCTGATCCGTGTCCGCCAGTTCACCATTTCCGAAGGCCACCTGGTGCTCCGTCCCGATCAGCTGGAAGAAGAATTCCGCGGCTGTCTGGAGCTGGCTAAGTACTGTCTGGATACCGTAGGTATGCTGGAGAACTGTTCCTTCCGTTTCAGCCAGTGGGATCCCGCCCGTGCCGGTATCAAGTACGAAGGCACCGCCGAGCAGTGGGAAGAAGCACAGCGCGTTATGGGCCAGATTCTGGATAATCTGGGCGTCAAGTATGAGATCGGCATCGATGAGGCCGCTTTCTACGGTCCCAAGCTGGACATCCAGTACAAAAACGTTTTCGGCAAGGAAGACACCATCGTTACCATTCAGATCGATATGCTGCTGGCACAGAAGTTCGGTATGGAATATGTGGATGCTGATGGTCAGAAGAAGACTCCCTACATCATCCACCGCACCAGCCTGGGTTGCTACGAGCGTACTCTGGCTTACCTGATCGAGCGGTATGCCGGCGCACTGCCTCTGTGGATGATGCCCACCCAGGTAAGAGTCCTGCCCATTACCGACCGTGCCCATGAATATGCCAAGGAGCTGGCTGACAAGCTGAACGCTGTGAACATCCACGCAGAGACCGACTGCCGCAGCGAAAAGCTGGGCTACAAGATCCGTGAGGCACAGCTGCAGAAGATCCCCTATATGCTGGTCATCGGCGACCGGGATATGGAAAACGGCACCGTTTCCGTCCGTACCCGTAAGGGTGAAGACCTGGGCGCAATGACACCCGAGGAGTTCATCTCCAAGTGTCTGCTCCAGATCTCCACCAAGAGCAAGGAAGTTTAATAAAAAAGCGTGTCTGCCATGCAGACACGCTTTTCATTTAAAAACGCCTGACACACGGTCAGGCGTTTTTTATTACTTATGCTTTCTGGCGGGAAGTCTTTCGCCGAAGTATTCCTTCTTCAGCTTGACCACCTGATTGCTCAGCAGCAGCAGGCCAACCAGGTTGGGAATGATCATCACACCGTTGATGGTATCCGCCAGATCCCAGGCAAAGCCCAGAGTGGTCTGGGAGCCGACAAAGATCATGATGACCCAGGCCAGCTTGACGAAGAAGCGGCTCTTGGGTCCAAAGATATAGACCGCAGCGCGCTCCGCATAGGTATAGAAGCTGATGAGGCAGGAGAAGCCGAACAGGAAGATGGCACCCAGGCAAATATATGCGCCTATCTTGCCGGGCAACATGGCTTCAAAGGCCCGGGTGGTCAGTACCGCGCCGTCCAATCCGGTATCCCACAGGCCGGACAGAACGACGGTGAGTGTACTGACCAGGCACACCAGCACCGTGTCCAGGAACACTTCCACAGCGCCCCACAGACCCTGCTCCACAGGGTGATCCACCTGTGCGCCGCAATGAACCATGGCGGCTGTACCCGCGCCGGCCTCATTGGAGAAAACGCCACGGGCGACCCCATAACGCATAGCCACAAACATAGAGCCAATGGCACCACCGGTCACAGCCGCAGGATCAAAGGCACCCTTGACGATCTGCACCAAAGCAGCAGGCACCTGGCCGATATTCAGCAGGATCACAGCAATGCCTGCCAGGATGTACGCACCGCCCATGAAGGGAGCAATCACTTCGCTGGCCTTGCCGATACGCTTGAGCCCGCCGAAGATGATAACGCCAGCAGCAACTGCCAAAACAACACCGGTGATCCAAGTGGGAATGGCAAACTGGTCTTCCATAGCCAGAGCGATGGTGTTGGTATCCACCACTGCAGAGATCACGAATGCGTAAGGGATAACCAGGATGCTGAACAGAACGCCCAGCCATTTTGCATTCAGGCCCTTGGACAGGTAATACATAGCGCCACCGCCGACAGTGCCGTCTTCACGGACTTCGCGGTACTTAACGCCCAGGGTGACTTCCGCAAACTTGGTGGCCATGCCGATCAGCGCGGCAATGAGCATCCAGAACACAGCACCGGGACCGCCAACGACGATAGCGGTCGCCACGCCGGCAATATTGCCGGAGCCAACGATGGCACCCACCGATGTCATCGCCGCCTGGAAGCTGGTCAGTTCACCGGGAGCCTTGTTGGGCTCGTCCTTTTTCTTGAACGCCTTGACGATGGTTTCCTTAAACAGGAATCCGGGATGACGGAACTGGAAAAAGCCCAGTCGGATAGTGTAGTATAAGCCGGTACCCATCAGCAGTACCATGCAGGGTACACCCCATACAAAATCATTGATGTACCCATTAACGGTTTCAATAATTGACATAAAGCTTCCCATAAGAACTCCTTTGTTGTGTGGATTAGAATTTTCTCCAAACCATTTTGTTAACCACGCCGGTATAAGATTGGATCAGTTTTACTACCTTTGTGGATACATTTTCTTCAATATAATCTGGAACCGGAATGCCATGATCTTCATTTTCAGTCATAGACACCGCCGTCTCTACAGCCTGCAGCAGGCTTTCCTCATCGATGCCCGCCAGGACAAAGCAGCCTTTGTCCAAAGCTTCCGGCCGCTCCGTAGAGGTGCGGATGCAAACTGCCGGGAAGGGCTTGCCGACGGATGTGAAGAAGCTGCTTTCTTCCGGAAGTGTACCGCTGTCCGATACCACCGCGTAGGCGTTCATCTGCAGGCAGTTGTAATCATGGAAGCCCAGGGGCTCGTGCTGAATCACCCGGCTGTCCAGTGCAAACCCGCTTGCCTCCAGGCGCTTGCGGCTTCTGGGATGGCAGGAATACAGGATCGGCATATCATACTTTTCCGCCATTTTATTAATGGCTGAGAACAAAGACACAAAATTCTTATCCGTGTCGATATTCTCTTCCCGGTGGGCGGACAGAAGAATGTATTTCCCCTTTGCAAGGCTCAGCCGCGCATGAATATCACTTGCTTCGATTTTATCAAGATTCTCATGCAGCACTTCTGCCATGGGGGAACCGGTCACATAGGTGCGCTCCTTGGGCAGGCCGCAGTCGGCAAGATACCGGCGGGCATGCTCGGAATAACACATATTCACATCAGAGATGATGTCCACGATCCGGCGATTTGTCTCCTCCGGCAGACATTCATCCTTGCAGCGGTTTCCTGCTTCCATGTGGAAAATGGGGATGTGCAGCCGCTTGGCGCCGATCACTGACAGGCAGGAGTTGGTATCGCCCAGCACCAGCACCGCATCCGGCTTGATGCTTTCCATCAGCTGATAGGATTTGGCGATGATGTTGCCCATGGTTTCACCCAGGTCTTTACCTACCGCATCCAGGTAAACCTCCGGATCTGCCAGTTCCAGATCCCGGAAGAACACGCCGTTCAGGTTGTAGTCGTAATTCTGTCCGGTATGGGCAAGGATCGTATCAAAATATTTGCGGCACTTCTTGATCACAGCAGACAGCCGTATGATCTCCGGCCGCGTTCCCACGATGATCAGCAGTTTCAGCTTGCCGTTGTTCTGAAAGGAAACCATACTATCAATCCTCCCCTACTTTTTCAAAGAATGTATCCGGGCGCCCGGGGTCAAACTGTTCATTGGCCCACATAACAGTCACCAGATCTTCTGTTTCGCTTAAGTTTATAATATTGTGGGTGTATCCCGGCAGCATATGTACCGCCTGGATGTTTTTTCCGCCGACCCGGAATTCCAGCACTTCCTCCGTTCCGAGCTTCCGCTGCTGTATCAGCCCTTCACCGGAAACAACGATGAAGAATTCCCACTTGCTGTTATGCCAGTGTTCTCCCTTTGTGATCCCCGGTTTGGAGATGTTCACACTGACCTGTCCGCAGTTTTCTGTTTTCAGCAGTTCCGTGAAACTGCCCCGATTGTCTTCATTCATCTTCAGCGGGAAAGCAACGCGTTCTCTTGGCAGATAAGACAGATAAGTGGAATACAGCTTTTTCTCAAATGAGCCTTCCGGGATGTGGGGGATCACCAGTGTATCCGGTTGGCTGCGGTACATCCGCAGCAGCTCTGCAATTCTCCCCAATGTCACCTTATGGGTCACAGGTATGCAGCAGTATTTTCCGTCTTGCACCAAAACAGGGGCCAATCCGTCATAGTTACAGCGGCAGAGCTTGCCCTCCAGCGCGTCCAGCATGCCCTCCACCAGATCATCGATGTACAGCAGCTCCAGCTGTGCCCCAGGGTCATTGACCTGGATTGGCAGATCTCTGGCCACATTGTGGCAGAAAGTCGCCACAACGCTATTGTAGTTGGGACGGCACCACTTGCCGAACAGATTAGGGAAACGGTACACCAGCACCGCAGCGCCGGTCTGCTCACCATAGGAGAAGAACAACTCCTCCCCTGCCAGCTTGCTCCTGCCGTAATCAGACTGTCCGTAACGGCCAATGAGCGAGGCCTGAATAGAAGAGGACAGCATCACCGGGCAGGTATTGCCGTACTGCTTCAGCTTGTCCAGCAGTTTGCCGGAAAAGCCGAAATTGCCTTCCATAAACTCCACCGGGTCTTTGGGTCGGTTTACGCCCGCCAGATGGAACACAAAATCCGCATCCCGGCAATATCTGTCCAGCAGCGCCGGATCTGTATCCAAATCAAACTCAAAAATTTCTCCAACAGGGATATTTCGTGTGCGGTTCTTTCCGTCACGAATATTTTTTAAGTTTTCCACAAGGTTGCGTCCCACAAACCCCTGCGCGCCGGTTATGAGTATGTTCATTCGGCTCACTCCTCGAAATTAAATGCCAAACCCACAGCATGTAACGCCTGTTCGTAATTATCAACATGATTTTCAGTCATAACCTGCAGCTGTTTGCTCTGGGTGCGGATCGTCTGCTGTTTGGTGGCCAGTGCTGATACCCACCGCACAACCCACATCGCAGGCAGCAGGATCGCAGTTCTTTCCAGCACCGGATATTTTTCGCGCATTACACGGTAGGGCGGCAGGACAAGCCGCAGCCAGCGACTCCGGCGCACTTGCTTTACTGATTTACCGCTTGCCTTTTCCCTGGCACCGGATGCTGCAATGTGCTTCTCTTTCGTTCCATAGACACCGCTGCCCAAGATCGTTGCAATAATGATATTTGTTGCGTCGTTCCCAGAACCGTTTTCAAAAACTTTTTCCAGCACAGCGCAGATGTTTTTATAAAACACATCCAGTTGCAGCGCCTTTAACTCTTTTTCTATATATGCTTCATTCAGATTGGGATACGCTCTGCGATACACATACAGGTCCGTGAGGTGTCGGATGCCAATGCCACCGTCACGATAATGCTTGGAAAAATGGGTGAACATGTAGATCATTTGGTCTTCTTTGGACATTTCGTAACAGAACTGCTTGTCTGCACAAGGCCGTGCCAGACGCCAGCCATCGCCAAAATACGCGGCATAATCATAGTTGTACGATGGAATCACACGCTTGTGAAGTTCCAGATACAAATTGGGCTTTTCCCAAATCAGTTCATGGTCGCTTTCCAGTTTTTCCGTAAAGCCCAGAGCTGTCAATATGGGTTTGATCTTCTCATACTGCTCAATCCGGATCAAAATATCCGCGTCGCCCATGATCCGCATATCCGGCCTTGGATACAGCTGTTTCATCAACACACCCTTCAAGGGCATATGATCAATACCACTTTCCTCAAATGCAGTCCGGATTCTATCTGTTTCCCACTGCTGGCGTTCACTGATATGTAGGTGTTTACAAGTCACCATAAACAGGTCCCGCATGAATGCAGTCCGAGGATCGATGCCGCAGTTGACTGCTCCATAGTATACCATGTTTCCAATTTGATGCTTTTTAATGAGCATTTTACCGTCTTCCGGATCAAATTTCTCCGGCAAAGTCAGCCTTTCACCCGTTAAGGCGCTTTTGATCAGCAGAAAAATGCCTTGCGTTGTAATTGCATTCATTTAGAATTTCCCTTCCACGCGGCAAGTTCATCGTGAACATATTGCAGAGCAAGCAGCTTCTCTTGAACCTGTTCCACACTCAACAGCGCAGTATTGCTGGAATTAAACTCGGTCAGATGATCGCGTTCCATGTCGCCGTGTTTGAAGTACTTATCATAATTCAAGCCGCGCTTGTCGCAGGGCACACGGTAAAAATCACCCATATCCACAGCACCGGCGCACTCTTCGTTGGTCAACAGCGTTTCATACATCTTTTCGCCGTGTCGGATACCAATGATCTTGATCTCATGGTCGGGAGCGAACAAACCCGTGACTGCCTTTGCCAGGGTTTCAATGGTACAGGCAGGTGCTTTCTGCACCAAAATATCGCCAGAAACACCATTTTCAAAGGCAAACAGAACAAGATCCACTGCCTCATCCAAAGACATGATAAACCGTGTCATGGAGGGTTCAGTAATGGTAATGGGATTACCTGCCTTGATCTGTTCGAACCACAAAGGGATAACAGACCCCCGGGAGCACATAACATTGCCGTAGCGAGTGCAGCAGATCTTAGTCTTTTCAGGGTCAACGGTTCTGGATTTGGCTACAATCACCTTTTCCATCATGGCTTTGGATGTTCCCATGGCATTTACAGGATAGGCGGCTTTATCCGTAGACAAACAGACGATGTTTTTAACTCCTGCATCAATGGCCGCATTCAGTACATTTTCCGTGCCCAGCACATTGGTCTTTACTGCCTCAATGGGAAAAAATTCGCAGGAAGGCACCTGCTTTAGGGCTGCCGCATGGAAAATGTAATCCACTCCATGCATAGCGTTTCTGACAGAAGACGGATCACGCACATCTCCAATATAAAAAGAAACCTTCTCCGCAACCTCAGGGTATTTTGCCTGAAAAGTGTGACGCATGTCATCTTGCTTTTTCTCATCCCGGGAGAAAATACGGATCTCGCCAATATCTGTCTGCAAAAAACGGTTCAGTACCGCATTGCCAAAACTTCCCGTACCTCCGGTGATCATAAGTGTTTTATTCTTGAATACTGACATTTCTCTACCATCCTTTTCAAATCAAGGCTTCTTCTTTTCAATAACATCCCTAAGCAGTATGCCGTCCAGCATCAGCTTTGCATTTTCCCGCAAGTCCTTAATAAAGAACGGCAGGGCAATTCCCGTAAGAATTTGAGAAATCAGCGAAGCCAATGCAGCGCCGTTCGCGCCCCAAACAGGTATGAGGAAAAAATTTAAAATCACATTTCCAACGGCTGCACAAGCATATATTTTAATTAAGTGTTTTTGTCTGTTTTTGCTAACAACCCATGCCTCTCTTGCAACGCCTAAGTAAGAGAAAGCAGTATACCAGCTCACGATACGCAGCGGCATAGCAGCCGGCATATAGGCCTTGCCGTACAAAACATAGATGACCAGCTCTGCAAAAATATTAAATAAAACTGCCACTGCCATAGATACATAAAATACCACGGCATACATTTGACGGTTTTTCTTGGCAAACAGCGCTTCATCTCCCGCCTTGTGGGCCTCCATCACCGACGGATACATAGAGTCAATAATTGCCGACAGCACAAAGCACCACATACTATTGACTGCCGTTGCCGTAGAATAGAAACCAGTTTGGGATAAATCCAGCATCTGCTTAAGCATCAGTTTATCGGTTTGTCCATAGATGGCAACCATCAGGCCTGACAGAATAAAGTGCTTGCTGCGGGACAGCAGTTCTTTTCCATACTGCCATGAAAAGCCCATTCCCTGACCGGCACATCTTTTGTAAAAAACCATCAGTAATACAGCAACACAAATGTAATCCACAGATGTCGCCAGAGCGAACCATACCACATTTTTTCCGGTGATCATTAATGTCACCCGATATGCTGCCGTAATCACATATGCAGCAAAGGTAGCGATAGCAGTAAACTTGGACTTCAAATGTCTCTGGAACCAATACTTAAAAGCGTTAAACACTTGGAATACTAATCCCAGGCTGCAAAGAGCCACTACCAATATGGTGGTAGGTTCATCCCGGTCAATAACGCTGACGATCGCAATAATGGTCACAGCGGACAAAAGGCTGGAAACACCCCGCAGCACAAGGGTAGTTCCTAAAACCATCCCCTCTTGCTCTGGTTTGTCCACAAACTCCTTGACCAGCAAAGAGTTGATACCTAAAGTGCAAAAGGAAGCAAAAAACGCCGTAAAGGATGTGGCATAATTGATCAGTCCGTAATTGGACGGACCCAAATACCGGGCAGTCAGCAAGCTGACCACCAGAGAAATCAGCATTTGGATTATCTTTTCTCCAACAAGCCATCCCGCGTTCTTGATTGTTCTGTTTTTAACAAGATTAATAATATCCATTTAGAGAAACCCTTGTTATTTGTCCTTCAAAATCTCCGCTTTACTGCAGGGGCCTTCCTGGAATAAAACCGGATGTTTTTCACCACGGAGCAGTGCCTCGCACAGGCTCAGTAGCCTTGGTACAGCAACTTCCGCGTTCCAAAGACCGGTCATTGTTTCGTAGGCTTTTATGCCCATTTCCTTGCGGGCTTCAGGTGCATCTAACAGATACTTTACCTTTTGGTACAGTTCCTCTGTATTACCGCTTTGGTAAGTCAAGCCGTTCTTTTTATCCTCAACGAGAAACGGCACCGATCCAATAGCGTTGCTAGCCACAACAGCGCAGCCGCTGTTCATGGATTCATTCAGCACTGCGCCCCAGCCTTCGTTGCGGTCGGATGTAAACAGATAAATCGCAGCCCGTTCCATATATGCGCGAACTTCCTCAGGCGGCATAGAGCCCGTCAGATGAACACACTTCTCAAGGTGACTGGTTTTGATCATTTCACCTATTGCTTCAAGCAGTTCTCCATTGCCGAGCATATCTATATGGAAATCATAACCGTCTGCCTTCAGTCGCTGCGCAACGGCGATCACGCTCTCCGGGTGTTTCCAATCAATGAATCTGCCTGCCCACAAGATAGAAGTCGGGTCTTTCCTGCCGATCAATGCTGTCACATTGTCATATGTTTTAACCTCAGGAAAATAGCCCCATTTATAGGACTTGTTAATAAAAGTAAAGGTTTTTGCGAAATCGCCGGCAGTATAGGCGCTGGCACAAAGCAAGTACAAATTCTTATGCCTGCCATACTTGCGAAAGAATCGGAACATCCGAACCGGCCACTTCCACGCCTCATACCCCTTTTTGTAAAGACGCTCAGAGTAATAAATTGTCAGTTTTTTTTCTTTAAGGCGCTGCTGCACCAAGGATGCAGGTGCACTACCAAGGATGACAACATCTGCAGTATTTACAAGCTCTATTGCCTTCTGTTTTTGCTCACTGCTTTCATAGGCTCTGATAACGAAAGGATGTGCTTTATTTAAATCCGGATAGCCCAATTTTCGCTGTTCTTCAGCAAGAGGCTCCGTGGCAACAAACCAAAAGATATTGCCAAGTCTCTTGCTCATTTCCAGGCAAAAGGGCAGTTGGTGATGCGTCAAAAAATTCGAACAAAAAATAATCGTCATTGTTCTTTGACCTCGTTCAATTGCGGTTTCTTCACAGCATAGGGTTGTGCACACAACATAAACAGCATGCAGACCAAGAAAGCATATGTGGAGCCGCCCACAAAAGCAGCCGCTTCCGTGCTGGTATATAGGATAACACACAAAAAGCCCACAAAACCCGCAGCCGTGTGCTTTTGGGTACAAGCAGTCTTAAAACTATACTCTAAACATCTTTTGATAAATGTGATAAAGAAGGCAACCGTAAAAACGCCCGCTGTTGCCGCAATGGAAACATACCCGTTGTGTAGATTTTGAAAATGAAATCTCTTAAAATCTCCAAGCAAAAAGTTTATCACACTAAGATTATTGATGTATCGATCAAAAATCGATTCCCGGCCGTTAAACAGCGACTCACCCCAAAGTGTGACATCCCCAAGGAAAAGCTCGAAGAATATTGCGCCAACCGCATAGACGAACGGTATCAAAACCACAATTGCCACAATATTCTTGGGCAGCTTTTGTTTGATTGCAAAGATCGTCAGCACGAAGAGTATAATCGCCGCCAAGGCTGCTGTTCGGGATCTGGTCTGAACTAAAATCCAGAGGATATAGGCTAAATCCAGACAAAGCAGTATTTTAACCGTTTTGTTCTTGAAGTACAGAATACCGGCAAACAGAGCAGCAACGCATACAAACAAATATATTGCAGCCTGATTGGGATTGGGATAGCCCAATGTAACTTCGGGAATATTGGTGTCGCCGTAATAGCCGGTAAAAACATGCCGCAAATTAGAGTGGTACAGATCGATAAAAACGAAAGACAGTGCAACACCGGTGAGAAGAATAATCTTTTTTGCTTTTTCCGGAATCGTAAACACCATGCTGTAGAGTAATGTTACAGGCAAAACAAGGAAATTGATAAGCGCTGTTATATTGGCTGCCAGGGAGTCTGTACTGGTAATAACAGCAAAGAAAAACGAAACCAATACGCAAAGCAGCATTTCAACAATACTGAATAGATACGCAGGAAACGCAAATATCAACCGCCTTATTACGAAAAAACCGCCTATGCCCAGCCACAGCAAAAGCAATCCTTGATTCGCCAACGACATCAGACGAGTATTGTCCCGCGGAATCGCATATAGCTGTATGATCAGGCAAATGCAGGATGCCGCGATCAATAAAAGCGTGCGTCTTTCCTGCCTGTCTTCCCTTTGTTTTTGAAAATCCACGGATCATTTACTCCCATTCGTAAGTAGTCTACTGTAAACACACAAATAGCTTTCTGCCATAAGTGCAGAATCATAGGTTTCCTTTGCCAGCCTGGCAACAGTCTGCCTGTCAAAGCGCACCGCAAGCATTTCCTGCAGGTTTTCAGAAAGCGCGTCCGTGTCACCATGTTCACAAAAACGGCTGAACTGAGGCAAGGCAATACTTTCAGGGCCACCTGCTTTGAAACCAATTACCGGCGTTCCGCAACATAGACTCTCCGCCACCGGCATATTAAATGTTTCCTTTTGACCGGCTACAACGGTAACATCTGCCATAGCATAATACTCCGCCAATATCTTTTGGTCGGATATTCTTCCCAGAAGCTGCAGATTATTCGGCACTTCTATGCCTTCGGCATGATTTCCTGCTACCAGGAACACAATATCCTGCCCCTTCATTTTCTGGGCAAGCTCCAGGATGTATTTCCCGCCCTTCCGGTCATTCTCTGCGGACGAAAAATGCGCGGTGGGATGAAAAATGATTTTTGTGTGTTCTGTAAAGCCGTATTTTTTTCTCAATTCCACCGGGTCACGATATTTAAAATTTAGGGTATTGACACCATTTTTTATTACCGTTTGCGGAATTCCCTCTACAATAGGAGAACGCGCCGCTCTTTGCCCTACCCACGGAGAAACGGAAACCATAACTGCATTTTCCATGTCTGCGAAAGCAGCCTTCATTTTCTTCCAGGATGCAGCAGAGGTATCGTGGAACATTCCACCGGTGGCCTCACGCAATCGGGGGCACTGTCCACAGCCGGTCAGCCATTTTTCGCAGTCATACCCATGCGGGCAGCTTCCGGTGTAGAAAAACTCCGCATGGTTGGTGATGACTGTTGGAATTTTCTGTTTTTTAATAAATCGGAACAGCGCATACACATTCACCATAAAGCCATTGACGCAATGAATATGCACAATGTCCGGCTTTTCCTTTTTTATAAGCCCTTTGATCCGGGCGGTTGAAAGCGGCGCAAAACCATACTGAAAGCCGTAGATACGATTCAGCCGTCTGTAAAGGCCTTGTTCATAGGGAAGGGAGGTCCGGAAGTATTGGATGTTCTTATTGTTGCCAGGGGCACTGGGCGCACACAGAAGCGTTTGAAAATCTTTTTCCGCAGCAAAATCTGCAATATCACTGATAATCTTTCCTGTACTGCCGGTGCAAGCGCAATTGATATGCATTATCCTGAGCATCTCTTTCCCCTCCATCCCTCTCATTTTAACTTCACTGATTATTATGAATAAAGTTCAAAATTTTTGCAGCCTGTATCCGGCTGTTTTTTTGTTCAACAACAAATTGCTGTGCCTTTGCGCCAAACGCCAGTAATTCTTCGACAGGCATCGCACAGATTCTTTCCAATTCCGCTTTCAAGGTCACCACAGAATTATCGCCGGCAGAAAAAGTATAGTCATAATACTCGTCCGGGATTCCCGACAACCGCGTCATAAATAACGGAGTGCCGGAAAGCATATATTCTATAACTTTTGAAGGAAAGCTGTATCTGGTAAACGCATCGTTATCATCACGCACATTTACAAGCAGTGTCGCTTTCTTTTCGTATTCCAAAATCTTTTCTCTGGGAACACGTCCAAAGAAGTGAATCCGAGGATTGATCTGTGCGTACTTTGCGATCTCCTCTTGGAAATCACCGGAACCAAACAACCAAAGCTGTGTATCCGCCAGATCCGCGGCATTAAATGCTTCTATCAAATTTCGCAAGCCATATTTTTCACTGAGTGCACCGGCGTACATAATGGCTTTTACCGGTTCTTTATCCTGAGCCAATAATCTCCGCGCCTCAGCATTATTTGCGATGCCTTCCACTACAACATAAGGCGCTTTTGGATTGATCACATCTTTCATGTGTTCTGTTAGATAAATGTATCCATCAAAATAGCCCTGGGTGTTCACAGCCGCCCGCACATAAAACTTGGAAAAAAACTTCTTGACCGGATTGATCTTCGCAACGCTGTACATATCTCTGGGCAGATCCGGTATGATCGCATAGCATTTTGTTGCGTATTTTTTGCACAATGTTACAATGCTCTTGGAAATCGGCTGATAAGCGGAGTAGATCAAAACTGCCTTTTCCGCATTTTGATTGTCTTTCAGCCATCTTTTTAAAGTAATATAACTTGAAATGCGTTGGGAAAGCTGTTTGACCCCAGAAATGTTGATGGTGCTAAGCCATGTGGTTTGGTATCCGGATTCCAGTTTTTCCCACCGGCTACCCCACCCAAGGTATTTACTCTTAGGAAACGCAGGGATCACAGGAAAACTTCTGACATTCAGTTCTGCCTGATTATCTGAAAACCCCTTCAGCAGCGCAGACTCGAACACAAACGGAGCAATGGACGGTTTGATCTTAAATGTATCCAGCAGCTGCATATAATGCCCTGCATTACAAATTGTTCCAAAATAAAGGAGCCTCATTTATATTTCCTCGCTTCTGCGTCCTCTGCACAGTACACATTCGATCACATCAAGCCAGCTGTCCCGGCTCTGTGCTTTCTGCTTCACGGTATCTTTTCTCGTAATTTTTCCGCAGATCACCTGCTCCATTAGGTCCGCAAGTTCCTCAGGGCGGAAGGGGTCAAAGAAATAGCCGTTTTCATAGCCGTCCAGCAGTTCCCGTGCGAAGGGGGTATCTGCCGCCAAAATGACCGTACCCACTTTTCTGGCTTCTGCCAAGGGATAACCAAAGGTCTCAATATAAGACGGGAACAGCAGCGTGCCGGCTGCATAATGCTCCAGCACCTGATCATAAGAAATCTTGCCGATACAGCACACATTACCTCTGCTGTTTTGCTGAGGAAGCGTCAGAACAGCAGTATGCGCTACTCCCTTTTGTGACAGAAATTCACTGGCCGCCATAACTGCAGCATTATTTTTATAACTGTGCAGGCTGGTGGGATAAAAGAAGAAATCCTTTTGGAAGCTGGAATTATCCGCACGGACTGTAATACCCTTAACATTCGGCAATGCCTGTACCACCTTATCCGGGGACAGACGGCAGCTTTCACAAACCGCCTTGCGCATCCACTGGGTCTGTACAATCACCTTGTCGCTTTTTTTTGCGGAGCGCTTAATGATCGCGCCGATCAAATACTGATATACCGCCAGCTTACGTTCTTCTTTTTTTAAAAAGGAGAATTTTTTAATATTTTGAAACGGGATCGATTGGTGGATAAATACCAATTGCTGTACTTTTAAACCGAAAGTAATGATATTCTGCAAGGAGAAAACCACATCCGGCTTCAGGCCGCCGATGTACTTTTTACCGGTGATGAAATCAAACTGCAACTTTTTGAAGCCACTGGCTTTGACATCCTTCAGTACCTTGACCTTGATATTGTCCGTCTCTTCCAGCAGATGGTCTCCCAACAGGAAGATCCACTCATTTTCCCGGTCGTTTTCTCTGACGCAATTATAAAATTCCTTTAAAACCGTCAGCGCACCGCCGGTACTGGCAGCAATATCATTGACTACGATCCTCATAATTTTTATTCCTTTACTTCAAGGCATCCATAATAATTTGGGCAGCCCTCTGTGCCGTATAATGGGTCTGCAGATAGTCGAATCCAGTCTGTCCCAATGTAGCCAGATCACCTTCCATGGCATCTGTTACACAATGGAAAAACGCCTCGCTGTCATCGCTTCGGCACCACCAGCCGAAACCGCCCTCTGTGATCACCTTGCCAATGTCGGTATTGGGATCGGTACAAGCCAGAACCGGCAGTTTTGCCTGCAAATAAACCAGCAGACGACTGGGAAAATTCGGGATAGTAAACCGGTGATCCAGGAAGATCAGACCCACATCACAGGCAGCCACCATCCGGTCGTAATCTTCCTTTGGCAGCCTCTTCATCAGCTTCATATTTCCTGGCTTTTCCTTTTCAAACCACCCGTGAAGCTTTCCGAATTCCGTGCCGTCGCCTGCGATCAGGAAGAATACATCCGGATTCTCTTTTTGCTTCTTAAGACATTCAATAATAAAGGGTATACCCTGAGGTTTTCCCAGATTTCCGCCATACACAAAAACCTTTTTGTCCCGTGGGATACCATACTTTTCCCGAATAGAAATGCGTTCTTCAGCGCTCAACACCCACGCCTGTACCTCTATCGCGTTGGGGCAAACACCCACCTTGGCGGGATCTACCTCCGGGTTATGCCGCAGCACATAATCCACATTTGCCTGGCTCATACAGCCGATATGGTCAGAAAGTGCATAGAGTTTTTTCTCTTTCGCCCGGAAATACTTATACAGCATGCCCTTTACACCGGTCTTGGTCATCATACCGATGTCCACTGCGTTCTGGGGAAAAATATCCTTCAGCAGCAAAAAGGTTTTTGCTCCATCCCTCTTTTTGATAAATTCCACTGTTTCTGCCTGTGTTACAGGAGGTGTAGGATACAGCACAAGATCAAACTTCACATCAAAAAAGTATTTCTTGATGGCACTGATGTACCTGTGGGGCAGCAGTACCGTAGTCAAACCTTTTTCGATTAAGTTTGCCTTTTTATTATTACCGATTCTAACCCGCAGAACAGTACAGCCCGCCTCCTGTGATACATGGGTATCCCCATTACCCCGGCGTTCAATGGCGCAAACCGCATACACCTGATGTCCCTGCGCCTGCAGTTGATGGATCAGATCAAGAGATATGGTATGCTGGCTTATATGTGGCAGCGAACTGATGGAAATATATAGTATGTTCATAATCTCTCATCTCTTATTTTGCGATTATTTTTCAAACAAATCCCGTCTAAGCATATCCTGGCCGTGAATATCCACAGCCTTAATGCGCTGGCAGGCCAGTTCGTGGTATCTGGATGTGGTTTTCGCATCCTCGGTTTCTACAGTGAAACAGGCAACCCGGTCGCCGCTGCTTTTCACTTCACCAAAGTTAAACCCTTTAACTTTTAACTGGCTGTATTCGGCAATAACGCCCTCATTTAACAGTTCTTCGAACCCCTCCAAATGGTCAAACACGCCGGGCTTGCAGTAGAGAAATTCGTTGATAATATACTTCTGCTTCGCTTCTGTCGGTTCCACATGGGGATGCTTACCCAAAGTTAAGTCCGCAACCGCCTTTACAACATCAAAGCCAGTTGCCCGTTTGATCAGACGGAACTTTACGCCGCCGCCCGTCCGGGCACAGAACTCTACAACACTGATCCGTTCACCATCGGTGATCATTTGGATCAGCATGGGCGTGTTGACCAGGCCGAAGCTCTCTGCGATCCGCTGTGCCGTGTCACGGATTTGATCGTAGATCTTTTGGGATACGGCTGCAGGATATGTTCCACGGTGGATCACAAACCGGCCGTTATCACCGATCTTGTCCAGCTTGCAAACACACAGAAGGTGCGCAACACCCTCTTCAATATAAATGTCTGCAGACAATTCGTCACCGGTCACAAATTCTTCCACTACCGCAGTATTGGTGCGGCTAACCGTCACCGCCTCGTCAAAAGCCGCAGGAAGTTCCTCCGGAGCATCTACCCGCTTAACACCCCGTGAACTGTAAGCATCCACGGGCTTTACAATCAGCGGATATCTTAAATGTTGAATTTTTTCAAAATCCAGCGTATCCAGAATCACATGCTTGGATGTAGGAATGCCATTTTCCACAAAAATCCGCTTCATGTAAGACTTTTTTGAAACATTCTTGGCTGTTTCAAAATCAATATAACAGGGCAGGCCCAGTGCTTCGGAAATTTCTGCCACCACCTGCAATACCTGATCGGCACAGACAGTAATCAGAAAATCCACTTTTTCTTTTAATGCTACCTGCTTGATTCCCTCTACATCCAATGTGGACACAGGATAGAAAATGTCAGCATACTTTCTTCCCGCTGCTTTTTCATTCATATCCGCAAGCACTACGGTAATCCCTCTGTTTTTCAGATCCTCCATTAATGCGATCTGTGGCATTCCACCACACAGGACAAGTGCTTTCATTTTTCAACCTCTTATTCTTTGACCTTTTCTTGTTTTGCTCCAGCATTGATAGCATCATTCTTACTAAACTCAATGCCTTCACTTTTCAGCACTACGCCAACAGTTTTAAACAAGACCTTAATATCAAACCAAATGCTGTAATTCTCCACATATTCCAGATCGTACTCGATCTTTTCCGTCCAGCTCAAGTCATTTCTTCCATTGACCTGCGCCCAACCGGTAACACCGGGGCGCATATTCAACCGGCCGCGCTGCCTGGGTGTATACCGTTCAATCTGATACGGCAAGGTTGGACGAGGGCCCACCAGACTCATAGTACCGTTTAGAATGTTAAAAAGCTGCATGAGTTCGTCCAGGCTGGTTTTGCGCAAAAATCTACCGACTTTGGTAATGCGATGTTTCGGCTCCAGCATATTTCCATTTTCGTCCAGACTCTCCTCCGGGATCAGCATCGTGCGGAATTTATAGATCTTGAACACCTTTCCGTCCTTGCCCGCCCGTTCCTGCGTAAACACAGCAGGGCCGCTGGAAGTAAGCCGAATCATGATGGGAATAACGATCAAGACAGGGATAACAGTTAATAACAAAATCAACACGCAGGAAACAAAAATATCCCCTACTCGTTTCAGAAATAATTGAACACTTCGCATTTTATATCCTCTTAACCAAAGCAGCTTTTCACGATTTCGATGACCATATCCTGCTGCTGGGGGGTCATTTTATTATCGCTGGGCAGGCACAGGCCACGGTTGAAAATATCCCTGCCCACATCCGTATCTGCTGCAGTCACAAATTCGCAGGAGCGGTAAATGGGCTGCATATGCATGGGCTTCCAGATGGGACGGCCCTCGGCGTTATAGCTTGCCAGCGTCTGCAGAATATGCGCAGGGCAGCTCTTACCGGGTTCGGTATAATACAGAACCTTATTTTCCTCCAGCTTCTGGAAGCACATGGCATCCGGGTGGATCAGCATGCAGCTGAGCCAGAAGTTGGGAACAGAGTTCTCTGCGTCATAAGGATTCATAGCCACAGGCAGATCCTTAAAGCCCTCGCGGTAACGCTCATAAATGGCGCGCTTCTGGGCAACATGCGTCTCCAGATAAGGCAGCTGACCCCGAACCACGCCGGCGATCACATTGCTCATGCGGTAGTTGTAGCCGGTTTCCTCATGCTGATACCAGGGGGCATTCTCCCTGCTCTGGGTGGACCATTTTCTTGCCTTGTCCGCTGCTGCCGGATCATCGGTCAGCAGCATGCCGCCGGCAGAACCGGTAATGATCTTATTGCCGTTAAAGGAAATGCAGTTGTAGGCGCCAAAGCTGCCGGTCTGTACGCCTTTATAGGAAGCGCCAAGAGATTCCGCAGCATCTTCTACCATCACCGCGCCGTATTTATCGCAAACCGCCTTCAGCTCATCCATTTTGGCCGGTGTTCCGTACAGATGGGCGATCACCACCACCTTCACTTCAGGATGAAGCTGAAATGCTTTTTCAAGGGCGACAGGGTCCATGTTCCAGGTATCCCGCTCCGTATCGATAAGAACGGGGACTGCCTTTTCATACAAGGCAGGATTCACAGTCGCAGCAAAGGTCAGATCGGAGAAAAATACTTTATCCCCCGGCTGAACCCCCGCCAGCTTGATGGCAAGGTGCAGCGCTGCTGTTCCGCAGGAAAGCGCCACCGCATACTTACAGCCCACCTTCTGCGCCGCCAGCCGCTCAATCACATTGATATTTTCACCTACTGTAGACATCCAGTTGGTATCATAGGCCTCCTGCACATATTTGATCTCGTCACCGTGCATGGTAGGAGTAGAAAGCCATACTCTCTTTTCAAATGCTTTCAATTCCAATGAACTCTCTCCTTCTATCCTATTTTGCGGCCACTGCCTCCCGGCACAACTGCTGATAGGTCTCGTCCTTCTTATCCACTCTGCCAAGTTCGGGGTGGTAGGTAGCAACAATATTCTCTACCAAATGAATAATGTTTTCGTTATTGTCATAAGCCGCATCCATCAGTTCTTTCAGCTGGTCCAGGAACTTTTCAGCGTCAAAGGCAACCGGGTTGCCGATATGAATGAGCTCATTTTCCGTTTTCTGCATACCTTCTTCGGCCATCAGCTTTTCTTCATACAGCTTTTCGCCGGGACGCAAACCGGTATAGATAATATCGATGTCCTGATCCGGTCTGTAGCCGGAAAGTTTGATCAGATTTCGTGCCAACTCATCAATCTTCACCGGCGCACCCATATCCAGGACGAAGATCTCGCCGCCCTTGGCATAAGTACCTGCCTGCATCACCAGACTCACCGCTTCGGGAATGGTCATAAAATAACGGATGATGTCCGGATGTGTCACCGTAACAGGGCCGCCCTTGGCGATCTGCTTTTTAAACAACGGGATCACAGAACCGTTACTACCCAGCACATTACCAAAACGCACCGCCACAAACTCGGTCACAAAAGAGTTTTCGCTGGGTACAAATTGCAGATCCTCTTCCCGGTGGGTAAACAGCACCGGCAGATTCTTTGCTTTGCCTTCCTTTACCATTCTGTCAAAGCTCTGAATAACCATTTCACACAGGCGCTTGCTTGCGCCCATAATATTGGTGGGATTCACAGCTTTATCCGTGCTGATCAGCACAAGGCGGCTGCAGCCATTCATCAATGCCGCGTATGCAGTCTTATATGTGCCGATCACATTATTCTTAATTGCCTCACAGGGACTCGTCTCCATCAGAGGTACATGCTTATGCGCCGCTGCATGGTACACAATGTCCGGCTGATACTCCTTGAACACACTGGCAAGCCTGCGGCTGTCCCGGACAGAGCCCACCAAAACCTTCAGATTCAGATGGGGATGTGTTTCCCGTAGTTCCTGCTCAATGTCATAGGCATTATTTTCATATACATCGAAAATGATCAGCTGCCGGGGATGACATTCTGCCACCTGGCGGCACAGCTCACTTCCGATAGAACCGCCGCCGCCTGTTACCAGGACTACCTTGCCCAAAATATCATGATAGATCTGGCTCATATTGACCTGAACAGGCTTACGGCCCAGCAGATCCTCTACCGCCACATCCTTCATATCACCCATGCTGACATGACTGCTGTTAACCAGTTGGGAAATGCCTGGCAAATTCTTCAGCTCGCAGCCGGTTTCCTTGCAGATATTCAGAATATCCCGCCGGTTCTCCGCACTGGCACTGGGAATGGCGATAAAAATCTTCTCAATGTGGTATTTCTTTACATTGGCAAGAATATCTTCTCTTCCGCCGACGACCTGAATCCCTTCAATATACCGACCCCACTTATTGGGGTTATCATCAATAATGCAACATATTTTTAAGCCCTCTGACCGCAGGCCCTTAATGTCACGCAAAATGTTCTGGCCGGCGTTACCGGCACCGATCAGCATGACCCGCTTGATATTACTGCTTTTTGCCCGTCGCTCCCGTTCCAAAAGCACAAAGCGGTAGGAAAACCGGATGCCTAACACCAGCAAAAACTGCAGTGCCATACCGATGATGTAGTAAGAAATGGGCATCCGCGCAAACAGCAGCGTGATGCCTGCAAAATGCAGGGCAGAACAGAACACCGACACAGTCATCACACGCACCAGTTCGTGGAAGCTGGCAAACCGCCAGATGCTGTTATAAAGCCGGCAAATCAAAAAAACCAGAACGCACACCACAGCGTAAATCGGTGCGAATTTAATAAACGGCACCAGATAATCTTCCTTGGGGATCACGGAAAACATGCAGTCAAAACGGAACCACAGGGCCAGAAAATACGCCAAATTCACTGCAATCACATCGTAGACTGCCATAAGAACGGCAATCTTGTGCCAATGTTCAATTCGGTGCTGTTTAACTCTCTTTCTCATAAATAGCTCCTATAAACAGATCTTTCCGGCATGATTATATGCCTGCGGCTTCCCAAAACAGCTCATTACTCATCTGTTGCGTGCAGGAAAGAACTTGTTCCATTTTCTTTCGTTCCAGATATTCCGCAGCCTTTCCCAGGTTGGGAGGACGGCTTGTCATATTGTGGCAATCGGATCCCAAGAGCTGCACCATGCCTGCCTTCAGCATCCTTCTGCCCATGCGCCGTGTTGCGGGATGCAGAAGATATTCCGCATTCATCTGCACCAGTACATCCATTTCCAGCAGCTGATGCAGCTGTTCCTTCTGAACGATATTCAAATACCGCTCCACATGAGCGATCACCGGCATAAGCCCGCCTGCGGCGCACATGTTCCGTATATCGCGGAGGGTCTCCCGACTCCACCGTTCAAAGGGCATTTCCAGAAGCAGATACCGGGAAACGCCGATACACAGCTTGTCCAGACCCTCTGCATAGCCCAGTCCAGGCCGATAGGCAACCTCTGCCCCCAGGCAGATTTGCGGAATCTGCGTTTCTCCGTCCAGGACTTCCATTAGTGTGTTATACGATTCTTCCCGGCGTTTCAAAAAATCCTCCACGGATTCCACCGGGTAGTAGTGGGGTGTGGCAAGCATTTTGCGAACACCTTGGGCATAGCTGCTCTTCAGCACCTGAACAGCTTCTTCAGGAGTTTGACAGCCGTCATCCATTCCCGGCAGAAAATGCCCATGCACATCGCAAAGCTCCACTAAAATCCACCACCTGACTTTTATTTTTTGTAATATCCGCTGTAGCGGTAATAACGGTATTTGTACTTATAACCATATTTGCTCTTATACTTATACTTGTGCCTGTTGACATCACTGCCTGTAACCACGAAGCCCAGAATGTTGGCCTCCGCCATTTTAAGACGCCGGATCATTTCTTTCACTGCCCGGTGTTCTACGTACTTCTCCCGGACTGCCAGCAGATATCCGTCCAGATGCTTGGCAAGGATCACCGCATCCGGTACTGTAATAACAGGAGGAAGGTCTACGATCACATAGTCATAGTTTTTACGCAGAGCGTTGAACAGCCGCTCAAGCTGGACCGCCTCCAAAAGCGCTGTGGGTTCGGGAGGAATGTTGCCGGAGGGCAGCAGCTGGACATTATACTTTTCCACATTGCGAAGGGTCTCTTCCACAGGCGCATGGCCTGCCAGAAAATCACTAAGGCCGGGAGTTGCGTTGACCCGGAATTTGGTTGCCACCGTGGGCAAACGCATGTCGCAGTCCACCAGAATAACTTTCTTTCCGATCTGTCCCAGAGAAATGGCCAGATTGGATGCGGTAGTGCTTTTGCCGTCGCCGGGTGTGGGACTGGTAATGCCGATGCACTTACAGCCATCTCCGGGCAGGGCAAACGTAATATTGGTACGCAGGCTGCGGTATGCCTCCTGGGCGGAAAAAGAGAGCTTATCCGATAAAAGATATACTTTTTTATTGCCTGTATTTTCTTTTTTCTTGATCACACTCATTTTTTCTCCCCCTCCTTCGCATACTGGTATCCGTAGCCACCGGCAGAATCTGCAGCACTCAATTCAGGAATCACACCGATTACAATAATACCATGGCGATATTCCAGCTCCTCTGCGTCTCTTACCTTGTCATTGATGATATCCACCACGATTACAAAGATCACACTTAAAGCCAAGCCAATTAATGCGCCCTTAATGGCATTATTTGTGTTGCTGGGTGCGCTCTTTTGTGTAGGCTGCACCGGAGCATCCAGGATCCGCATAGAGCTGCCGTCACGCATACGCTCCACGTGACCGGGTGCAACCGCAGCGATAGCCTCTGCCAATTGTGTGGCGCGAACAGGATCTGTATCCGATACATATACAGTAATCAGCGAAGAATCTGTATCTACACTTGTGCGGACAATGCTTTGCAGGGTTTTATAAGAATAGTTTACATCACACAATTCTGCTGCATCCATCAGAACACTGCGGCTGACAATAATACTCTCATACAGATAAGTCAGCTTTGCGGAAACGGACAAATCAGAGGTTGTTGTAGTGATGCCTTCTTCCGTGCCTTCACTGCGATTATTGACATACGCTGTAAAATAGCTGCGATATGTAGGCGCAATAAAGCAGGCAGAGTAAAAATACGCCACAATACCAAAGATCATTGTAACGATCACGATCAGCCAGACACGTTTCCATAGGATCTGCAGCAACCGGAATATGTTGATTTCCCTCTCTTCCGGCTGGGAATTGATGTTTTGCCATTCGTTCATATCGGTTCTCCTTCCAAATACGCCCCGAAAAGGGCATATTTTCACACATAATACCAATATATATCATATCACATTTTTTCTTTTTCCGCAACCATTATTCTGCGGAAAACCCTAGCAATCTTGCAATTTCCCCCTACTGTGATATAATAGCCATGGGAGGTGTATTTATGAAACGCAGGAGTATCTCCCTCCTCTGGCCGTTGATCGCCATATTATGCCTTCTGGGGCTTTGTCTGATTTTCCTACTCTCCGCCATTCGCTTTTCCGGCTATGTTCTGCTGGGTATTGCCTTTTTTATGACCTGCTGTCAGCTTGTGCGCCTTCTTGCCAGGAAAAAGCCCGGTATCGCCCGGGTTCTTGGCTGTATTCTCACCGTCTGTATCTGCATTTTGGTTCCTGTATCCCTCCTTACCGGCGGACTGATCCTCCATGCCGGTTCCGGCAGTTATGAGACAAATTGCGAATATCTCATCGTCTTGGGCGCAGGCATTAACGGCACCGTGCCCTCTCTGACATTACAATACCGTCTGGATGCCGCATACCAATATCTGACTGCGCATCCGGACACAGTTTGCATCCTGTCCGGCGGTCAAGGACCCAGAGAGGATATTACAGAAGCAGAATGTATGTTCCGCTATCTTACTCGGCGCGGAATTTCTGAAAACCGGTTGCTTTTGGAGGACAAGGCCACTTCCACCCGGGAAAATCTGGCCTTTTCCCGGGAAATGATTCCCGATTCCCAGGCTGCCATTGGAATTCTGTCCAGCGAGTACCATCTGTTCCGTGCCCGTATGATGGCCAGAGACCAGGGGCTTGCGCCCATCTTGATTCCCGCACGCACCCAGATGTCCCACCTGCGCATCAACTATTATCTCCGGGAGATTGCCGGAGTTTGGTACTATTTGATTTTTGGAGGTTAACTTATGATCGACTATACCTATGCAGAATACTCCTGGAGCTACGCAAAAGACCTTTTAGCCATTGACTCCCCCACCGGCTATACCGACAAGGCCGCCGCATGGGTCTACGATGCATTTGCCGCCATGGGTTACAAGGTCAGCTACACCAACAAGGGTGGTGTTCTGGTAGATCTGGGGGGTGAATACGACAAGGATGCACTGTTCATCTCCGGTCATATCGACACCATCGGCTGTATGGTAGCGGAAGTGAAGAGCAACGGCCGTCTGCGCCTGACACCCCTGGGCGGCATGCATGCGCACAGCGGTGAAACGGAAAATGTCCGTGTGCACACCCGCTGCGGCAAGGTGATCGAGGGTACCATGCAGCTGTGTAATCCTTCTGTGCATGTGAACAGTGATTATGACACCACCGCACGGAATTTTGACACCATGGAAGTTGTGCTGGATGAGGATGTTTCCTCTGCCGCCGACGCCCGGGTCCTGGGTGTTGAGGTGGGTGATCCTGTCTGTTTTGAGACCCGCACCCGCCGCACCGTCTCCGGTTATCTGAAGAGCCGCTATCTGGACGACAAGCTGTCTGTAGGTATTATCCTGGGCTTTGCCAAATATATTGCCGACAATCACATCTCTCTGAAGCGGCGTACCTATGTCCATATCACCATCTACGAAGAAGTGGGTCACGGCGGCTCTGCCTCTGTACCGGAGGGCGTAACCGAGGGTCTTGCCATTGATATGGGCTGCATTGGTGACGGTCTGTCCTGCACCGAGCATCAGGTTTCCATCTGTGCCAAAGACGCCGGAGGTCCTTACAGCTATCCCATGGTGGGCAAGCTCATTGACGCCGCCAAGGCCTCAGGCGCCGATTATGTTGTAGATGTATATCTGCGCTACGGCTCCGATGTGGAAGCAACCCTCCGGGGCGGCTGGGATCTGCGTCACGGTCTGATTGGCCCCGGCGTCTATGCCAGCCACGGCTACGAACGTAGCCACATGGACGGTGTTTACAACACTCTGAAGGTTCTGTGCGGTTACCTGGGGTGCTGAAACGCGTTTTGCTTTTGGCTATATTGCATAATTTATCGCTTAATTTTTATTTTTTCTTCGTGCTTTTTCTACTAATATGCCCATTGCATTTTCATTTTCGGACTGTTATAATATAAGCACAATAAAGATTTATCTCTCCTTTTCATTTTCTTATCTCTCTTTTCGCGTGAATTCCGGTATCGTCTGGTCAACGATACCGGAATTTCCCTTTATACAACAAAAAGACGCGTCACGGGCAGCCGCCCGTTTGACGCGTCTTTTTTAATTCTTTAATCCTGTGCCACACTTTTGCGGATCAGTGCCCGCTTCAGCCGTGCCTCTGCCAGTCGCAGATCTGTATCGCTGGAACCGCTGTTATTAAGAATATCCTTGGCTCTTTTTTCCGAGGCTTCCGCCCGGGCTACATCAATTTTATCTGCCCATTCAAAAGTGGTGGGGACCAGCGTCACCGCGCCATTCACTACAGACACCATGCCGCCGATACAAGCTGCATACCGCCGCTGTCCTTCTGTGATGATGGTGGCGCGTCCCATGCCCAGGGGCGCAACGCAATTGATATGCTTTGCTAAAATGCCCATATCGCCGGTGGTGGTGCGCACGATAACCTGATCGGCCTGGCCGTCAAAGATCAGTCCGTCAGGGGTAACGATCTTCAAAGGGAAGCTGTTCATTTACCCTCACCCTTCCATTTTGCCACGACTTCATCAATGGAGCCGGCGAAGAGGAAGTAAGATTCAGGGATCTGGTCATGCTGACCCTCAATGATCTCCTTGAAGGAACGGATGGTATCCTTCAAAGGAACATACTTGCCCTGGTAACCGGTGAACTGCTCTGCCACATGGAAAGGTTGGCTGAGGAAGCGCTGTACCTTACGGGCGCGGTTGACAGTGACCTTATCCTCTTCACTCAGTTCATCCATACCCATGATGGCGATGATATCCTGCAGCTCCTTATAGCGCTGAAGGATCTGCTGTACAGCACGGGCAGTTTCGTAGTGCTCGTTACCTACCACCTCGGGAGAGAGGATACGGGAGGTAGAGTCCAGAGGGTCAACTGCGGGATAAATACCCAAAGATGCAATACCACGGTCCAAAACGGTGGTAGCATCCAGATGGGCGAAGGTAGTGGCAGGTGCGGGGTCCGTCAGATCATCAGCAGGCACATAAACAGCCTGGACGGAGGTGATAGAGCCATCTCTGGTGGAGGTGATACGCTCCTGCAGCGCACCCATTTCCGTTGCCAGGGTGGGCTGGTAGCCAACAGCGGAAGGCATACGCCCCAGCAATGCGGATACCTCAGAGCCTGCCTGGGTGAAACGGAAGATGTTGTCGATGAACAGCAGCACATCCTGATGCTTCACATCACGGAAGTACTCTGCCATAGTTAGGCCGGAAAGGCCCACGCGCATACGGGCTCCGGGGGGCTCGTTCATCTGGCCGAAGACCATGGCGGTCTTGCTGATAACGCCGGATTCCGTCATTTCGTTGTAAAGGTCGTTGCCCTCACGGGTACGCTCGCCAACACCGGTAAACACGGAGTAGCCGTTGTGGGCAGTGGCAATGTTGTAGATCAGCTCCTGGATCAGAACGGTTTTGCCAACACCGGCGCCGCCGAACAGACCGATCTTACCACCCTTTGCATAGGGGCAAATCAGGTCGATGACCTTGATGCCGGTTTCCAGGATCTCAGTTGCAGGCTGCTGCTCCTCATAAGAGGGAGCGCTGCGATGGATGGGCCAATGCTCCTTGGCTTCCACAGGGCCTGCCTCATCAATGGGCTGGCCCAGCAGATTGAACACACGGCCAAGACATGCATCGCCTACCGGAACACTGATAGCCGCGCCGGTATCGATGGCCTCCGCGCCCCGCTGCAGACCGTCGGTAGAACTCATTGCAATGCAGCGAACCACATTGTCGCCGATGTGCTGTGCCACCTCCGCCACGATCACTTGGTCACCGTGGGGGATCTGAATGGCCGTCAGCAGATCCGGCAAATGCTCTTCGGAAAAACGAATATCCAGAACAGGACCCATGACCTGGATCACCGTTCCCTTATTATTGGACATAGGATTCAACTCCTTGCTTTTAATTTAACTACCCGCCACGATTTCTGTGATCTCCTGGGTAATAGCCGCCTGTCTTGCACGGTTGAACTGCAAGCTTAGCTCCGCGATCATGTCCTCTGCATTTTGGGTAGCGGAGTCCATGGCGGTACGCCGCGCTGCCTGCTCGGATGCTCGGCTTTCACATAAAGCGCCGTACAGAATGCCCCCAAGATACTCAGGTACGATGGTGCCGAACACTTCCTCACTGTTCGGCTCATAAACGATGTCCGACTGAACGGTGCCATCCTTATCAGTCTTGGCCCGCAGCAGGGGCAGCAGCCGGAGAGAGGCAGGTGTCTGGGACAGAACAGATACAAAATTGGTGTAGACCACATGGATCTCCCGAAGCTCTCCGTTCAAATACCCCTTGCACAAGCTCTTGGCAATGGTGAAGCAATCGCTGATGGAAACATCCTCTGCTTCCGCATATTCCGTTTCCAGCATGGGAACTTTGTAAGTTCTGAAATAGTCAACAGCCTTTTTGCCGATGGGCAGCACGCAGGCATCCTGATCCCGGATCTGGGCCATTACCAGCTTGAACACATTACTGTTATAGCCGCCGGCAAGACCGCGGTCACCTGCGATGACCACATAGGCGGTTTTGCCTTCTGTATTGGGCGTCAGATAGGGCGAGGATACATCCCGGTTGGAATCCAGAATGTCATTGATGGTATTATAAAGGATCTCGAAGTAAGGACGGGAGGAGATCACCTGGGCTTGAGCCCGGCGGAGCTTGGATGCAGCCACCATCTCCATGGCCTTGGTGATCTGCTTGGTAGATTCCATACTCCGGATGCGGTTTTTAATCTCCTTGGAGGAAACGCCAGCCATGGATATCCTCCTTCCTTAAGGATTGAACTGCGCCACCAGTTCCTCCAGTGCGCTCTTCAATACCTCTTCAGTATCGGGTTCCAGCTTTCCGGAGGTGCGGATGGCTTCCAGTACCTGTAGGTGACGGTTGTCCATATGCTCTTCCAGGCGTTTCTCAAACTCCGGGATCTGTGCTACAGGGATGCTGTTCAGGTATCCCTTGGTGACTGCATAAATAATGCACACCTGTTGTGCAACTTCCTTGGGAGCATTGTTTTTCTGCTTCAGCACTGCCACGATCCGCTCACCCAGGGCAAGTCTTGCTTTAGTATCGGCATCCAGGTCAGAACCGAACTGAGCAAAGCTCTGCAGCTCACGGTACTGGGAGTACAGCAGCTTCAAAGAGCCTGCCACCTTCTTCATAGCCTTGATCTGAGCATCGCCGCCTACACGGGACACGGAGATGCCGGGGTTCACAGCAGGCATAACGCCGGCGTTGAACAGTTCGGTCTCCAGGAAGATCTGGCCGTCGGTGATGGAGATGACATTGGTAGGAATATAAGCGGAAACGTCGCCTGCCTGGGTCTCAATGATGGGCAGTGCGGTCAAAGAGCCGCCACCCAGCTTGTCAGACAGCTGTGCCGCACGCTCCAGAAGTCTGGAGTGGAGGTAGAAAACATCACCAGGGTAAGCTTCCCGTCCGGGGGGGCGGCGGATCAGCAGAGGGATAGCACGGTAGGCCACTGCATGCTTGCTCAAGTCGTCATAAATCACCAGCACATCCTTGCCTTCCAGCATGAAATGCTCACCCATGGTACAGCCGGTATAAGGGGCGATGTACTGCATAGGAGCCAGCTCGGAAGCGGTTGCCGAAACAACGATGGTGTAGTCCATGGCGCCGCCCAGAGTCAGGTTGTTCACGATTCCCGCAACGGTGGAACGCTTCTGACCGATGGCCACATAAATACAGATCACATCCTTGCCCTTCTGGTTCAGGATGGTATCGGTGGCGATGGTGGTCTTGCCGGTCTGGCGGTCGCCGATGATCAGCTCACGCTGTCCCCGGCCGATGGGGATCATGGAGTCAATAGCCTTGATACCGGTCTGTAGAGGACGGCTGACATGCTGGCGGCTGATGATGCCGGGGGCAGGCATTTCGATGGGGCGGAAGCTTTCCGCCTCGATGGTACCCTTGCCGTCAATAGGCTCGCCCAGGGCATTGACCACGCGGCCGATCAGATTCTTGCCCACAGGTACGGAAACCACCTTGCCGGTACGCTTTACGATGTCGCCTTCCTTGATACCGCTGTCGTTACCCAAAATAACGATGGATACGGTATCCTCTTCCAGATTCTGTGCCATGCCGTACGCACCGGTGGGGAACTCCACCAGCTCACCTGCCATACACTGCTCCAGGCCGGAAACCTTGGCAATACCGTCACCCACCAGGATGACTATGCCAGTTTCGCTGGTTTGCAGCTTATTCTCGTAGTTTTTGATCTGACTACGGATAATTTTCGTAATTTCTTCGGGTCGTAATTCCATGTCTTACCTACTTTCTTAAAGTACGGTATTTTTCAGCAAGCTGCCGATGGTATCCAGCCGGTTCTGTACCGTGCCATCCACTCGCTTGCCATCATAATCCAGGCGGATACCGCCCAAAACTGCGGGATCTATCCGGTTTATGATCTGTACGGACTTACCGGTCACTTGCTTCAGCTTGTCCGTTAATTTCTGAAGCTGACTCTCCGTCAGCGGTACAGCCGTTACCGCCTTTACCGGCAAAATGCCGTGATCGGTATTGTATGCATCCCGATAGACCTTGCAGCAATCGGGGAAATGCCGGGCGTAGCCCTTTTCTGTCAGCAGCTTCATGAAGTTCAGAAGATACTGCTCTATCCGACCCCGGAAGCTGTCGTCCAGAATATCGCACCGCTCCGTCTTGGACAGATTGGGGGCGGACAGCAGCTGCAGAAAAGCCGGCTCTTCCGCAAAAGACTGGCAGAGGGCATCCATCTGATCCAGGATGACCTTCTCCTTGCCGTCCTCCTTGGCGAGGCTGTACAGAGCCTGGGCATAAACACCTGCTACATTGCTCATACCTGCTCACCCAATTCGTCGATGAAGCTGTCCACCAGGGCAGACTGATCTGCATCACCCAGCTCACGGCCCACTACCTTACCGGCAATGGCCATGGCGATCACAGAGATCTCATCCTTAGCCTCATTGATAGCCTTTTTCTTCTCCTGGGCGATATCGGCACTGGCCTTTTCCCTGATGGCATTGGCCTCCGCATTGGCCTGGCGGAGGATCTCCTCCTCACGGCGCAGGCCGCGGGCAACGGCTTCCTTCACCAGAAGGTCTGCCTTATCCGTAGCAGCGCTGAGCTTTTCCTCATATTCTGCCTGCAGGGCAGATGCCTGTTCCTTTGCCTCGCCGGCCTTGGTGTACATATCGTCGATTTCCTGCTGACGGTCCTGGATGATCTTCATCACAGGACGGAACAGAAATTTCCGCGCTACAAAGAAAATGATAAGAGTGTTCAGCAGAATGAACAGTGCAGTCCAAAAGTTTACACCTACAAATGCTTCAAATTGTCCCACTTGTACATTCTCCTTTCATTGAAAGTCAAAGAGAAATTACAGCAGGAACATGATCAGAATAGCAATGATCAGAGAGTAGATACCGGTAGTCTCAGCGATTGCACAACCCATGATCATGGTAGAGCGCAGCGTGCCTGCAGCTTCAGGCTGACGGGCCATGCCGTCCAGAGCGTGGGCAACAGCATTACCTTCACCGATACCGGGGCCGATAGCACCGATACCCATACACAGACCTGCACCGATTGCCTGACCTGCGATCTTAATAGCTTCAGCTAATTCCATAATTGTTTCCTCCTAAAAATGTGTTTATATTGAAATATTAAGAATTCCCAAATATTAGTTTTCTGCCTCTTTGGGTTCGGGCAGAGATCCGGCGATGTAGACCATGGTCAGCAAGCTGAACACATAAGCCTGAATAAAACCGGAGAACAGATCAAAATAACAGGAAAGAACTGCGGGGATACCCAACGCCAGAATGGGAACACCGGAGAGGATGCCCAAACCCTGCAGCAGGCCCAAAAGGCCTATTGCTCCACAGATAATGGAGAATACCAAGGCCACCTTCTTGTTGTTCTTCTTATACAGCAGGAACAGGAGCACGCCTGCTGCCATCAGCACCGTACCCATGAGCCAACCGCTCTTTGCGATCAGATTCAGGACTGCTGCAGAAACCGTGCTGAGTGCTGCATAAATAAGAGTTGTGATAACACCGCCGCCTGCCACGTTGCCGAAGTGACGGAAGGCCATGGACAGGGGCTGGGCGACCTCGGAAATGATGTTCATGGGTGTCATAACGACGATGGGCTCCGTAAAGCCCTTCAGCCAGCCCAAGAAACCCAGGTTCTTAATATTGTTATACCAGATGATAGCGGTGACCATCAACGCCCAGACCGCAACACAGCTGATGTCGGCTGTGGCAGATCTAAAAAAGCCCGTCAGACCAATAAAGCTGCCGCAGATGGAGCTGAGGAAGATCGTTCCGATAAAGGGCATCCAGTGGGCATTGTGCTCGCCCATGGTCTCCACCACCATATTGTGGAGCATCATCACGCCTTTTTCCACCAAAACCTGCTTGCCATCAGGCCGTTTTTTCAGCCGTTTGCCGAAGTAGATACTTGCCCAGCAAAGCAGGATCGTAACGATCAGAAAAGACACCGTGGTCTGGGTAATGGGAATCCCACCGAAAATGGGAATGGTAAAGTACACAAATGCACCTGTAACATTTAGATCCACAGTTTCTTACGCTCCTTTCTTTCTGAAAAATTCCGCAATGGTTAAGGTTGGCCGGACAAATATCAACGGCAACACCATTGCCAACACATGGAAAACACCGCTCTTTGCACAGGCGATGAGCACCACCGCCAGTACCAGCAAGCGGATCGGATAGGACATTTTGATGAGTTTCTGTCCTGCTGCCGCATCTCCCTGTTCTGCCCGGTCTGCTGCCAGGTTGACCATCACAGCCATAAAGAAGAAGTTAAGTACTGCCAGTATTCCGCCCATTAAGCCACCCAGCAGCACTGCCGTATCATAGTACCCCAGCAGAACAAACACACCGATCATCGCTGCAACACAGATGGCTTCACCTGCAGCTACGATAGCAGTTTCTTTAAAAACGAGTTTTCGGGATTCCATAGCATCTCCTAATCATGATCGTTAAAAGCCAGAGGAGGTTTTTCCTCTTTTTTATCCCTGGCCATACGTTCCATTGTCTTGAGGGTGTGCCGGAGGCCGTCAACTGCACACACAATGCCCAGCACCACACCCACAACAACGACCCATGCGCCCCATTGAAACCGATCCCGCAGCCAGACAGCCAGCAAAATAAACGCCACCGGCGGAATCGCCACCGAAAGGCCAAGCTGGGTTATAAAGACAAGTAGATTTCCGGTCTTCAATATCTGCCTCCGTTTTTCAAAAAGGTCTTATAATCGTCCAAAGTAATTATACTCTATTCAGCGAAAACATGCAAGCAGATTTTCACACCCCTGCATATCACGGATCGTCCATCCTTTTCCCCGGTATGTACAGTATTTCTCTATTATAGAAAAAGATTTGGAAAAAATCTTTTCTTTTTTATCAAAATATTGTAAACTAAACAAAATCATACAATTGCGAGGAACATATTTTGCAGGAACTGGAAATGGAAATCTTACAGGGAACCATTGCAGCCGTTGTCTTTCAGAATTACGACAACGGCTATGCCGTTTTGCGTCTGCGCAGCGACAGCGGTGAAACGGTTACTGTTGTGGGTACCATTCCCCTGCCCTCCGTCGGTGAACGGCTGATGGTCACAGGAAAATGGTCCAGCCATCCCAGCTACGGCCGTCAGTTCGAGGCAGAGTTTTTGGAGCGGATGATGCCCCAGACCTCCATGGAAATTTTGCAGTACCTCTCCAGCCGGGCCATCAAGGGTATTGGCCCCAAGATCGCGGCACGGATCATAGACCGGTTCGGTGACCAGACCCTGCTTGTCATGGAGCGTGAACCGGAACGGCTTGCGGAGGTTTCCGGCATTTCCGACGCCAAAGCCCAGGCCATCGGTGAAGAATTCCGTTTGCAGTTCGGCATGCGCCATTTGATGGAATTCTTTACCCTGCACCAGCTGCCTGCTGAGTTGGCTGTAAAGACCTATAAGCTTTATGGAGAAACTGCCATTGAGCTTTTATATGACGACCCCTATCTGCTTATGGATGAGGGTCTGGAAGCACCCTTCGGTGCAGTGGACCGGTTCGCCATTGAAATGGGCATCGCCGGTGACGACCCCCGTCGGGTGGACGCGGGTGTTCTTTTCGAACTGCACTACAATCTGAACGCCGGTCACAGCTTCCTGCCGGAGGACAAGCTCACCGCCGTCACCGCACAGCTGCTGAGTGTGGATGAAAATACCGTTTCCCGGCGCGTGGAACGGCTGCTGGAGACCGGACGGCTTGTAAAAGATACCCTTGCCGGGATCACCGTCATCTACCTGCCAGAGCTTCACGAAGCGGAAACCTTTTGCTGCAATCGTCTGCTGGAGGCTGCGGAAAATGTCTATCCCCTGCCCTCCAGATTGGAAAAGAAGCTGCAGCAGGCTGCCGCTGACAGCGGACTTGTCTACTCCCCCCAGCAGGAGGAGGCGCTTCGCGCTGCTGCCAATACGGGACTGCTTCTGATCACCGGCGGCCCCGGCACCGGTAAAACCACCATTTTAAACGGTATTTTGTCCCTGTACAGGCAGATGGGTCTTGACTGTCTTTTGTGTGCCCCCACCGGCAGAGCCGCTAAGCGGCTGTCAGAGGTTACGGGGCAGGACGCCTCCACTATTCACCGGCTTTTGGGCGCAGGTATCGATCCCCACACCGGAAAGCTGTTCTTCGCCAAGGACGAATCCGACCCTCTGAAAGCCGATGCCGTCATCGTGGACGAGATGTCCATGGTGGATATTCAGCTTTTGCACAGCCTGCTCCGGGCAGTACCGTCCCGGACCCGGCTGATCCTTGTGGGTGACCCGGATCAGCTCCCCCCGGTGGGCCCCGGTTTTCCCTGCAGCGACATCCTTCGCAGTGGGCGGCTGCCCGCCATCCGGCTGACGGAGATCTTCCGCCAGGCACAGCAGAGCCTAATCGTCATGAATGCCCACCGGGTAAATCGTGGCGAAATGCCGGAGCTTCGGAATGTGAAAAGCGACTTTTTCTTCCTGCCTGCCCGTTCCGACGACGGCGTCAGCCAGACCATTGTTGAGCTGTGCGCTACCCGTCTGCCCAATAACATGGGTATCCTGCCGGAGCAGATCCAGGTGCTGACGCCCACCAAAAAGGGCAGCGCCGGTACGGTTCATTTGAACCGGGTGCTACAGCAGCGACTCAATCCCCCATCCCCCGAAAAAAACGAGCGCCAGTTTGGCGATGTGGTCTTCCGGGTGGGCGACCGGGTCATGCAAATCCGGAATAACTACGATATCCTCTGGAAAAAAGAGGACAGCTCCCAGGTAGGTGCCGGCATCTTCAACGGAGATGTAGGCATCATTCAATGCATTGATAACGATATGGAGCTGGTGACCGTTCTGTTTGATGACCGGGAAGCGGATTATGACTTCACCCAGCTGGGTGAGCTGGAACTGGCCTATGCCATGACGGTACACAAAAGCCAGGGCAGCGAGTACCGGGCCGTTGCCCTTGCCGCCTGGAACAGCTCTCCGTATCTGCTGAACCGCAGTGTGCTGTACACCGCCATTACCCGTGCCCGGGAACTGTTAATCATCGTGGGACGGGAGGAAACCGTTGCCGCCATGACACAAAACAAGAAAATCGGCCGCCGTTACACCGGACTGAAGCTGCGGCTGCAAAACAAATAAGGAGAAATTTTATGCTGCAACGGCTTTTGAGTCTGCTCTTTCCGCAAAAATGCATTTTTTGCTGTAAACTGCTGTCACCCCAGGAGACCGACCTGTGTCACCACTGCCGCAGCAGCGCCCCCATCTTTACAAAAGCAAAAAATCGTTATTCCTTTATTGCAGGATGGACCGCGGTGTGGTATTATAAGGATGCTGTGCGGCGCACACTGCTGCGTTACAAGTTTTACCGCCGCCGCAGCTATGCCCCTTTTTTCGGCAGAATGCTGGCAATGCGTCTCCAGGCCGCAAAAATGGAGGATTTTGACATTCTGACCTGGGTGCCGGTCAGCCGGCTGCGGAAAATTACCCGGGGATATGACCAGTCTGCGCTTTTGGCCCATGCTGTGGCAAAGGAACTGGGTGTGACCGCCGTTCCCTGTCTTGCAAAAACCCGGCACAACCGCACTCAGTCCGGTTTGCGGAAAGCACATCAGCGCCGTGCCAATGTTATGGGCGTGTACAAAGTCCCCTGCCCTGAAACTGTCAGGGATAAGCATATCCTTCTGCTGGACGATATTATCACCACCGGTGCCACCGCCTCGGAATGTGCCAAAACACTGCTGGCTGCCGGTGCGCGGCAGGTACATTTTGCTGCTGTTGCCGCAGCTGCTGACGAGAAAAATCATACAGATATGTAGGTGAACATAATGGCATTTCAATTATTTACCAACGATCTGGGTATCGACCTGGGTACTTCCAATGTGCTGATCTACGCCGATGATCTGGGCATCGTGGTTCGGGAGCCCTGTGTCGTGGCTGTGGATAAGAACACCGGCAAGGTGCTGCAGGTTGGTGCTGCTGCCCGGAATATGCTGGGCCGTACCCCCGGCAATGTGGTGGCGATGCAGCCGCTGAAGGACGGCGTTATCTCTGACCATGAAATGACGGTGAAGATGCTCCAGACCCTGTTCCGCAGCGCTTCCCGGCAAAGTCTTTTCACCCCTAAGCCCAGAGTCGTTATCTGCGTTCCCAGCGGTATTACGGAAGTGGAAGAGCGTACCGTGATCTCCGCCGCCATTGAAGCAGGTGCCCGCCGTGTGTACCTGATCGAGGAGCCTCTGGCTGCTGCCATGGGCGCCGGTCTGGACATCAGCAGTCCCAACGGTCACATGGTAGTGGATATTGGCGGCGGTACTACCGACATCGCCGTTCTTTCCATGAACGATGTGGCTTCCTCTTCCTCCATGCCTATTGCGGGCATTGCCTTTGACGAGTCCATCGCCCGGTTTATCCGCCGGAAATACGGTGTGGTCATCGGTCAGGCAACGGCAGAGGATGTGAAGATCCGCATTGGCTCTGTATACCCCCGTAACGAGGATATCACCATGCTGGTGAAGGGCCGTGACGCCAAGGGCGGCATGCCCCGGGAGATCGAGGTCACTTCCTCCGAGCTTTTGGAGCCGCTGATGCGTCTTGGCCGTATGATCACCGACGAGGTGCTGTCCGTTCTGGAAGACACCTCCCCCGAGCTGGTGGGCGACATTGCCCAAAACGGCATCACCCTCACCGGCGGCGGCAGTCAGATCTGGGGTATGGATCTGCTTCTGAGTGAGCGCACCGGCATCCAGTGCTCTCTGGCAGACGATCCGGAGTCCTGCGTTGCTCTGGGCTGCGGCAAGAGTCTGAACTGGATCAACCATATGCAGGAAGGCCCCATCAACATCGCAAGAAAGCGCCTGATGCGCGGTTAAGCCTATGGAATACAAAGCAAAGTGGAACTGTAACCCGCCCTGTATACTGGGTATTACATTTTCCTTCATCGGCGCGATCTATCTGCCCATCGGTCTGGGGCTGCTGGGTAACACGGCTGACGCGGACTCTCTTACCGTGGGAAGTGTGTTTGTTCCCCTGGGTACTGTCTTTTTACTGGTAGGCATTGCCTGTGTTGTATGGTGTTTGTATAAGAAAAAGGCAGCGGACAGACTTTTGGAGGAAGGACACTACATTTGGGGCAATATCGCAAAATTTGATCTAAAGCGCAACATCAATATGATGAACGGCCACCCCTCGGTCGCCATCGTTCACTACCGGGACGGCGCCGGGAGAGTGCATGTTTTCCACAGCCGCTACATTTATCGGGGCCTGGATCCCACTGCCGTAGGCAAAGCGGTGTGGGTCTATGTTGCCGATGAAACCTGCAAGCAGTATTATGTGGATATTGAACCTGTTTTGCGTCACAAGAACAAGCAATAAAATTACCGCCGGGAGTTACCTCCCGGCGGTTTTTCAGTTCCCTGCTGTGGTTGTATAGCCGTTATCCTGCTCGCACTGCCGGTCGCAGCCGGTGGATGTGAACTGGTTTGCGGGGAATGGGATCCGGGAGAACATCTCGCAGGGATCCTCCGCGCAGCCTCCCAGGGCGTCGCAGCACTCCTTGGTGGGGATGCTGTAATCCACCACAGGCACTATAAGCTGCACATCCCGCTCCAGGCGGATAATGGAAAACTGACCCAGAGTCACATACAGACGGCGGCTCTCTCCGGAGAGTACCAGCTCTTCATCAAACAGGGAGAGGATATTCTGGGGCAGCTGAACCGCAGCTGTTTCCCCGCTGCCGCAATCACACAGCTCACGCACCTTGGAGGACAGCACCATGGGGTCCAGCACCTCTACAACAGCGGTGGGTCGATTGGCTGAGCAGGTGGTGATGTCGTCCGGGCTGCCGATCCGGGTCCGGCTTGTAAAGATATGTGCCCGGCTGTCCTCGCCGCAAAGTACCGCCCGCTTGGAGAACACCGCCAGACCGTACAGGGTGGTGGGACGGCCGTTGCCTACCAGCGTATCCGCCAGGATCCGGTAATAGAAGGCCACATCAATGCAATAGTGGTTCCGGTCAAAGGCCACCGGCTCCACATCAATGTACGTATACAGCAGTTCTGCCGCCCGCACCTTTGCTCCGGCGGCGCTGTCCAGAATGGTTTGGGAGCCTCTGGTCAAATAGACCCGCAGGTCCTCGATGCAATCCTTATCCCGGCAGCTGTCTGTGATCTTTCGGGTGTGGATGGAAAGTACGTTCTGCAGGTCGCAGTCCACACTCCCCTGACAATGCTCAGACATGGTAATACCTCCCGTTGGAAATTTGGGAATAAGCATACAGGTTGCTTATAGGACAGTTTATGCACTATCTTTCCGTCTGTGCATCGTATAATCAGCGCCTTTGTCAAAAAAACAGCGCAGGGAAAATCACCCTGCGCTGCTGCAAGCTTATTTGAAAGTGTACTTGGTCTGGCTGTGGTACAGCTCCCCGGCTCTGGTCACAGGCTGTGCCCACTGGGGATTGTGGACAGCATCGGGATAATACTGGGTCTCCAGGCAGATACCGCTGCGCTTGGTATAAACCGCGCCGTCCTTGCCCTTCTGGCCTTCCAGGAAGTTACCGGCGTAGAACTGAACGCCGGGGCAGTCGGTGGAAACCGCCATGGAACGGCCGGACACCGGGTCTGTCAGAATTGCGCAGGGTGCGGTGAATACTTCAAAATTATGATCGTAGCCGCCCTGAAGATTCAATGCTTCATAGTCCGTTTCAATATCCCGGCCGATGGCCTTTGGGGTGCGGAAATCCATGGGCGTGCCTTCCACGGAACGCATTTCTCCGGTGGGGATGCTGTCTTCATCCGCCACGGTATAGGTGCGGGCAGGCAGGATCAGCTCCTGGTCCATGGCTTTATCCGTTTTTTCATGACCTGCCATGTTAAAATAGCTGTGGTTGGTCATATTAAAGACCGTATCCCGGTCGCTGACTGCGTCATAAGTGATCTTCAGGCCGTCGCTTTCCATGGTGTAGGTCACACAGATCCGGGCGTTGCCGGGGAATCCCTGGTCGCCGTGGGGGCTTTGCAGAGAAAGCTTGATGGTATTATCCGTATATTCCTCCACAGTCCACATCCGCTTGCTGAAGAAATCCGGACCGCTGTGCAGGTTGTTTTCTTTTTCGTTGGGGGTCATTACATAGGTGGTGTTATTCAGCACCACGGCACTGCCTTTGATACGGTTGGAATTTCTGCCCACGGTAGCCCCCAAAAACACGGTATCCGCGGCGTAGCCCTTGGCATCCTTATAGCCCAGAACCACATCCGCCAGCACACCTTTTTTGTCCGGTACCCACAGGCGCACCAAAGACGCACCGTAATCTGTCACCTGCGCAGACAGCACTCCGTTACTGATGGTATAGAGGCAAGTTTTTTCACCGGTGGGCAGCTTGCCGAAACTTTTCTTTTCCATTTATATCGCCTCCGAGATTTTATGCTTGTTATTATATTACAGCATAAGATTATTTTCAATCGTTCTTTTTGCCTTTGTTCAGCATGGGAACAGATACTTTCCGGTTAAAAAAGTCAATAAGCGGTCCCATAAAGAAGGCTGTAAGAACTGTTCCGATGCCGGCAAAGGTGGGAATATCCCGGAAGTCACCCTTTCCCAGCAGGAACAGGCAGATGCCCAGCACCACACAAACCACATCGGTACAGATACGGATGTACTTGAATTTGCCAAGATGCCACTTGTTGGTGAGGATCAGCGCCACGGCATCGTAGGTGGACACGCCAAGATCGGCGGTCATATATACGGAAGAGGCAAAGCACAGCACCACAAAACCAACCACAAAGCACGCCATGCGGATCAGCAGACTGGCCTGGGAAAAGGCTGACAGCAGCAGGCCGTGGGTAAAGTCCGTCACATAGCCGGTGAGGAACAGATTCAGCAAGGTGGCAATGCCGATATAGTGCTTGTCAAAGATCAGCGCAAACAGCAAAAGACACACATTGACGATCACATACAGGGGGCCAAGGCCGATGGGAAACAGCTGTTCAAAACCGCTCATGGTAGCCTGGAAGGGATCAACGCCAAAGGCTGCCAGTTTAAAGAAGCCCACGCTGACAGCACCGGTAAATACGCCCAAAACGGACATCAAAATTCTCTTTGTTTTCAAAACGAATTCTCCTTAATTTTATCATCACGGGTAGTATAACACACCCCAAAATCATTTGCAATCATTCCGGCAAAGATGTCTTGTTGTGACTTGACGCAAACCCAAAAATGTGCTACTATGGCATAGTTATCCCGCCGGCATGGTGGAATAGGTAGACACGCTGACTAAAATCCCTCGCCGTAAAAAGCGTACCGGTTCGATTCCGGGAAGCGATGCGAGCGCTGCCTGCGGCAGATGAAGCGAGCTGAGCGTGTGGCAGTGGTCGGCAGATGAGGAAGGCGCTCCGTCGCCGACGAATATGCCGGGTACCACAACAGGAAGCGCGCCTGCTTCGACTAACAACAATTTTACATCCAGGTGTAGCGCAGTTGG
>JAZUMW010000068.1:0-4273 GCA_045603825.1 Faecousia sp.
TCGAGTGCTTCATCATGGAAGAAGTGAAAAGATGATTTTCTCCGCCGTGTCGCTTTCGCGGCACGGCGGAAGATTTACTTGTTAGGAGGATGTAATTATGGCATCCAATCGAATCGGAAGAATCAACGAAGAGATCCAGAAGGAGCTGGCCTCTTTGCTGCGTAATTTGAAAGACCCCCGGGTACAGGACACCATGATCTCCATCACCCGTGTGGAGACTACCCCCGACCTGCGCTATGCCAAGGTTTATGTCAGCTTCCTGCAGGAAGAAAAGGCAGCCGACGCCCTAAAGGGACTGAAGTCTGCCGGTGGTTACCTGCGCCGGGAACTGGGCCGTACCCTGCAGCTGCGCTATACCCCGGAGCTGGTGTGGGAAAAGGACGACTCCATCACCTACGGCGCAAAAATGCTGAAGCTTATCAACTCTCTGGAGATCAGTCACGATGAAGATGATGACCAGGAGTGAGGCAGCAGCCTTTTTGGCGGAGCATGACCGGTTTGCCATCATTACCCATGTGGGACCCGATGGCGATACCGTAGGCTCTGCGGCAGGTCTGTGTCTGGGCCTGCGGCAGTTGGGCAAGACTGCCCATGTGCTGAAAAACAGCCAGATCCCGGAAAAATATCAGTATTTGGTGGAAGGCCTTGTGAAAGATGACGCAGAAACCGGTGATACCGTCGTTTCCGTGGATGTGGCGGCAAGCCACATGCTTTCTGAGGACTCCCGTCATTTGGAGGAAAAGGTTGACCTGCGGATCGACCATCATGCTACCTCTACCCCCTTTGCCGCCAACGAGCTGGTGGACAGTACCGCTGCTGCCTGCAGCGAGATCGTCTACGATCTGCTGATGCTCCTGGGGGTATCTCTGGATGCTCCTATGGCAAACGCCCTGTTTACAGCCGTATCCACCGATACCGGCTGCTTCCGCTATGCCAATACCAGCAGCCGCAGCTTTGCGCTGGCTTCTGCCTGTGCCGCTGTCAGCCCGGACATTTTCCGCATCAGCCAGGAGCTGTTTGATACCGTTACCATGGGGCGCCTGCGGCTGCAGAACTGGGTGACAGAGCATATGCAGATGCTGTGTGACGGGAAGATCGCCGTTTGCGGCATTCCTGCGGATCTCCATGAACAGCTGGATCTGACGGAGGAGGACATGGGAAATCTGTCCGGTTTCCTCCGTTCTATTCAGGGCGTGAAGATGGCAGCCACCGTCAAGCAGGACAAGGAAGGCCATACGGGCTTTTCTGTCCGTGCTGTGCCTGGCTATGATGCAGCGGCGGTCTGCATGAAATTTGGAGGCGGCGGTCATAAGGGCGCTGCCGGCGCATCCATGGAAAATGTAACCCTGGAAGAAGCGGTTGAGAAGCTCATCGCCGCCATGCCGGAGATTTAATATGAATGGAATTGTCATTGTAGATAAACCCGAAGGCTGGACAAGCCAGGATGTGACCGCCAAGCTCCGGGGGGTATTTCAGACCCGGCGCATCGGGCACGGCGGAACATTGGACCCTTTGGCCACCGGCGTGCTGCCGGTATTTGTGGGCAGAGCCACCCGGGGCGTGGAGTTTTTTGAGCATGCGGAAAAGACCTATGAAGCGGTGCTGCGCCTGGGTGTCACCACCGACACCGAGGATATTTCCGGCGAAGTGCTGGAAACCCGTGAAGTGCATGTTTCCAAGGACGAATTCTTGAACATTCTGGAACAGTTCCGGGGAGAAATTCAGCAGATCCCGCCCATGTATCCTGCCTTGAAGATCAATGGACAGAAGCTGGTGGACCTTGCCCGTAAAGGAAAGACTGTGGAGCGGCAGCCCCGCGCCATCACGATCCATAAACTGGAGTGTCTGGAATTTTCCGGGGAAAGAGCCCGGCTTTTGGTGCATTGCTCCAAGGGCACATATATCCGCACGCTGTGCAAGGATATTGGCGCAGCCCTGGGCTGCGGCGGCTGCATGGAAGCCCTGCGCCGTGTCAGCGCCGGAGCATATACCATAGAGGAAGCCATTCCTTTGAAATCCCTTATTAAAAGCGAAAATCCCGAAACCTATCTCCGGGGTGTGGATACCATGTTTTCTGCGTATCCGGAAGTGGTGCTCACCGCCAAGCAGGAAACGCGCTGCCGCAACGGCAACGGCTTTTCCGTAGCCTTGGAGGACGGTACATACCGCGCCTATAGCCAAGAGGGAGAATTTCTTATGCTGGCAAAGGTGGAAAACGGCGTTATGTCAACCATAAAAAGCTTTTTTGAAGTGTAAGTATCTGTTGAGAAAGGACTCAGATCATGAAAAAAATATTTACTCTGGGTTTTTTCGACGGAGTGCATCTGGGCCATCAGGCTCTACTGGAGGAATGCTGTCGTTTAGCCCGGGAACATGATGCGAATGCCTGCGCCATTACTTTTCAGCAGCATCCCCAGGCGTTGTTTACGCAAACCCCTCCCAGACGGATCAACGAGCTGGAAGGACGGATCCATCTGATGCGGCAGTACGGGATCGGCCCGGTCTATGCCTACCCCGTGACAAAAGAGGTCATGTCCATGTCCTGGCAGACCTTTTTGGACGAACTGGTGGGATTTGGCGCCATCGGCTTTGTCTGCGGTAACGATTTCCGTTTCGGAAACCGGGGCGAGGGCAATGCGGAAAAACTGAAAGCCTACTGCCGGGAACGGAATTTACTGTGCAGCATCGTGGAAGACCAGATGCTGGACGGCATCCGGGTGTCCTCTACCCATATCCGCAGACTGCTGGAAGCGGGCGATCTGGAGGAAGCCATCCGTTTCATGGGGCATCCCCATGTGCTGGCCGGTCAAGTGGTTTCCGGGCGAAAGCTGGGACGTACCATCGGCGTACCCACAGCCAATGTGCAACTGCCGGAAAATGTGGTGGAGCTGCCCCATGGCGTGTATGCCTGCAAGGCCCTTGCCGACGGAGAAGAATATCTTGCGGTGACCAATGTCGGCAACCGCCCTACGGTGGATGGTCACCATGTAACGGTGGAAGCCTGGCTTTTGGACTTTGCCGGCGACATGTATGGCAAACTGCTGGTACTGGAATTTTATAAATTCCTGCGCCCGGAAAAGAAATTTGCTTCTCTGGAAGAACTCAGGGAAGAAATTCAAAAAAATGCCATGGAAACCCGGAAATTCTTTGAAAAAAGCTGAAAAATTCTCTTTACTTTTGGGAAAACTTATGATAAGATAGTCGGGCTGGCTATGGCCGGACAATGTTACTATGCCCGCAGCTCAGTTTTGGGAAGACACCGACCCTTTACTTGGCGCGAGGTAAATTTATGAAAAGGTGGAAAAAACCATGATTCTGAAAGAAATGAAGACCCAGGTTATCCTGGACAACGCAACCCATGAAGGCGACACCGGTTCTCCTGAGGTCCAGATCGCTATCCTGACTGCCCGTATCAACGAGCTGACCGATCACCTGCGCGTGCACAAGCATGATAACCACTCCCGCCGTGGTCTGCTGATGATGGTTGGTAAGCGCCGCAAGATGCTGGACTATCTGGCAAAGAAGGACATCAACCGTTACCGTGCTCTGATCGCCAAGCTGGGTATCCGTAAGTAAGATATTTACAGAGGGCGACGAAAGTCGCCCTCTTATCTTACAATCAAGAACATTATCGGGAGATATTTAGCAGTTGAATGGGTTGTCAAAAGCTTGACAGTCGATTCAAGTGCTAAACCTCCCGAAATAGAAAAATATTTTAGGAGGTAAACACAAATGATTACGCGTAAGCAGTATCCCAACCATCACATTTACGAGATGGAAATCGGCGGCCGTCCCTTTACCGTGGAAACCGGTAAGGTCGCTGAGTTGGCCAACGCCGAGTGCATCTGCCGTTACGGCGACACCGTGGTTCTCACCACCTGCACCTGCAACCCCATTCCCAAGGCCGGCATCGACTACTTCCCTCTGACCATCGAGTTTGAAGAGAGAATGTACTCCGTAGGCCGCATCCCCGGCTCCTTCAACCGCCGTGAGGGCAAGCCCTCCGACCGCGGCATTCTGAACAGCCGTATCATCGACCGTCCCATGCGCCCCCTGTTCGACGAAGAGCTGCGTAACGACACCGTCGTCACCTGCACCGTCCTGGCCAACGACTACGAGAACCCCGTAGAGGTCGTTGCTTCTCTGGGCGCTTCCATCGCTATCGCTTCCTCCGATGTGCCCTGGAACGGACCTGTTGCCACCACCAATGTTGCCCATGTCGGCGACAAGTATATCGTCAACCCCTCTGCTGAAGAGCGTGATGCCTGCGACT
>JAZUMW010000069.1:0-38237 GCA_045603825.1 Faecousia sp.
ATATGCATTTAGAGACTGTACAGGACTGACCGAGGCAATCATTGGCAATGGTGTTACTAGCATTAGCGAAGAGTTGTTTGCTGGCTGCACTAACCTGTCCATAGTCAGTATGTCATCGGATATTACCAGTATTGGAAATTATGCATTTAAAAGATGCAGCAATCTAACTTCTTTTACGATTCCGGAAAAGCTGACGACTATTGGTGCGTATGCATTTGATGGTTGTTCTGGTTTGAAAGAGATTACAGTACCGGCTGGCGTGGAAAACATTGAGTACATGGCGTTTGCGGCTACAACTAATCTTGCGAAGGTCACGATTTTGAATCCAGATTGCATCATCAGTGATACGGACACCGTTGCTACCTATGCTTTGACAAGAAGCGTAGCAACGACCCAAACAGACGTCCAAACTTTGGGCATCCCCGGTACGACGGTAATCTACGGTTATACCGATTCCACCGCCCAGACCTTTGCAGAGGGCTACAGCTACGACTTTGTGGCACTGGACGCTATCGAGAAGTTTGACTTCGTCGGTGCAAACGTTGTTCTGAACAACAACCTGAAGATGAACTTCGTGGTTTACAGAAGCAACTGCAGCGACTGGACCGGCACCTACGCGGTTCTGAACAGAACCAAGGACGGCGAAGAAATCAATGTGACCATTCCCTTCGAGGATTGGGATACCAGCACAGCCGGCGTCTATCTGATTCCTTACGATGATCTGGCAGCCAAGGAAATGGCAGACGAGCTGTATGTAACCGTATACAATGCAGAAGGCGTAGCTATCAGCAATACCTGGGTAGATTCCATCCAGCTGTACGCAGAGCGTATGCTTCCCAAGTCCAACACCGCAGCCGAGCTGAAGGTAGCACTGGTCGACATGCTGAACTACGGTGCGGCAGCACAGATCTATTTCGGTTACAACGCAGAGGATCTGGCCAATGCCAACATTGGTGAATACCAGGATCTGTCCACCGGTGAAGTGGAGATCAGCAACAACGCAGTGCTGAACAAGAGCGCAGGCAGCAGCCTGATTCTTGAGAGCAACATTCAGATGCAGGTCACTGTACTGGGCTATGTAGATGGCATGACCGCAGTAGTGAGCTACACAGACCATGCCGGCGCAGAGCACAGCTATGAGGCATCCATGAGCCGTTACGGCACCACTTCTGTGGGCATCGTTTATGTAGAGACACTGGTCATTGCAGACACCCGTACAGATGTAACTGTTACTGTATACAATACCGATGGCACTGAATACACCACCATCGTGGACAGCATTGAGGGCTATGCAGCCCGTCAGCTGACCAACAGCAATGCAAATCTGGTGGCACTGTGTAAGGCCATCATGACCTTCGGCGACTCTGCATACGCATACTTCCACTAATTTGTACTTCCACCATAAAATGGTAGTAAATATTAAGAAAGGAGAAAGTGAAATGAAGAAGTTTGAGACTCCCGAAATCGAGATCGTCAATTTTGAGGTTGAGGATGTTGTTACCACTTCCATCCCCGGCATCGAATCCAACGAAACCAACGGTCTTCCTTTCGGCTAATACAACCGGCGGAACGAATCCCGGCGGCATATGCCGCCGGGATAATCCTGCAAAATTTCCGGCTTGATAAAGTTTTTAGCAGAAGATTTTATCAAACTTGAAATAAATAGAGTGAGGAAAAGAGCATGAACAAACGCATATTGATCCTTTTAGTCGTTATACTGGCTGTGATTCTGATTGGCGGTGTTGCAGCATGCATCGCTTTGTCTTCAGGTTTAAAAAACCCCGATAAAGAAAATGTACAGGTCACGGTCGCTGTGCCGGAGGAAGAGGACACAGCAGAAGAATCTGTTGCTGCCAATGAACAGCCGGATGCCACCGATGGACAGGAAGCTCTGCCTGATGACAGCCAGGCACAGCAGGAAGAAGCTGCAACGGAAGCGGCGGATGAACAGACAGAGCCGGAAGAAACCGAGGCGCCGGAGCAGGAGACAACCGCTGCCGGCAATGACGAGACAACAGCAGCCACGGAAGAAACATTGCCCATCGAACTGCCGCCTCTTGGCGAAAATCAGCTGCCCTGGGGTTAAATTTTGTGATTGTCAGCAGCGCAAGGCGGCAATGGATAATCACTGCAGAGGGGAAACTTTCACATGACAGATATTTTGTTTATTACGCCGTCTTATACGGGTCAGTTGAATCTGGAAATAAACGGAACGCTTTTGCTGGCCACAAAATTGCTCCATGCGGGCTTTAAGACGGAAATCCTTCGATACGGCCAGATCCCCAATTTCGGGAACGACTATTCCGCGTTTATTGAAAGCTTTACGGCTGAGATCATGGCACGGGAACCGAAATGCGTGTCCTTCTATACCTTATGGCCCTACTATCACAGCATGCTCCGTATCGCACGGCAGATCAAACAGGCAATGCCGGAAATCCTGGTTGTGATGGGAGGCCCTCAGGCTTCCGCAACAGCCCAGGCGACCATGGAAAGTATGGAGCAGGTGGATTATATCTGTACCGGCGAAGGTGAAAACACGGTGGTGCCGTTTTTCAACGCCGTTCTGCGGGGAAATGAAGAGAATATTCCTTCAATTCCGGGACTGTATTACCGGGAAAACGGTGAAATTAAATATAATGATATTGAGATTCCTCTGTGTGACTTAAGCACGCTGCCCCGCTGGGAGCGCAGTCTGCTTGCCGGGGAAGAAGAAGCGGATATTGGATCGGATACCTATTTTATGCCCATTGAGGCTGGCCGCGGCTGTCCGTTTAACTGTACCTTCTGCTGCTCTAGCCACTTCTGGAAGAGAGCGTACCGCTTGAAAACACCGGCTCAGATCGTTGAGGACATTAAATATTTCAACAAAACCTTCGGCATCAAGAGCTTTAACTTCGCCCACGATGCGTTTACGGTCAATCAGGCAGGCGTGTATGAGGTTTGTGAGGAGATCATTGCCTCTGGACTGGATATTAAATGGAAATGCACCTCCAGAATTGACTGCATTACAAAAGAACTGGCGCTGAAGATGAAGCAGGCGGGAATGACCAGCATTTCCTTTGGAATCGAAACCGGTTCCCAGCGCATGCAGAAGCTGATCAACAAAAACCTCAACCTGCGGGATGCGGGAGAGCTGATTTCCTTCCTGCTGCAGAATGATATTCAGGTAACATTGTTCTTTATGTACGGTTTCCCGGATGAGACAGAACAAGATCTTAATGATACGATGGAGCTGTGCTTCTCTATGATCGACCGGGGCGTAAAGAATATTACCATGTCCTTCTGCAGATTCAACCCCACTACTGCCGACACGGAAAAGTATTTTGACCAGCTGGTATACAATCCGGATATTAAAGCACTGCGTCGGGATGTGTTTGGTTATGAAGAAGAACAGCAGGTGATTCTGGAAAATAAAAAGCTGTTCCCCTTCTTTTATCATTTATCCACGCCTGCCCGGGAAGAGTATCAATACATTACATATTTCGCCCACATGTACAAGAATTTTGCGGTGTCTGCGCGACATGTCCGCAAGCTGTACGGCTGCGATAATTTGCAGTTTTATAAAGACTTTGTGCAGAACAATCTGGATTATTTGCAGATCATGGAAAAGGACTCCAAGGGCTTTACAGATCGTATGGGCGAACTGATGACAAATACCATTGCCAACCGGAACGCACCTTATATCAAACAGCTGAGAGGACTTGTAAAGTTTGAAGCAATGCTCCTCAAGGTGGATAGAATGAAAGAGGATGTAGAGATCAGGGAGGTTTTTGATTTCAGTTATTTGGATTACAGAGCAAACCGACCCATTGAGCAGTATGCCGATGTGCGGACGACCATCGCAATACGCAAGAAAAACGGCGTGCGCAGCCTGAAGGTTCTGGACATTTGTCAGGAGTAACTGTTAAACGCATAATTTATTTATGGGAGAGACCATGGAGAAATACTACAAGATTGCCGGGCTTTCGGTGAAGATGGACAGCTTCGGCAGGACGGTGGAGCAGGCCGAGCCTTATGCGTGCGAGCCGTGTGACCCGGTGGATATAACCATTCAGACAGATTGGAGAAATCTGAAGCAGACTTATCCCCAATTGTCTGATGAGGATTGTGAATACTTGATCACCGGCGCCTGTTTTTATTGCCACCTTCTGAAGTTTAACGGATTAATGATCCACGCTTCGGCGGTGGTGCTGGACGGAAAGGCATACCTGTTTTCCGCTCCAAGCGGTACAGGCAAGTCCACCCATACCGAACTGTGGCTGAAGGTATTTGGTGACCGGGCGGAGATCCTCAACGATGACAAGCCTGCCCTGCGGCAGGAGGATGGCGCTTGGTACGCCTACGGAACGCCCTGGAGCGGCAAGCACGACCTTAACAGCAATATGCGGGTCCCCGTGGCAGGCATTGCCATGCTGGAACGTGCGGAAACAAATACCATCCAGCCCTTTACCGGCCCTCAGGCGATTCATGCCATTTTGAACCAAACGGTTCGCCCTGCGTTCCCTTGGGTTCGGGAGCAGATCCTGGAGACGGTTGACCGGCTGCTGAAGGAAGTGCCGTTGTGGAAGCTGCGGTGCAATATGGAAGAAAATGCGGTGCTGGTTTCCTATGAAGCCATGCGCGGAAAGGAATAATACTATGAAACTGAAAGACGGGTTTATTTTGCGTGAGGTGGCAGGAGAGTATGTTGTTCTGCCTGCCGGCGAGGATCTGAATCTGAACATGATGATCACCCTCAATGAGTCGGGCTGCTTCCTGTGGAAGAAGCTGGAAGAAGGCGCTCAGGAAGAAGAGCTGGTGCAGGCTGTTCTGGAGCAGTACGATGCAGACCCCGAGACCGTTGCCGAGAAAGTGGCTGTTTTTGTGGAGAAGCTGAGAGTAAACGATTTCCTGGAAGAGTAAAATATGCCCCCGTTGCATTTACGGCAACGGGGGTTTTCCGTCCTTTTGAAGGGGATGCTTGCACTTTCGGAGGGAACATGGTATGGTAAAGAAAATTAGGGACAGGGGAGGACCGATATGGAGCTTTTGATTTCCTTCCGTGGGATACCCACGGAGATCCTGGCGGACAGCCAGACACTGGGCGGCGTGATGGACGGGGGGATCCGGCCCCTGGAGCGGAATATGGTGCTGCTGGGGCGGGCGCTGACCTGCGGATGCGTGACGGGGGATAATTTATCCCTCCACAAAGCCATCACCCTGGCACAGCCTGGGGATGTACTGGTGGTCAGCTGCGGCGGCAGTATGGACTGCAGCTTCCTGGGAGAGATGATGGCCATCTGCTGTCAGGTCAAGGGCGTGGCAGGTGTGGTCATTGACGGCTGCGTCCGGGACGGTCTGAAGCTGGCGGAAATGGAATTTCCCACCTTTGTCCGGGGTGTCCATCCCAAGGGTCCCCGCCGTGAGAAAATGGGAACAGTAGGGGAGCGGATCCTGTGCGGTGGTGTTTTGGTGGAGACCGGCGACATCATTGCGGCAGATGCCTGCGGCGTGGTAGTGATCAAGCCCCGGGAGGCACAGGCGGTGCTGAAAAAGGCAAAAGCCAAACTGGCCCGGGAGGAGGAAATGCTCCAGCTATTGAAGGTAGGGCACACCACATGGGAGCTGTTTGGCTTAAAAGAAGAATAACGGCAGTAAAAAGCCCAGTGTCTCAGACACTGGGCTTTTCTTAATTCAGCTGTTCTTCCACCACAGCCTGCAGGTCTTCGTAGTGGACAGAGGACCAGAAGATCTTTACGATCACGCCCTGGTCGTCCAGAATTACGGTGTAGGGGTAAGTATCACGGCCGCCAAGGGCGGTGTAATAAGCTTCTCCCTCGCCGTCCCGGGCAAAGGTGATGGAAGATTCGGGATAATGCTCTGCAATATATGCCGGCGCGGTATCGCTGATCATGTTGGTGTGAATGGCGAATACTTCCACAGAGTCGGCATAGTCCGTTGCGATCCGGTCAAAGTAGGGCAACTCGTTGACGCAGGGTGTGCACCAGGTGCCCCAGAAGTTGATGACGGTGATCTTGCCGGTGGCGGTGGGATCCACAGTCTCGGCGGTAATGGCTTCCCCGGTGACGATCTCCAGATCGTAATCCACGCACAGGTCACCCACCTGGTTGCCCCGGCCGCCGCCGATGGGTAGGTTGGGGGTGGATTCCTGATTCCAGAAATATCCGATGGCCAGGGCAAGAACGATGACCATGACCGCTGCCACAATGGAACGGACCACGGTGCGCTTTTTGGAGGAAGCGGCAGGCTGCACCTTCACACCCTTCCAGGAGATGGCGTTCACGGGACACACATCGATGCAGTCGCCGCAGCTGATACATTCACGGTCACCCACATGCTTGATGTCCACCTTGCAGTGTGCCGTGCACAGACCGCAGTCGGTGCACTTGTCTTTGTTCAGCTTGATGCCGAAGAAGGAGAACTTATTGAACAGTCCGTACAGGGCGCCCAGGGGGCAGATAAACCGGCAGAACAGGCGGAAAATAAAGATGGTACCCACCAGAATGCTCACCATCAGCAGGAACTTCCAGGTAAACAGAGGCCCCAGCATGGAGAAGTAACTGTCGTTGACGGCGTTGCTCAAAAGGCCAATGCCGCCTTCCAGGGTGCCTGCCGGGCATATGTACTTACAAAACGCGGGCAGGGGAGTATCCCGAAAAGCGTACATAATGGGTACGATCAATACGAAGAATACCAGGATCACATATTTTAATAAGGAAAGGATCCGGGTGACGGGGCTTTTGCGTACTTTTGGGGTCTTGATCTTGTACAAAAGATCCTGGATGAAGCCGAAGGGGCAGATCCAGCCGCAGATCATGCGGCCAAACAGAACGCAGTACAGCAGCAGGATGCCGCAGACATAATAAAGGGTGGAGCGGTCGGCGCTGAAGGAGCCTTGCAGGCTGCCCAGAGGACAGGCGCCGATGGCGCCGGGGCAGGAGTAGCAGTTGATGCCCGGAGCGCAGATGATCTTGGTTTGACCCTTATAGATATTGCCGGTGACGAAGCCCTTCAGATTGGCGTTCAGCAGCAGACCAAAGTACAGCTGCATGATCCGGCGCTTGGTGGGGATCAGTCGTTTCAGCTTTTCTTTCATATCCCTCACCCCAATCCTACACATTCGGTGCAAATGTTGATGGCCTTGGTCAGCACATCGGCAGTACCGCCGGCGAAGAAGCCGTAGACCAGCAGCACCACAGCCAGACCCAGAACCGCCCACCGGAGGGTATTTTTCTTACAGCCGCAGCTTTTGGCGGCGGGAGCGGGGCGGTATTCCCCTGCGGGAAGCTGCTTTACCAGCTCGATCTCCTTCTGCAGGCTGCGCCGTGCCCGGTATGTGGCACACAGTGCAAAGCCGAAGGGAACCACCAGATAGCAAAGCAGCAGGATCACGGCCTTTGTCATGGAGGCGTTGATCTCCGTCTGGTGGAAGTTGGCGGGGTTGGTGCCGTAGATCAAAAAGCCGATGCTGCCGGCTGCCAGAAGCAGCAGACTCAGAACCCGGTCCTGCTTGCGAAGCTTTCGCTGGAACAGGATCGCCTCCTTCAGAGCGGGGTCGCCGCTTTCCACATCCCGCTTTTCCAGCAGGCGGGCAAGGATGGCGGCGTAGTTCTTTTCGGGCTTTTTCTTGCTGCTGTCAAGGGGAAGAAACAGCTCCAGCACAAAACCGCCCACCACCAGCGCAAGACACAAATAGACCGGCACGGAGATGGCGGAAAAGGCCGCGGCCACTTTCTGGGCGGTGTAGATCTGTTCGCCGCCGGAGCGGTAAACCGTCAAGCAGGCGGCGATGAGACAGATGCCGGCTGCTATGGCGGAAAGGGTTAAAACGATCCCGTAAATCAGGCGGATGCGTTTTGCGGTGTCTTTCTTCATGGGAGTTCCTCCTGTTGGAGTGTTTCACAAATTTCGTCATTTTAAGTATAACACAGCGATTTCTGAAAGTAAATCCTGCAAAAATGAAAAAATACAATCGCCGTCCACCAATGACGGACAAAAACTGGATTTTTATACTTATTTTCGCATTTTTAACGAATTTTCTTGCATTTAGAAGCAAAATGAAGTATCATAAAATAGCGTATGTATGTAAATATGTATAATGCAGTTACTATGCGAACTTCACCACAGAAAGGCGTTAAAACATGAAAAATCGACGTTCGACACGACTGACACAGGCAATTCTTGCTGTCGTTCTGGCAGCTACGATTGTCCTTGGTGCAGTCACAACCCCTCAGGTCAAGGCCCAGGCTTCTACCTATGAAACCTCCGGCATTACCCTGCGGGATGACATTACTGTAAATTATAAGGACTATGTGGATAGCTCCGTTATGTTCGAGCTGCCGGATACCATTCGCAGCAATGATGAGATCTCTGTCATCATTACCGTGGATGTACCCAACCTCATGGATGCCTACGATGCCACTGATAAGGTCATGAGCTTTGCCCAGTACGCGCTGCACTCTGAGGAGGCAGCTGCACTGGAGGCACAGATGCAGACCGAGAAGGCACGGATCCTCAGCCAGCTGGATGAGCTGGGTGTTTCCTACACCACCGGTGAGGACTACTCCCGTCTGCTCAGCGGCTTCGAGATCCGCATCCAGGCTTCCAATTTCGCCGCTGTGACCCAGTCCCTGGGGGACGGCGAGGGCGCGATCATCGGTGAGGAGTACCGGGTGGCAGAGACCCAGCTGGTGGAAAATACCGTTAATGTCTACGAGACCGGTATTTTCAAGAGCGGCGAGTCCGGCTACGACGGCACCGGCATGGTAGTGGCAGTTCTGGATACCGGTCTGGACTCCAACCACTCCGCCTTCAGCGTGGATAACTTTACCTCCGATCATCTGGGCCTGACCTATGAGGATGTGGCAGAGGTTCTGGATCAGACACAGGCATACGCCCTGTCCGAGGGCCTTACTGTAGACGATGTCTACATCAGCCAGAAGGTTCCCTTCGGCTATGACTATGCCGACTACGACCCCGATCCCTACTCCACCCACAACAACCACGGCACCCATGTTTCCGGTGTTATCGTAGGTAAGGACGATACCATCACCGGCGTTGCTCCCAACGCTCAGCTGGTGGCTATGAAGACCTTCTCCGATGTGATGGACACCGCACGGAGCACCTGGATCCTGGCTGCTCTGGAAGACTGTGTGGTCCTGGGCGTTGATGTTATCAACATGTCCCTGGGTACTGCAGCAGGCTTCAGCCGTGAATCCGACGAGGAGATCGTCAACGGCGTGTACGACAAGATCCGGGAAGCCGGTATCTCTGTCGTGGTAGCTGCCTCCAACAGCTATTCCTCCGCATACGGTTCTGAGGCCAACGGTAACCTGCCTCTGACCACCAACCCCGACACCGGCACGGTCGGTTCCCCCGGTACATACGACGGCGTTCTTTCTGTAGCATCTATCAACGGTGAAGAGACCCCTTATCTGCTTCATGATAAAACCATCATTTACTTTGACGAATCCAACACCGGCGCAGCGGAAGAAAATGATTTCTGCGCCACACTGCTGGGCGACCAGGAAGACATTGAGATCGAATATGTGATCGTTCCCGGTGTAGGCCGCAGCGCTGACTACTCCGGTCTGGATCTGAACGGCAAGATCGCGCTGGTCCGCCGTGGCGACAACACCTTCGAAGAGAAGGCCATGATCGCCGAGGCACAGGGCGCAGCCGGTATCATTATTTATAATAATGTATCCGGTGAGATCAAGATGAATGTGGGCGACGCCAAGCTGGCCACCTGCTCCATCTCCCAGGACGACGGCGAAGCTCTGGTGGCTGCCGGCAACGGCATGCTGAAGATCAGCAAGTCCCAGACCTCCGGTCCTTTCATTTCCGACTTCTCCTCCTGGGGCCCCACGCCCAGCCTGGAGATCAAGCCCGAAATTACCGCCCACGGCGGCATCATCCTCTCCTCCGTCACCGGCGGCGGCTATGACCGTCTGTCCGGTACCTCCATGGCCTGCCCCAACCTGTCCGGCGTGGTCATCCTGCTGCGGCAGTACGTGGTGGAGAATTTCCCCGACATCGCAAATGACAATGTAAAAGTCAATGAGATGGTGAATAAGCTGATGATGTCCACCGCTGACATCGCGCTGAACACCAACGGCCTGCCTTACGCTGTAAGAAAGCAGGGCGCAGGCCTTGCCAATCTGCTGAATGCCATCAACACCACCGCCTATATCACCACCTACAGCAACAGCGGTGAGGCTCTGGACAAGACCAAGCTGGAGCTGATGGACGATCCCGAAAAGACCGGTGTTTACGAAATGACCTTCTCCGTGGTGAACTTCGGCGATAAGGCGCTGAGCTACGATATCGGTGCTTACGTGCTCACCGAGGGTGTCAGCGACACCCTGACCAATGCCGGTAAGACCACCGTCACCGAGGAAGCCTACTCCCTGGACGGCGCTACCGTGGAAATCACCGGCGTTACCGGCGGCGAGGTGAAGGACACCAAGCTGACGGTGGACGCAAACTCTGAAGCAAAGGTCACCATGAAGATCACCCTCAGCGATGAGGATAAGGCTTATATGGATGCCTCCTTCGCCAACGGCATGTATGTGGAAGGCTATGTGACACTCACTGCCACCAAGGGCACCGATGTGAATCTGAGCATTCCCTACCTGGCCTTCTACGGCGACTGGACCCAGGCTCCCATGTTCGACCTGACCTACTACGATACCAACGCCGATGAGCTGGATGACGGCATCGACGAGGAAGACAAACTGAAGGCTGACGCATACGCCACCCGTCCCATCGGCGGCGTGGAGGATGACTATGTCAGCTATCTGGGCTCCTTCTACTTCATCCAGGATAAGTCCGACATCCAGATCCCCGCAAATCAGGACTACATCGCCCTGTCCAACCAGATCGGTACCATCCACTCCCTGCGCTATGTCTGGGCAGGCCTGCTCCGTGGCGCGGAGAATATGGAAGTGGTCATCACCGACGATACCACCGGCGAAGTGATCTTTGAGACCGCGGACGATCTGGTCCGCAAGTCCTATGGCGACGGCGGCTCCATCTACCCCGCAAATGTGGAGATCGAGTTCGATACCATGGACTACAATCTGAAGAACAACAGCCAGTACACGGTTACCCTCACCGGTTACATGGACTACAAGGACGGTGCGCTGGATACCAACCTGAACAACACCTTTACCTTCCCCCTGTACATCGACTTTGAGGCACCCACCGTTACCGATGTTCAGTTCCGCTATGAGTACGATAAGTCTCTGAAGAAGAACCGTCTGTACGCGGATGTTTCTATCTACGACAACCACTACGCCATGTCTGCCCAGGTGGGCTATGTGGGCATGGGCAAGGATGAGGACGGCAACGATACCCCTGAGCTGTTCTCCTTCGAGCAGTATATGTCTCCTGTTTATTCCCAGCGCAACGATACCACCGTGGTGACCTACGAGCTGACCGACTATGTCTATCTGCTGAAGGAGAAGTCCATCAACGCCAACTCCTTCGTGGTCACCTGCTATGACTACGCCCTGAACTACGCCACCTACGAGATCGGCATGCCCGACGAATACCAGGACTTCTACTTCGACGGTCTGGAAGAGGGTTTGACCCTCAGCCCCAACGAGGTCTACGCCCTGGAGCCTCTGACCTACCCCGATGAGGCATGGGGCGAGCTGCTTGAGTTCACCTCCTCCAAGGCCAGCGTTGTCCGGGTTGTGAACAACAAGCTGGTTGCCACCGGCACCGGCAAGGCCAATGTGCGTGTCCGTGACCCCGAGACCAATAAGAGCGTCACCTTCACCGTGACGGTCCTGGGTGAGGGAGACGAAGGCTACAAGCGCTACGACAAGCCCGTGGCAGATGTCTTCACTCTGGACGGCTACTACACCAACAAGGCATACTACCAGCTGGACAGCAACGATAAGAAGATCGGCGACACCGGTGATACCCGGTACTTCGACGGCAATTACAGCCTGTCCCTGTACCCCTCCGAATCCGTTACCCTAAACTATACCCTGGATGCCTACTTCCCCAACGACACCGCTGTGTCCTTCGAGTCCAGTAACGAAAATATCGTCACCATCGACGAATATGGCACCGTGGTGGCCAAGGCCGAGGGCTTTGCCTCCGTTACTGTGAAGGTCCTGATGGATGACCGCAGCACCTACTACTCCGAGTCCGTGTCTGTGGAAGTCAAGGATCCCTACATCACCACCGGCCCCAGCCTGTCCCACTACTTCGGTCTGGGCGGCACCGTTACCATCCCCGATGACCTGCATCTGACAGAGATCGGCAACTTCGCCTTCGCCAACTTCGACTATGTTCCCAAGACCGAGGAAGAGCTGGCCTTCGACGATGCCGAGTCCACCAAGCAGTGGTACATCGGTGAAGGCACCATTACCAAGGTCATCATTCCCGAGGGCATTGAGAAGATCGGCGCTTACGCCTTTGCAAACCTCACCGCTCTGGAAGAGATCGTGCTGCCTTCCACCCTGCAGTCCATTGAGTACGGCGCGTTCTACGGCTGTCCTTCCCTGCAGCGCATCACCTTCTCCGGTGAGAACAATCTGCAGATCGTCAGCCAGAGCGCTTTCGAGGGCTGTGACCTCCAGGATACTATCGACCTGTCCTCCATCTGTGTCATTTCCAACTATGCCTTCGCAGGCAACCAGGATCTGGAGGGCGTCATTACCACCGACGCGCTGCTGTCCATCGGCGAATACGCCTTTGCCGGCTGTAAGAGCCTGGAAAAATTCACCCTGGAAGCCGACAAGGTCAAGTACGGCCCCTATGCTTTCACCGGCTGTGAGAGCCTGGAATCCTTCTATGTCAACGCCTCCGTCCTGCCCGACGGCATGTTCTACGAGTGCGACAGCCTGAAGGAAGTTACCATCGGCCCCGATGTCAACGAGATCGGCGAGTTCGCCTTCCGTGACACCGCCATCACCACCTTCAAGGTGGAGTCCGGCAATAAGGCCTACAAGGTGCAGAACGCCAATTACATCCTGTCCGCCGACGGCACTACCCTGTGCGCTGTGGCACCCACCGTTTCCGGTGAATTCACCGCGGCCAATGCCGGCAATGCCAACATCACCGCTGTGGGCAAGGGCGCGTTCTCCCACAACACCGCCATCACCTCCGTGGTGCTGCCCAAGGTCACCTCCGTGGGCGACTACGGCTTCGGTTCCTCTGAGAATCTGGCGTCCGTCACCCTGGGAACCCTGACCGATATCGGTGAATACGGCTTCTTCGAGACTGCCATCACCCAGCTTCCCAATTATAATAAGGATGCCAAGATCGGCCGCTATGCCTTTGCATACACCGATGTGACGGAAGTCACCATCCCCGACGGCATGACCGTGCCCGAGGGCATGTTCGCCCAGTGTCTGAGCCTGCAGAGCGTTACCGTGGGCAACGATGTCACCCTGGGTGACTACGCCTTCAATATGGATAAGGACGAGGCCTTCACCATCCTTCACTATGATGAGAACGGCGAGCGCTACTTCTACTATGAATTTGGCTCCGCGCTGAACAGCCTGACCATCGGCAACAATGTCAGCATCGGCAGCAACGCCTTCGCAGGTCACGCAAGTCTGGAGTCCGTGACTCTGGGCAGCGGCGCAGAGCTGGGCTACATGGCCTTCTACAACTGCGACGCCCTGAAGGAGATCGACCTGAGCCAGGTCAAGTCCGTGGGCGACTACGCCCTGTCCGGTGACGTGTACTACATCTGCCTGGATGATTCCATGGCTTATGCAGCCGTCAGCCCCGAGGGCCAGTACATGTACACCTATCACGCACCTGATATCACCGTGGCAGACCTGTCCGCCGCGGAAAGCGTCGGCGAGTACGCCTTTGCCTACTGCCAGCTGATGACCGATGTGGTGCTGAACCCCGCATTGACCCAGATTCCCCAGTATGCTTTCGCAAGCTGCGACAGCCTGGTGAACATCGACCTTTCCAAGGTTGTGAACATCGGCGCCTACGCATTTATGGAATCCAAGGTGCTGACTTCTGTGGATCTGTCTGCTGCTGAGACCCTGGGCGAGTACGCCTTTGTCAACGGCCAGGCTCTGGCAGAGGTGAAGCTGAATCCCAACGGCGTAACAATGGACGAGGGCGTCTTCGCTTACTGCGCTGCCCTGACCGCTCCCGAGAATCTCAACGCCGTTACCAGCGTGGGTGATTATGCCTTTGCATATGCCGGCATTACCGAGGCTGACCTGTCCGCCGCGGAGCACATCGGCGACCACGCCTTCATGAAGGAAGAACTGACACCCTTCACCGTGACCTTCGGTGAGAATCTGAAGACCCTGGGTGACAACCCCTTCGCAATGTGCCAGATCGCACCGCTGCACATCACCGAGGTTACCACCTTCAACGGTGTGGACTACGAAAGCCAGAATTACACCTATGACATCTCCGGCACCGTACATGTGATCAACGGCTCTCTGTACGCCGAGGTCCCCAACGGTCTGGAGCTGATCACCTACGCCGGAACCGACGGCGAGGATATGAAGGTGGCTGACAACACCGTCCGCATCACCGCCATGGCCTTTGCTGGCAGCGATGTTCAGCTGGTGACCATGCCCTACACCACCACTGCCATCGGTCACAAGGCCTTCTACGGCTGTGACGCTCTGGAGCTCGTGGTATTTGGCAGCTACTACGCACCCATCCTGGAGGAGGAGTTCGACTCCGCCTACTATGAGACCTACGACCATGTTCCCGGCACCGGCAACTTCGGCTCCTACACCGATTACGACGGCACCGAGGTGCAGATCGACGGCTTCGAGCTGCTGCCCTGGTATATGTGGAACGCCACCAGCGGCCTGTACTCCAATGTGTTCTACGGTGCCAACTTCGTGGACTATGTGGGCTTTGTGGATACCAAGATGACCATGGTGCGCCCCGCCAACGGCCAGGGCTACGACTCCTTCGTCATGGAGCAGTATTTTGACCTGGTGATCAACGGCGCTAACGCAGCTGACGATACCACCCTGGCAGCCATCAAGGCTATCAACGCCATCCCTGAGCGTGTTGCCTTCGCCGATAAGGAAATCGTGGAAGCAGCCCGGGCCGCCTACAGCAAGATCGCAACCACCGAGCAGCAGGCTCTGGTTACCAACTACGGTCTGCTGGTATCCGCCGAGCAGAGAATCGTCGCGCTGGATCCCGCAAACCAGGTAGTGGAAGAAGTGCCTGTGGAAGAAGAGACCGGCATCTCCGGCTGGCTGATCGCTGTCATCGCCGCTGTGGTGGTAGCTGTCGGCGCTGCCGCAGCCGTGATCTTCGGCAAGGGCAAAAAGAACAAGGGCAAGGAAGAAGTTTCTGAAGAAGCCGCCGAGGCTGCTGAGGAAGAAGCTTCCGAAAAGCCCGCAAAGAAAAAGATCGACGCAGCAGGTATCCTGAAGAAGATCGGCACCGGCATTGCTGCCGTGTTTGCCAAGCTCAAGGCCCTGTTTGCCAAGAAACCCAAAAGAGAAAAGCCCCAGCTGGATCTTTCCCAGGAAGCGCTCGCTGAGGAGGAAGCTCCTGCAGAAGAGATCTCCGCAGAAGAAATTCCCGCAGAAGAAGAAACGACTGAAGAATAAGTAGTCCCGGCTCCCTGCAGAGCACGGCTCTGCAGGGACCGCAGGAACACATGAAGGAAGATGCGGATCATGAATCTGAAAATCAAAACGATACTTACCGTGCTCCTGCTGCTGGTAATGCTGGTTTTTGTTACCGGCTGCAGCGAAGAAGCAACTCCGTATCAGATTAATGACGCGGAGGGCTATACCGTCAGCGTCAAATTTGACGCCAACGGCGGCTATTTTACAACCAATACCTATGTGATTGTAGACAGCTACAATATCTCTGAAATGAAAACAAACAGCCAGGGTAATGTTGAGATCGCCCTGCTGTCTCCCGATGATGCGGCCCGGGGCGATGTGGACTCCTATGAGGTGCAGAATCCCGGCTATTTCCTGGCAGGTTGGTACGAGGAGCGTACCGAAACTGCCGACGGCTATGCCTACAGCGGCAAGTGGAACTTTGCCACCAGCCGTGTTGCTGTAGATCCCTCCAAGACCTACACCTCCCAAGAGCCGGTAAAGACCCTGTATGCCGTTTGGGTCCCCAAGTTTGCCATTGAGTTCTATGACAGAGCTTCCGGCGAGTGGATGGATACCTATGAATTTAACCCCACTGCCGCGGAGGAGATCCTGGTTCCCGCGTGGAACGAAGAAACCGGCGCCATCGACATGTATAAGTTCCCTGAAAAGAAGGGCTACACCTTCCAGGCGGCTTACTACGATGCTGAAGGCACCCAGCCCGTGGATACCGCCGCCGTGATCCACACCGGTACAGTCAATGAGGCCACCGGCGCTGCCGAGAACCCCACCATGAAGCTGTATCTGGACTGGATGGAGGGCGAGTGGTACCACATTTACAATGCCGAGCAGTTCCTGGACAACGCCAGCGTTTCCGGTAACTACGAGATCCACGCCGATCTGGACTTTGAAGGCGCTATCTGGCCCACCAGCCTGATGTACGGCAACTTCTCCGGCTCTATCGTGGGCAACGGCCACACCTTCTCCAATATCAGCGTGGAGCAGACCAATAACTCCAAGACCAATGCCGGCCTGTTCGGCTATCTGGCAGAGGGCGCGTCTATCACTGATCTGACCCTGGAGAATGTTACTGTGACCATCAAGTCCGGTACCCGTGTGGCAGGCACCAGCTACGGCCTGCTGGCAGGCTCCATCTCCGATAAGGCTGTCTTTGAAAATGTCAAGATCAAAAACGGCCTGCTGAACATCGACACAGCCGCCTACTTCGGCACCGAGGACTATGTCATCGGTCTGCTGTGCGGCATGGGCAGCGCCCCCGTGGAGGCGGACATCGCCTGCGGTGTTACCGGCGAGGAGAATGTGCTGTGGGTCAGCGTTTCTAACGGCGTGGTCACCCTGCTGAATGAGGCGCCCGCCCAGGAAGTGCCCGCTGAGGATGCGGAATAAAGCGTAATTACTGACATCCGTTTTGGATGCCCTAAAATAAAGGAGCGTAAACAATGAAAAAGAAAATTCTGTCCATCCTGCTGTGCATTGCGATTTGCATCAGCATGGTAAGCATGCTCGCCGGCTGTGGCGGTGGCAGGGCAGATGCCTTCGTCATCATGACCGAACAGCTGGACGGCCTGTTCAATCCCTTCTTCTCCACCTCCGCAAACGACGGTACCATCGTTTCCATGACCCAGATCAGCATGCTGGGCGCGGACTATGATCAGTCCAGCAACGAAGTGTTTGTCGCCTACGGCGAAGACGAAGCAGTGGTCACCAAGGACTACGACATCACCGAAAATGATGACGGCACCGTGACCTATACCTTCGTTCTGAAGAACGGCATCCTGTTCTCCGACGGTCATCCTCTGACCATGGAAGATGTTCTGTTCAACTACTATGTCTATCTGGATCCCGTGTACACCGGTTCCAACACCCTGTACTCCACCGATATTCTGGGTCTGAATGAGTACCGCACCCAGACCGTCGGCTCCGGCTCCGACGACAGCGACGACCTGATCGCCAGCCAGGCCTCCACCAGAGCCCAGGCCCGTATCAACGAGCTGGTGAACCTGTTCCACTCCGAGCTGAAGGCTTCCGCCACCAACGAGGTGGGCTACGAGGCCATGAAGGCTGCGATTCAGAGCTATTCTGTCAGCTCCGGCTACCAGTCCGCTATCTCCAACGATCCTTCCGAAGTTACCAACCAGAACCTGCTGGAGGACTATGAGTACGCTCTGTCTGAGTTCAAGCAGGAGCTGGAGACCGACTACATCGGCGCAAAGGACTCCTATGTGGACGCTCCCTATGACACCCACAAGGAATTTGAGGACGAGATCTTCTGCTTCATGTACACCGAGGGCTATGTGGATGTTGAGTACGCCCTGGACGCAGAGGGTAAGATCGACCGCACCACCATTGAAAAGCTGACCAAGCAGTATCCCGAGTCTATCACCACCCAGGAAGCTGCCATCGACTATGTTTATAACGACACCATCGCCCGTCAGCTGGACATCGTGCTGTACTACTGGGCAACCGGCAACACCCTGCTGACTGAGTTCACCGCCAAGGCTAAGGAAGTCATCCTCCACGAGAATGTGGCTGACGACGGCTCTCTGGCAGTTGAGAACATCTCCGGCATCGTCTCCCTGGGTCACACCGATGCAGCCGGCTCCGTCATCAATGTCAACGGCACCGACTACACCATCGCCTCCGGCCATAACGCCGACGGCACCGTTACCAATGAGAACGAATACGATGTTTTGCAGATCACCATCGACGGCGTTGACCCCAAGGCTATCTGGAACTTCGCTCTGACCATTGCTCCCCAGCACTACTACGGCGAAGGCAGCTCCGTTCCCATGGACATTGAAAACAATAAGTTCGGTGTTGAGTTTGCAAGCTTCGACTTCATGACCAAGATCGTGCAGTCCACCCGTAACATCAAGCTGCCCATGGGCGCAGGTCCTTACCGCGTCACCGACAGCGAAAACAGCGACAACCCCGGCGACAGCGCCTTCTACATCAACAATGTTGCCTACTTCAAGATGAATGAGAACTTCCACACTGTAGGCGAAGGCATTGAAAACGCAAAGATCGAGAAGATCCGTTACCAGATCGTCTCCTCCAACAACGCCATCGCTGCGCTGCAGGACGGCACTGTCCACTACATTACCCCCAGCCTGACCACCGAGAACTACGAGAAGCTGGAGGAGCTGGGCTCCAAGGGCATCGTCATGCTCCAGTCCAAGCAGCTGGGCTACGGCTACATCGGCATCAACTCCGCCAAGGTCAACGACATCAACCTGCGTAAGGCCATCATGTGCGCCATGAACACCAGCCTTGCGCTGGACTACTACCGCTCCGGTACCGCTGAGCGTATCTACTGGCCCATGTCCAGAATCTCCTGGGCATACCCCACCGGTGACGCCGGCGAAGACAACGGCAAGGATTATCCCCAGATCGGCGCATGGAGCGACGAAACCGCAAAGACCAACATCGAGCGCTATATGCAGGAAGCCGGCGTTTCCGCAGGCGATAGCGATCTGAAGGTCACCTTCACCATCGCAGGCTCCAGCCTTCAGGATCACCCCACCTACAAGGTGTTCCGTGACGCAGCAGCTCTGTTGAACGACATGGGCTGGGACGTTGAGGTCGTCTGTGACACCCAGGCTCTGACCAAGATCAATACCGGCGCTCTGGAAGTTTGGGCCGCTGCATGGTCCTCCGCTCTGGATCCCGATATGTACCAGGTCTACCACAAGGATTCCACCGCAACCTCCACCCTGGCATGGGGCTACAACTACCTGAAGAACAGCGGCTCCGCTGAGGAAATGGCAATTCTGAACGAGCTGTCTGATCTCATCGACCAGGCCCGTGAGACCAACGATCAGACCATCCGTGCCGAACTGTACGAGCAGGCTATGAGCCAGGTTCTGGATCTGGCTGTGGAGCTGCCCGTCTACCAGCGCAGTGTTCTGTACGCTTACAACTCTAAGGTGATCAGTTCCGACAGCATTTCCGAGGAGATCAACCCCTACAGCTCTCCTCTGGACCGCATTTGGGAGATTGAATTCGCCGGTTAATAAAATCGGAGTGGCTTATGTTTAAATATATCGTTAAAAGAATTGCATATTCAATTCTGATCCTTCTTGGCGTTTCTCTGATCATTTACTTTCTGATCCGGCTGATGCCCGTTGATTTTATCCAGGATAAGATCAACGCCATCAACCAGGGCGGTGCTACCGTCAGCGAGGAGACCGTCAACGCCATGTACGAAATGTACGGACTGGGCGATGACAGCTTCAAGGGCATTTTGGGAGGTTACTTTAAGTGGTTGGCTGCCCTGGCCAAATTTGACCTGGGCACCAGCTTCGTCCACGGCATTCCTGTCGCGCAGGTCATCGTGGAGCACATGGGCATCTCCTTTGCCATCGCCCTCATCGCCACCGTATTTGAGTTTATGATCGCCATCCCCCTGGGCATCACGGCTGCTACCCATCAGTCCAGCCTGCGGGATTATATCGTGACCATTCTGGTCATGATCGGCATCAGCCTGCCCTCCTTCTTCTTCGGCAACATTCTGAAGGATCTGTTTGCCCTGAAGCTGGGTTGGTTTCCCACCTCGGGTCTTGTGAATGCCACCGTGTCCAACACAGGCTTTGCCCTGCTGCTGGACTACCTGCACCACATGTTTATTCCTGTTCTGACCATCGTCATTCTAAGCATCGGCCCCAGAATGCGTATGACCAGAGCCAATATGCTGGAAGTCATGAACTCTGACTACATCCGTACCGCCCGGGCAAAGGGTCTGAAGGAGAGTGTGGTCATCAACAAGCATGCCTTCCGCAACACCCTGATCCCCCTGGTCACCTCTCTGGCAGGTCTGCTTCCCAGCCTGTTCTCCGGCGCCATCATCACCGAGCAGGTGTTTAACCTCCCTGGTATCGGTAACATCGCCCTGGATGCCATGAACCGCGGTGACATTCCCTTCATCATGGGCTATAACATGTTCCTGGCGCTGTTGAGCGTTCTGGGTGTCCTGCTGGCCGACCTGATGTACGGTCTGGTGGATCCCAGAGTCAAACTGGAGTAAGGAGGTCGTATTTATGGAAGAACTGAAAAACGAAGAAATTCAGGAAAAAATCGTAGATACGGAAGAGCCTCTTGATAAGAATGTCCGCCTCATGTCTCCCACCCGTATGGTGGTACGGCGCTTCTTCCGCTCCAGACTTAGCATCATCGGTCTGATTATGGTCATCGGCCTGTTTATCTTCAGCTTCCTTGGCCCTGTCTTTTTGGCAGACACCACCCCCGGCTATATCGACGATACCAAGTGGGGTGAGATCGAGTTGGATGAAAGCGGCAAGACCGAGTATGCGCCCAATTCCGCCACCTACACCGTGGACGGTGTGGAGTATACCCTCCGCCAGACCACGGAGAAGTCTCTGAAGGATAACCTCCGGGCCACTCCCTCCAAAGAGCACTGGCTGGGCACGGACAACGAAGGTTATGATGTCTTTATCCGTCTGATGTACGGCGGCCGGATCTCTCTCACCGTCAGCTTCATCGCTGTATTCCTCATCACCGTCATCGGTGTTGTCATGGGCGGCCTGGCCGGCTTCTTCGGCGGCGCTGTGGACAACATCATCATGCGTGTGTGCGATGTGCTGATCTGTCTGCCCGGCGTGCCCATTCTGCTGATCATCAGTACCATTCTGGACGCATCGGACATCGATGCCAAGTACAGAATTTACCTGCTGATGATCTACCTGACCTTTATCTCCTGGCCCGGCACGGCCCGTCTGGTCAGAGGTCAGATCCTGTCCCTCAGGGAGCAGGAATTCATGGTGGCAGCGGAAGCCATGGGCTACTCCACCGGCCGCAAGATCTTCAAGCATCTTGTTCCCAATGTCATGCCCCAGCTCATTGTGCAGATGACTCTGTCTCTGGGCAGCATGATCCTGTATGAAGCAACCCTCAGCTACCTGAATCTGGGTGTTAAGGCGCCTTATGCAGCCTGGGGTACCATGATCAATATCATATCCACCAACGAGGCGATCCTGCAGAATCACTGGTACATTTGGGTGCCTGCGGGCGTGTGCATCGTCATCGCTGTTCTGGGCTTCAACTTCGTCGGTGACGGCCTGCGTGACGCGATGGATCCCAAGGGAAGGAGATAAGCCATGGCTGAAACAAAAAACAAGGGTTATCTCACCGGTAAAGAGATCCGCGCCATCAACAAGGCCAACCTGAAGGAAATGAAGCGCCTGGAGGCCTACAAAAACCGTAAGGCCGAGGAATATGAGTTCCTCTCCCAGATGAAGAACAACGAAAACATCCTGGAGATCGAGGACCTGCACACCTACTTCTTCACCGAGCAGGGTACAGTCAAGGCCGTTAACGGCGTCTCCTATGATGTTCCCAAGAATGCTGTTGTGGGCGTTGTGGGCGAATCCGGCTGCGGCAAGTCCGTCACCAGTATGTCCGTCATGCGTCTGATCCAGGGTCCTGCCGGTCAGATCGTGGAAGGCTCCATCCGCTTCAAGGCCTACGACTACAAGCGGGATGAGGACGGCCAGCCCGTGCCCGTAGAAGGGGGCAAAGAGGGCGAGTTCCAGATGGAAGAGAAGATCTATGACATCGCCAAGATGCCCATCCACGAGATCCACCGGATCCGTGGCAAGCAGATTGCCATGATTTTCCAGGAGCCTATGACCAGCCTGAACCCCGTGTTCACCATCGGTGAGCAGCTGGACGAGGTGACCCTCATCCATGTTCCCGGCGCTACCAAGGAGCTGGCCAAGGCTAAGAGTGAGGAGATGCTCCGTCTGGTAGGCATTATCCCTGAGAACGTTTATAACGCATTCCCCCATGAGCTGTCCGGCGGTATGCGCCAGAGAGTCATGATCGCTATGGCGCTGGCTGCAGAGCCCCGCCTCATCATCGCTGACGAGCCCACCACCGCCCTGGATGTGACCATCCAGGCCCAGATCCTGGACCTGCTGCAGGATATCAAGACCAAGATCGACGGCTCCATTCTGCTCATCACCCACGACCTGGGTGTCATCGCGGAGATGGCCGACTATGTGGTGGTCATGTACGCCGGCAAGGTTATTGAAAAGGGTACTGTGTACGAGATCTTCCAGGATCCCAAGCACCCCTACACCGTGGGCCTGCAGAAGTTCAAGCCCACCATGACGCTGGATGACTCCACCGAGCTGTACAACATCCCCGGCAATGTTCCCAACCCAATCAATATGCCCGACCACTGCTACTTCAAGGAACGCTGCGCCAAGTGCACCGCCAAGTGCTCCGGTGATTATCCCGGTATGCATCAGGTCAGCCCCACCCACTTTGTGGCATGTCATCTGTACGACGAGGAGAACGCAAATGGCTGAAGAAAAAATCTTGAATAATGAAGCCGTTGCGGAAACCGTGTACGACGACGCAGCGGAGCAGGCAAAATACCTGGAGACACGGAAGAAGCAGCACGAGGAGGATTTTGCCAAACCCTTCGATCCCGAAGCCATTCTGGAAGTGCGCCATCTGCGGAAGACCTTCCCCATCAAAAAGACCATGATGGGCAAGGTGACCAAGGAACTGGTGGCTGTGGATGACATCTCCTTCAAGCTGATGCCCGGTGAAACTTTGGGTATCGTTGGCGAGTCCGGCTGCGGTAAGACCACCGCCGGCCGTGCCATTTTGAAGCTGCACCAGCCCACCGCCGGTCAGATCATCTTCAACGGCCAGGATATTACCCATCTCAAGTCCAAGGAAATGCGGGACATCCGTAAGGAAATGCAGATCATTTTCCAGGATCCCTATTCCTCTCTGCCTCCCAGAAGCACTGTGGGCGGCATCCTCTCTGAACCTGTGGAAGTCCACAAGATCGTTCCCAAGGATCAGGTGAAGGACTATGTGCTGGAGCTGATGGACAAGTGCGGTCTGCGGGATTACTACTATGAGCGGTATCCCCACGAATTCTCCGGCGGTCAGCGCCAGAGAATCTGCATCGCAAGAGCGCTGTCTGTCAATCCCAAGCTGGTGATCTGTGACGAGCCGGTCTCTGCTCTGGACGTTTCCATCCAGGCACAGATCATTAACCTGCTGAAGGACCTGCAGAAGCAGATGAACCTGGCTTATGTGTTCATTTCCCATGACCTGAGCGTTGTTAAGTTCATTTCCGATAAGATCGGTGTCATGTATTTGGGCGCTATGATGGAGTTCGGCACCAAGGAGGATATTTTCCGCAACCCCCTGCATCCTTACACCAAGGCGCTGTTCTCTGCTGTTCCCAATCCCGATCCCACGGTGAAGATGGAGCGTATCAAGCTGCAAGGTGACATTCCTTCTCCTGCCAATCCCCCCAAGGGCTGCCGGTTCCATACCCGCTGCCCCTACGCCAAGGAAATCTGCAAGCATATACCTCCCGTATACCGTGAGCATGAGCCCGGCCACTTCGCCGCATGCCACCTGTTAGATGAAAATGGCTAAGAAAAAGAAGGAAAAGATCATATATGTGGATGACGGACGCACCGTTGCGGATATGTCCGGTGTCCAAGCCGGCCCCCGGCTGAAAAGCTCCTGGCGTCCCCCATCCGAACGGAAGGCCATCCGCCAGACCTACTGGAACGCCGTGAAAAAGATGTTCGTTCCCATGCTGGTGGTCATTGTGGCCATTTGCGTCATTTATATGATTTTGTGGCTGGTCTTCTTCTTAATGTACTAAAAAATCCCGGTTCCGAAATTCGGAACCGGTATTTTATGTGAAAAATTTAGCAGATGGACGCGAATTTCGGACGCATATGGCCCCCTCTGACGAGGGGGCTGGCATGGCGATAGCCATGGCTGGGGGAGAGACCGTTGGAGAAAACGTGCCGTCTATCTCTCCCTCAGTCGCCTATGGCGACAGCTCCCTCATCAGAGGGAGCCTTTGGCTTTTTCACCAATGGCAGCGGTCATTTCCTTCAGAGCAGCTTGCAACAGAGCAAGATCTGCCGGGCTGTAACTGAAATGCCCGGAGTTTTCCAGAACCCGGGTGGTAATGCCGGGCTGCTTCTGCAAAATCTCTGTGGAGGTCTTGCCCACCAGCTCATCCTTCTGAGATTGGAAGGCATAGCAGGGAACGCTGATTAGGGGGAGCAGCACATGGGTACGCAGGGCCTCCCGGGTCAGCTCGGTAAACCGGGGCAGCCATTTCAGATAACTGCGCAGCTGGGGAGAGAGGCGGACACCGCTGTCCCGGACGATCTGCTCTGCCATAGATCCGGGGGCTGCTACACCCAGAGCGGCCTGCCCCGACCCCAGGGCGGCGGTAAGCCGCACCCGGAATACCAGCGGCACAGCCAGCAAAAACAGACCACAGATCCGGGAAGGACGCCGGACAGCCTCCTCAATGGCCAGCAGCGTACCCATGGAGTGAGCAACGATGAACACCCGTTCATGGGTGGCCAAAAGCTCCGTCAGCACGGTGCTTACCTGGGACTTCCATTTCTCCATGGAGGTGTGGGCAAATTCCTCCACCCCCTGGCCGTGACCGTCCAAAAGAATGTTATAGACAGACCAGTCTTCCGGAATAACAGGGAGCAGATCCTTAAAATGGGCAGGGGTTCCTACAATGCCATGAATAAACAGCGCCGCGGTCTTTGCGCCCTCCACCGGGCGGATATATGGTTCGTATTGCATAACCATCACCTCTTTGCCCTTATTATAGCACGACTGCAAAGAAAAAGCACTTCCCAAACGGGAAGTGCTTTTAAAACTTTCTGTGAATTACTCAGCTACGGTAACGGAAGTGATGTGGGGCTGAGCAGCGTTGTACCAGTACAGGAAGCCTTCGACATCGATGACATCGCCGATGTTCAGAGCTTCGATGGCCTGGTAGACTGCGGAGTCAGAACCGGTGCCGATCATGTAAGCATTGACGGTGAAGGTGTAGACCTGGTCGCCAGCGGAGACGTTGAAGTACAGGTCATCGCCCTGGGAGCCGGAGCCGTCCCACTTGTACAGGTAAGCAACTTCGTTGCCGTTGGGATCGGTGGAGGGAGCAACGGTCAGACCCTTGATGGAGACCAGCTGGTTCATGTGGTCAGCCAGAGCATCGGTGCCCAGCAACGCAGTCACGTCGGTAGCGGAAGCGATGTAGTTGCCGTCCAGGATCTCGTAGGTAGCTTCGGTGATCTCGACTTCGCCGGACCACTCAGACTTCCAGCCGGAAACGCGGATCTTGGTGCCGGGAACGAATGCAGCGGCATCAGCCTCTTCGCAAGCCAGGTTGTAGATGTAGTATGCGCCGTCTTCAGCCTGAGTGTACAGCTGCACATAGCCATCCCACCAGGACTCAACAGCCTGAACATAGGTCTCGACAACAACTTCGGTGTCCAGATCAGCAGCGGCATACTCGGCGTAGGTCATAACGGCAACTTCTTCAACGGGCTCGTCAACAGGGGCTTCCTGAGGCTCTTCCTCGGGCAGATCTGCAGGAGCGGTGGGAGCGTCAGCAACGGGTTCGTCTGCCACGGGGGCATCAGCAGCGGGAGCATCAGCGTTGTTGCCGGCACAAGCGGCCAGGGACAGGACCATGACCAGAGCCAGGATAATAGCAATCAGCTTTTTCATTTTTCATTTCTCCTTTTAGTTATAGTGCAGTTACTGCACAAAGTTCATTATACAACCATTTTTCAATAAATCAATGCCTTTTTGCTTTTCTTTTCTTTTTTACGGCTTCCTGCACAACATATGCCACGATTAGAAGCCATACGGCTGCCAGACCCCACAAAAGAGCCCTGGAAGCATCGGGCAGAGGGCCAAGCTCCGCCTTGCCGTCCACACCGCCAATCTGATCCAGACGGTACAGAGAGGTCACATCAGAGAATAATGCTTCCATGTACGCCTCGTCCACGGTCTGCTTACGGCGAATGGATTTTGTAACATTTTCGATCATCTGTCCGGCGGCATCACGGAGGGAAGCGGAGCCGTTAAAGACGGGAGTAACGAAGGTGTTGTCGATGTTGTTCATGAGCAGCTGAGAGGCTTCGATCTTGATGTTGTAGTAGAAGTCGTTGTCCTCGCCGCACCGGGAGAGATAGTCCTGATAGACTTCGCTTTGCTGTGCCTTGGAGGTGACGGGCAGGTAGCCTTCTGTTTGGGAGTAGGCAATCTGGACTTCATCCGTAAGCATATACTGGGCGAAGAGCCAGGAGGCCAGAACCTCCTGAGGATCTTCCTTGTTGAAGATACACATGGAAGGACCCTGGGAGATCATTTGAGGATTTTCGGTGTCAAACTGGGGGATAGGCATGACCACCGTTTCAAATTCCACCAGCTTGTCCTCGGCAATGTCGAGGAGGGGAGCATCAGAACGCATCCAGGTTGCACCGGCGGTGGAGTCAATGGCGAAAATGCACTGGCCTGCATTGAGGAAGTTTGCCGGGTAGCTGGAGATCTTAAAGGTGGAGAAAGCACCCTTTTTCACATGGTCGGCAATGGTATACAGCAGTTCTTCGGTGGTTTCGTTGAAGATCTGGATCTCACCGGTGCCGGTGGCGTAGCCGGCATTTTTCTGCCGGAGCATCTGGATCATCATGTTGTCCGTGGACTTGTAGATGAAGGGGATCATCACATTCTGACCGTTCACCAGATAATTGCCGTCTGCATCCTTGGCGGTGGCGGCATCGGACACTTCCCATACAAAGTCCCAGGTTAAGGTTTCGGGCAACGCATAGCCCAGCTTTTCCACATAGGTCTTGTTGATATAGCAGGCCTCTGTGGAGCGCATATAGGGGATGGCGTAATGGACACCGCCGATGATACACTCATCAAGAAATTCCGGGATGATCTCTGCCTGGGTGGGGGAGTCAAAGTGCACATCGCTGCCACCCAGGCCGTATTTTTTGTCCGTAAAGAGCTGATCCAGGGGAACAACGGTATCATCGCCGGTCATGTAGGTGGCGATGTGGTCGGGATAGGTGATGCAGACATTGGGAGTAGTGCCGGTGGCGATGTTGGTAATAACATCGTTGTAGATCCGGCCGTAATCGGTGTACAGCACCAGCTTTACGGAGATGTTGGGGTATAGCGTCTGGAAATCGGCAATGGCCTTGTTGTAGATAGCCACCTGGGTGGCGTTGGTGTCGTTCTTGGCCCAGAAGGTGATCTCATAATCCCGGGAGGTGTCGAATTCCTCCGGCACTTCAAAGGAGGCCATGTCTTTGGAGCCGTGGCAGCCGGACAGGGCGGTGACCAGCAGCGTCAGCAGCAGGAGCAGAGAAATGATCTTTTTCATCCCTTTGTACCTCCTCTTGCCACGCCGGCCATGATCTTGTTCCGGAAAATCAGGAACAGAACGATCAGCGGCACGGAGATCACAACCACAGCGGCCATCATGGCGGGGATGTTCTCCCGGCCGAAGCCGTTTTCCCGGATGGACTGAATGCCGTTGGAAACCAGAAAATATGCCTCGTCGTCGGTGATGAGCCGGGGCCACACATAGGAGTTCCAGCACTCGATGACCTTTAAAATGGTAACGGTGATGATGGTGGGCTTGCAGATGGGGACCATGACCTTCAGAAGGTACTTCATATCGGAAGTACCGTCGATCTTGGCGGCGTAGTACAGCTCGTCGGGGATCTGGGCAAAGTTTTCCTTCAAAAGATAAATGTAGAACACCGAGGTGACGGAGGGCAGGATCAGACCCATGAAGGAGTTACGCAGGCCGGCTTCCGTGATAGTGACGAAGTTGGTGATGACCACCAGCTCTGAAGGGATCATCATCAGCGCCAGGAACAGGGTGAAGGCCAGATCCTTGCCCTTGAAGTTCAGCCGGGCAAAGGCAAACGCTGCCAATATGGTCACCACCAGCATGATGGCGGTGGTTGCCAGGGTGAAGATCAGGGTGTTCAGAAGATACCCCGCCAGAGGCACGGCGGTAAAGGCGTCGGCATAGTTCTGCAGGGTGGGATGCAGGGTGAAAAAGGCGGGGATAAACTCAGAGGAGTAGGCACTGTAGCTTTTTACCGAGGTCAGCACCATCCAGTAGAAGGGGAACAGCACCAGCAGTGCCCAGAGGGTCAGAAACATATAGGTGATGACCTTCACGGTGCGCTTGCGGATGAGCGCGCCGCGCTCTAAGGAAGTATAGCTCTTTTCCATGGCGGCACCTCACACATAGTGGACATGCTTCTTGCTCACCAGCAGATTGATGCAGGTGATAGTCAGCACGATGGCAAACAGAACGATGGCGGCGGCGGAAGCGTAGGAGGGATAGCCGCCGGAGTTGCCGTAGAGCATATCGTAGACATAGCCCACGATGGTGTTCATCTCCGCAGCATTCAGGTTTAAGCCGAAAAGGGCGACGGCATCGGAATAGGCCTTGAAGGCGCCGATGAAGCCGGTGATAATGAGGTAAAAGAGGGAAGAGGAGATGGCCGGCAGGGTGATCCGGGTGAACACACGCCACCGGTTGGCACCGTCAACCTTGGCGGCGTCGTAGTAAGACTGCTTCACGGAGGCCAGGGCGCCGGTGAGCACCAGGATCTTAAAGGGCATGACCACCCACACGGTGTAGAAGCACAGCACGAACATTTTTGCCCAGTAGGGACCGTCGATAAAGTCTACGGAAGGGCCGCCGAACCAGTTGATCAGCAGGTTCACCAGACCGTCGGAGTAGGGGGTCTTCTTAAAGAGGATCATGAACACCAGACCCACCGCCAGGGTGTTGGTCACATAGGGCAGGAAATAGACGGTCTGGTAGAGGTTGCGCACCTTGTTGATGGAGGCAAGGCCCATGGAGATCAGCAGGGCAAGACCGGTGGACACCGGAACGGTGATGGCCACCAGAATGAATGTGTTCTTCAGCGCCTGCAGGAAGTAGGGGTCCCGGAGGACATACCGGTAGTTGTAAAGACCGGTGCCGAAGAAGGTCTGGGATGCGGAGTTATAGCCTTCCTCAAAGGAGTAGATGAAAACATCCACCAGAGGGTACACCATAAAGACCCCTAAAAACACGATCGCCGGCAGAAGATACAGCCAGCCTTTTAAGTTTTGTTTTTCCATTAAAACGCCTCGTTTCCCGGTGCGGTGTATTTTCTTTATTATATGATGGAAGTTGTTGGTTTTCAAGGCAATTTCAGAAAAAGACAAATTCCGGTTTATCGAGCAGTCAAAGCCTCCCTTGTGTAAAGGGAGGTGGCACGCCGAAGGCGTGACGGAGGGATTGTTAGAACAGGCATAACCACAGGAAATGTGCGTGATTGCTATCTTTTTCAACAATCCCCCAGTCGAAAATCATAGATTTTCGACAGCCCTGCCGGGCCCGCGCCCCCTTTGTCCGCTTCGCGGACATTTCCCCCGCTGACGGGGGAATCTGCCCTTTACACAAGGGGGCCTTTGGTGGAGTGTCGCAACTGCTCGATAAACTGGAATTTGACATACAAGGTAAGGAACACTATAATAGTTGCAAATACATATATGGAGAACGCTATGCTGAACATCATCGAAATTACGGATTTTAACGCCCCGGAGCTGGATGTATATGCCCGGCTGACAGAAGCCCAGCTTCTGAACCGTCACTGCCTGAAAGAGGGTCTGTTCATCGCCGAGAGCCCCAAGGTCATTGAACGTGCCCTGGACGCCGGATATGAGCCGGTATCCTTCCTGGTGGAGCGCAGGCATATCCATGGCGAAGCGAAGGATGTACTGCAGCGGTGCGCCGGCCTTCCGGTGTATACCGCGGAATTTGACCTTTTGACCCAGCTCACCGGCTACCAGCTCACCCGGGGGATGCTGTGCGCTATGCGCCGCCGGGAGCTGCCGGAGGTGGAGACGGTCTGCGCCGGCGTGAAGCGGGTGGCGGTGCTGGAGGATATTATGAATCCCACCAACCTGGGGGCGATCTTCCGTTCTGCCGCGGCGCTGGGCATAGACGCGGTGTTGCTGACCCCGGCCTGTTCCAATCCCCTTTATCGCCGGTCTGCCAGAGTGAGCATGGGCACGGTGTTTCAGGTGCCCTGGACCTATCTGGAGGAGGGCTGGGTTGAAAAACTGCGGGCCATGGGCTTCAAAACAGCAGCCATGGCACTGACAGACGATTCCGTTTCTGTGGAGGATCCGGTGCTGGCGGCAGAAGAAAGGCTGGCCATCGTGCTGGGCACGGAGGGTGACGGACTGGCGGCTACCACCATCGCCGCCTGTGATTATACGGTAAAGATCCCCATGTATCATGGGGTGGACTCGCTGAATGTGGCGGCGGCCAGCGCCGTTGCCTTCTGGCAATTAAGATGTAAGGAGTAAAAGCATGAAGGATATTAAGCTCATCGCTTTCGATCTGGACGGAACACTGCTCAACGACAACAAGGAGCTGACAGAAGAAAACCGCCGGGCTCTGCTGGAGGCGGCGGAAAAGGGGATCCATCTGGTGCCTGCCACGGGCCGTCTGCCCGGGGCTGCTCCGGAGTGTCTGAAGGGTCTGCCCATCCGCTATGCTATTTTTATCAACGGCGCGGAGGTGGTGGATATGCAGACCGGCCAGGTCATCAGCAGGACGCTGATCCCCTGGGAGCAGGCGATCTCCGTGTTTGAAGAGGCGGAGCAGTATCAGACCGTTTATAATTGCTATATGGGCAACAAGGGCTATATGAACCGGGAATTTTTCCCCCGCATTCCGGAAATTGCCCTTCATGAACATGAGCTGAAGCTGATCCAAAGCACGAGACTTCCGGTGGAGGACCTGAAGACCTTCCTGGCACAGGAAAAGCAGGATGTGCAAAAGCTGCTGTTCCACTTCCGGAAGGATCAGTACGACCTGCGGCACGAGCTGCTGCTGAACTGGAAGGTTCCCGGTATCGAGGTGAGCAGCTCCATGCCCAACAATCTGGAGCTGAACCACGAAAAGGGCATCAAGGGCTATGCTCTGAAGGCTCTGGCAGACCATCTGGGCATCTCCATGGAGCAGACCATGGCCTTTGGCGACGGACACAACGATATGTCCATGATAGAGATGGCAGGGATCGGCGTTGCCATGGAGGTGTGCTGGCCCGGAGTACGGGAACGGGCGGATTACATCACCTGCTCCTGCAACGACAGCGGCGTGGCAAAGGCTCTTCGGAAATTCTGCTTATAATAAAAACGGCGTATGCTGCTGCATACGCCGTTTTCTTTATTCCTTTTCCAGAGCCGTGATCTTGTCCACACGGCGCTGGTGCCGTTCTCCGTGGGAGAATTCGGTCTCCAGCCAGGTGTCCACGATCTCCAGCGCCAGCATTTTGCCCACAACCGCGGCACCCAGAGCCATAACATTACTGTCGTTATGCTCCCGGGTCATGCGGGCAGACATGATGTCACTGAGCAGGGCGCAGCGGATGCCCTTGACCTTGTTGGCAGAGATGCATACACCGATGCCGGTGGTACACAGCACGATGCCCCTGTCGCACTGGCCGGAAGCCACGGCCTTTGCGGCGTATGCGGCGTAATCGGGATAATCGCAGCTATCCAGGGTATCGGTGCCGAAATTGACGACTTCATAGCCCTTCTCCTTCAGATGGGCGATCACGGCGTTCTTCAGCTCCAGGGCGCCGTGGTCACAGCCAATGGCAATCTTCATTTGCAGTTCCTCCTATATCACATATCCACCGTTGACAGGCAGCACCTGCCCGGTGATAAAGTCTGCTTCGGCCAGGTAGACCATGGCTCTGGCCACATCCTCCGGTGTGCCGTTGCGGCCAACGGGGGTCTCCCGGGCCATTTCTTCCAAAATGGCGGGGTCTACGCCGGCGCACATATCCGTCAGGATCACCCCGGGGGCGATGGCGTTGACCCGGATACCGCTGGGGCCCAGCTCCTTGGCAAGAGCCTGGGTCAGGGCGATGACAGCACCCTTGGTGGCGGAGTAGGCTGCTTCGCAGGAAGCGCCCACCTGCCCCCACATGGAGCTGACGGTGATGACGCAGCCGGATTGTTTTTTCAGAAAACCGCCCATTGCGGCATTGACGCAGTGGTAAATGCCCTTGACATTCACAGCAAAGATCCGGTCCCACTGCTCCGGGGAGAGCTGGGACATCAGTCCGGAATAACAGATGCCGGCGTTGCAGATGAGGATGTCCACATCTCCCACCTGCCGGAAGGCATCCCGGACGGCAGCTCCGTCTGCCACATCGCAGCAGATGGGGGTTGCGCCGGTTTTTGCCGCAACAGCCCGGGCAGCGGCGTGTTCTTTTTCATACAGGAAGAACACCTTATCCCCACGGGCGGCAAATAATTCCACGGCAGCCGCTCCGATTCCCCGGGAGCCGCCGGTGATGAGTACAGTTTTCAAAGGAAACCTCCTGTAAAAACGGGCCGCCCAGCCGGCAGCCCGATGGGATTATCTTCTGCGGCTCTTGGTGCGGTGGTCTGCCCGCAGAGAGGAAATCTTGCTGTCAGATTCAGACATGAAGGCCTTCAGCTTCTCTTCAAAAAGCTGGTCGGCAGTCTTGGGAGCCGGAGGAGGCGTGGGGGCGGGACGGGCAGGCCGCTCAGCCTGCTGGGGCTGGGCGTTCTGACGGGGCGCACCCCGGAAATTATTACCGGCGCGCTGAGGCTTGGCCTCCAGCCGCTTAATGGACAGGTTGACCTTACCCCCATCTACGCTGATGACCATGACCTTCACATCCTGGCCTTCGGTCAGGTGCTGACGGATGTCACTGACATAGGCGTTGGCGACCTCAGAAATATGTACCATACCGGTCTGGTTTTCCGGCAGCGCGATAAACGCGCCAAAGCTGGTGATGGATTTTACTTTGCCCTCTAAAACGGCTCCAACGGTTAACTCCATGTTTTATTTGTTTCCTCCATAAAAATATCAATCAACAGGATAGAAAAATTCAGTGTCTGGGTCTACCAGATCCAGCTCTTCCATGGCGATGCGCTTGATGCTCTGCACGGTGCCTGCCAGAGCGATCTGCTCCTTCAGCTCCCGGTTTTCCTGCTCCAGACGGGCGGCCTGGGCTCGGAGATCCGCGGTCTGCTGCCGGGTCTGACGAATGGAAAAATGGATGGTCAGCAGCGCTGCCGTAGCCAATACGATAGCCGCCAGGACTACGCACTTCAGCAGGGGCGAGCTGCGGCGATATACCAACCGGATCCGGCTGAATGGTTTTTTTCGTTCGGTCATGGTCGGTGCCTCCGGGTCTTCTCCAATGGTGTTGACAAGTATACCAAATTATTGTACCCCATTTTTTCCCGGTTGCAAAGGGGAATTTTATAATTTTACAGCAAATTTTGAAAAATTTTTGAATTGGCAGGAAAATCATGGAGAGACCCCGGCCAATAAATTTCCAAATGAGGGAAAACAAGGGGCGCAGGGGCTTGCCCGCGGTGCTTTCCCACACCGCCATGCCCAGAAACAGCCCTAAAGTATACCACGGCCGCACATCGCCCCGGCACAGGGCAAAGTTCAGATACAGCCAGGCATAGAGGGTGATGCCCATGAATACGCCGTCGGCAAGGAAGGGCCGCTTGTGCCGGAGGGGACGGAGAAACCCATGGCACAAGCCCAGCAGCGCCCCCATGAGAAAGGCGCAGGCAAAGAGCCTTGCGGCGGTTTTCGGGTCGGTCATCGGAAGAGCCGCTGCCACGCCTTGCCCTGGGGTCTGGTCTGCTGGTACACCAGGGCGCTTACCGTACCCTCCACCGCTACCTGCCCGCCCTCCGGAGACAGGGTCTTCAGCTGCAGCCCGGCGCCCTCCACGATCAGCGTACCCAGCTCCGTGCGCAGCACCACGGCGGTATCGTCAAAGCGTACTACCTCCGTCACCCCGGTCATGGTAAGGTTTTTTCGCTCGTTCAGGGTCAGCTTGTGGGGCAGCGCGATTTGTGGTTCAGCCATGTCCATCCCTCCTTGCTCTTTAGAAGGTTATTCATTAGGCAAGGTGTTTATACCCATTCGTTGACAGTGTTGGGTTTCGGAGGTATACTAAGAAAAAAGGGGGTGCGGGTATGGTATTGGACGGCCGGAAAATACTGCCGGGGCAGACCGGGCATGAGGCCGGGAGACGGCTTTTGGCGCAGATGTACCGGGACTATACCGGAAAGACTATGCCGGAGATCGCCCTTGCGCCCCGGGGCAAGCCTTACTTCCGGGAGAGCGGTGTGCATTTTTCCATCACCCATACCAAGGACCATGTGTTCTGCGTCCTGTCAGACAGACCTGTGGGCATCGACGCGGAGGAGCAGGACAGAGCCGTGAACCTTCGTTTGGCAGACAAGATCCTCTCCCCGGCGGAGCGGGCGCGGTATGATGCCGCGGCGGACAAGCGGCAGACGCTGCTGCGCTTCTGGGTGCTGAAGGAGGCGGCTGCCAAGTGCACCGGCGAGGGTCTGCGGGGCTATCCCGGCGAAACGGATTTTTCCCCGGATGATCCCCGGATACAGGAACGGGATGGCTGCCTTGTGGCCGTCATTACAGAATAGGAGAGAAGAAATGCTGTTTGATACCCATGCGCATATGAATGACCCGGCCTTTGACTGTGACCGGGAGGAAATGATCGCCGGACTGAAAGATAAGGGCGTGGGCCTGGTGATGAATGTGGGCTGCTGCCTGGAATCCTCCCGGGATTCTCTGGCACTGGCGGAAAAATATGATTTTGTCTACACCTCCGTAGGCTCCCATCCCGACGCCGCTTCCGAGGTGGACGAGGCCGCTATTGAGGAATACAGAAAGTTATGTAAACTTAACCCCGCAAAAGTCAAGGCCATCGGTGAGATCGGCCTGGACTATTATTACGAGGACATTCCCCGGGAGATCCAGCAGAGGGCCTTTATCCTGCAGATGGAGCTGGCGAAGGAACTGGATATGCCGGTGATCGTCCACGAGCGGGACGCCCACCAGGACGGCATGGACATCGTCCGCCGGTTTCCCAGCGTTACCGGCGTGTTCCACTGCTACTCCGGCTCCGCGGAAATGGCCCGGCAGCTTGTAAAGCTGGGCTGGTATAGCGGCTTTACCGGTGTGCTCACCTTTAAAGACGCCCGCAAAGCGGTGGAGACTGCCGCCAGCATCCCCTTGGAACGGATCGTGCTGGAGACGGACTGCCCCTTCATGGCCCCCGTGCCATACCGGGGCAAGCGCAACGACCCCGGCTATCTGGGCTATATGGCAGAAAAATTAGCCGAGATCCGTGGCTTGCCGGTGGAAGAGATCCGGCGTATCACCACGGAAAACGGCAAACGGTTATACAGGCTTTAATGCAGCTCCGTTCTGCGGAGGATCTTCACCAGCTTTTCCACAAAGCCCCACACGGGAGGCTCCAGCCACTTGTCGTAGAGGATACACATGTACAGCGCCTGGTGCCAGTTTTCCAGCGGGACGAAGCAGACATCGTTCCGTTTCTGGACGCACTGCTGGGACAGAACACACACGCCCACACCGGCAGCCACCAGATCCAGGGCTGCCTGGGCGGTATTCACCGTGGCGGCGATGTGCTCTTCGGAGTCCCACTGGAAGCGGTTTTCCGCATCATAATTGAATACCACCTGGGGCTCACGCAGGATCTGCTGGGGCTGCAGGACCAAGCTTTTGGCCAGAGGATGGGAAGCGGGCAGCGCCACGCAGAAATTCCGCTGGCCTAATTTGCGGAAGTGGAGGCTCCGGTCACGGTTGGTGGTGTCCACGATGGCCATATCCAGCTTTTCCTGGCGCACCAGATCCATCAGTTCCTGGGCAGAGCTTTCCGTCAGACGGAAGCGGACACGCTGGTTCTGCCGGGCGTAAAACCCAATCTCCTTTGCCACCGTGCCCCCAAGTGTCCCGGAGACCACACCCATGCGGATCACCACCGGGGCGCTGACCATGCTGTCCCGCAGGGTCATGGTGGCGGTGTTCAGCTCCTGCAGGGCAGAGTCCACCTTTTCCCGGAAGTACCGGCCCTCCTCCGTCAGACGGATGTTCCGGCCCACCTTCTCAAACAGCCTGATGCCTCCCAGCTCCGTTTCCAGATGGTGGATGGCGCTGCTTAAGGAAGGCTGGGAGATGCCCAGCCGGGCGGCAGCCAGGGTGTAATGCTCCACCTGCGCCAGCACGGAAAAATACCGCAGATAATTGTAGTTCATATGCCCACCTCAAAACCTATAGATATAAACTATAAATAAAATATCATAACTATATTGGTTTTTGCAAGAAATATTTATATAATTCATACGGAATTGATAGAATCCCTAAAAATGGGCTGTAGATACGGCCGCCGGCAGTGTCTTTGGTAAATATCACAAGAAACTGCCAGGAAAAACCGAATCCGTGATTGCATTTGACGGGAAGATATGATACCATAATATGTGGGCATCCAAGACTTTGGATGACAGCTACATATCCCCAAGGAGAACGAATTTCATGAGCTTTACCTACCGCGGCTTGAAAGCCCAACTGAACAGACACATCATCACCGACGCGGAGGTGGATCGCCAGATCCAGCGGCTGCTGCAGCAGAATCCCCGGATCGCTGTGGTCAAGGATCGCCCCACGCAGTCTGGCGACGAGGTGGTGCTGGATTATGCAGGCTACTGTAATGGCGTGCAGTTTGAAGGCGGCACCGCACAGAATCAGACTCTGGTGCTGGGCAGCGGTATGTTCATCCCCGGCTTTGAGGAGCAGCTTCTGGACAAGGTGGTGGAGGAGCCCGTTCTGGTGAAGGTGACCTTCCCGGAGCAGTACCACTCCGAAGCCCTGGCCGGTAAGGAAGCGGAATTCCACTGCACCATCCATGAGATCCGGGTCAAGACCCCCTACGAGCTGGACGACACCTTTGCCCAGGAAGTTGGCGGCTGCTACACCCTGGAGGAGATGCGGGAGCAGATGAAGAAGAGCTTGCAGGACTACACCGACGAGCGGGGCGAAATGGATCTGCAGGACCGCCTTCTGCGCCAGGCCGCTGCCACCCTGGACTACACCGTAGACCCCCAGGAGCTGGAAAAGGCCGTTACCGAGCAGCTGGATAACATGCAGGCACAGCTTAGCCAGCAGGGCCTGAGCCTGGAGATGTACTGCCGGTTCATGAACACCACGGAAGAGCAGCTGCGCAAGGATGCCTATCCCGCTGCAGAGGCTGCCCTGCGGAACTTTGCCGCGGTGGAAAAGATCGTGGAGCTGGAAAAGCTGGAAGTCACCCAGGAGGAGATCGGCCAGGCACTGGCGCTGATCTGCCGCCAGAACAATGTGACCATGGATCAGCTCCGGGAGCTGTACGATGCGGAGTTTGAAGCCGCGGTTATGAAGAGTGTACGCACCAGTAAGGTCATGCGTTTCATCCGGGACGCAGCTGATGTTACTGTGGTATAAAAAGTTATAAAATATTGTGTCCAAGGACACCAAAAATTAAGGAGGAACACCCACATGGCAATCGTTTTTGACGAGAATGGCAAGTATGTAGGCGCAGACGGTATCGTAAAGCTGGACCCCACTCAGTTCGCTGACTGGCAGATCGCAGAGGAAGCAGAAAAGAGCCTTCCCTCTGTTGACTTCTTCCGCCAGAAGCTGGGCCTGCTGGAAGACGAGATCATTCCCTACGGCAAGACCCCCAAGATCGACTTCATTAAGGTTATGAACCGCCTGGCTGACAAGCCCGATGGCAAGTTCATCGAAGTCACCGCTGTTACCCCCACTCCCTTCGGCGAAGGCAAGTCCACCGTTTCTCTGGGTCTGATCGAAGGCCTGGGCTACATCGGCAAGAACGCAGGCGGCGC
>JAZUMW010000070.1:0-13269 GCA_045603825.1 Faecousia sp.
GAGCACATCCCCAATACGGACGGGTGCCTGCACCGCGGTTTCGTGGAGCAGGGCCATCACATCCAGCATCTTCTCTTTTGGGACGGGTGATTCGGTCTTGACGCTGACCATGGCATTTTCCCGGTTGGCGACCCGCACCACGGCGGTGACAGTACGCATGGGATGCAGACATTCGCTGACCGCGTACTCCTCGCCCCGGGGGCAGGTGTTGCCCTCCACCGTGACGGTGTCCTTTTCCACATGGGCGGTGAGGGAACAGCCCCGGGGACAGATGATACAGATGAGCTCTTTTTTCATCACAGCACCTCCAGTTCCACGGTCACAGCCCCCGTGATGTCAGACAGGGCCTGGGCGGAAAGGGTGAGCTCCTCCATTTCGCCGGGGGCGGTCTTCAGCCGCTTGAAGGCAGCGATGACACGCCCGCCGCTGCGGACGGTCAGCCTGGCCTTGCCGGTGGGCTGGGTCACCCGGAGGAACAGACTTACCGGCTGGCCGGTACAATGGATGGCTTGGGGCAGCACATACCGCACGCCCTGTCCCGCTTTGGTGGGGACAGTATTGGCAGCGTGAAGGGCTCCGGTGATGTATTTCACCGCACCCAGGCCTGCCCGTTCTGCCTCGGCGGAAACATAGTCCACCAGATCGTGGACCTGCAGAACATTGCCGCAGGCGAAAATGCCGGGAATACCGGTCTGACAGCTTTCGTCCACCAAAGCACCGCCTGTCACCGGGTCCATGGGGATACCGGCGGCCCGGGTCAGCTCATTTTCCGGGATCAGACCCACAGAAAGGAGCAGGGTGTCACAGGGAATATAGCGGCGGGTGCTTTCAATGGGACGGCGGTGTTCGTCCACCTGGGCGACGGTCACGCCCTCCAAACGCTCTGTGCCGTGGATCTGCACCACGGTGGTGCTGAGATACAAAGGAATATCAAAATCCTGCAGGCACTGGACGATGTTTCGGGTCAAACCGCCGGAGTAGGGCATGACTTCGCACACCGCTTCCACTTTGGCACCCTCCAGGCTCATACGCCGGGCCATGATCAGACCGATGTCGCCGGAGCCAAGGATCACGGCTCGACTGCCCACCCGGTAGCCCATGCAGTTCATCAGCTTTTGGGCGGTGCCTGCACTGTAAATGCCTGCAGGCCGGCTGCCGCAAATATTCAAAGCACCACGGCTCCGTTCCCGGCAGCCCATGGCCAAAATCACGGCTCCTGCCTGAAGCTGCAAAAGACCGTCCCGATTCCGGGCGGTGATGATACGGTCCGGGGTCAGGCCTGTGACCATGGTCTCGGTATAGACACGGATGCTCCGCTTTGCCACCTCGGCAGCGTAGACGGCGGCATATTCCGGTCCGGTAAGCTCCCGGCCCAGCTTGTGCAGGCCGAAGCCATTGTGGATACACTGCATGAGAATGCCGCCCAAACGGGGCTCCCGGTCCAAAATCACCACATCACGGCAGCCGGCGTCGTATGCTGCCACGGCGGCCGCCATGCCGGCAGGACCGCCGCCGGTGGTCACAATATCATGATAGGTCATACTTTTCCACCCAGCCTTCCTGTCACCATGACGGACTTGCCGCCGGACTTGGTGACTGCTTCCAGGGGGATATTCAGTTCCCGGGCCAGCAGCTCCATCACATAGGGGCCGCAGAAGCCGCCCTGACACCGGCCCATACCGCTGCGGGTACGCCGCTTTATCGCATCCAGGTCCCGTGCCGGGGGATTGGTGCTGATGGCATGGAGGATCTCGCCCTCGCTGACGGTCTCGCACCGGCAGACGATACGGCCGTAGGCGGGATTTTGTTTGATGTAGGCGTCCTGCTCACCGGGGGAGAGCTTTTCAAAGAAGTGGGGGTCACCGCGGCGGCCGTCCCAGCCTTCCCTGGGGGTAAGGACAAGACCCTGGTCAGCCAAAAGCTGTACAAGGTACCGGGCGATGGACACGCAGCAGGTCAGTCCCGGGGAGTCCACCGCTCCGGCGTGGATGAGGCCGGGGACAGCGGCAGAGGACTGCAGGATGAAGTCGCCTCCCTGCTCCGAGGCACGGATGCCGGTGAAGGAGGTGATTACCTGGCGGAAATTGATGCCGGGGACGCTCTTGGCTGCAAATTTTGCCACGGTGTCCAGACCCTCCGGGGTGGTGTCCCGGCTTTCGGCGGTGGGGACACGGGCTGCGGTGGGACCGGTAAGGAGGTTGCCGTGGACGGTGGGGGACACCAAAATACCCTTGCCCTCTTTGGTGGGACATTGGAACAGGGTGTGGCGGACACGGCTGCCCTCGGCTTTGTCCAAAAGCATGTATTCGCCGGCTCTGGGAATGATGGTAAAGAAGTCATCTCCCGCAAGACGGGCAACGCGGTCGGAGCAGGCTCCCGCACAGTTGACCACATACCGGCCCTGTACCCTTTCTCCGGCGGCAGAATGCAGGGTGAAAACCCCATCATGCTCAATGACACTGACCGCAAAGCCGCATTTCAAGGCAACTCCGTTGTCCATTGCGTTGCCGATGGCGGCAACGGTGAGGGAATAGGGGCAGACGATGCCCGCGTTGGGCACATACAAGACCTTTGTCACGGCACGCGACAGCTCCGGCTCCAAGACACGGGCTTCATCCCCGGACAAAAGGGAAAGGTTGGGAATATGATTCTCAAGACCCCGGCGGTACAGCATTTCCAGCTGAGGCTCCTCCTCAGCAGAAAAAGCACACACCATAGAGCCGTTTTGTACATGGGGAACATTCAGCTCCCGGGCGGCATGGTACAGCAGCTCCACACCGGTGGTGTTCAGTTGTGCCTTCAGCGTACCCGGCTCCGGGTCGTAGCCGCCGTGGATGATGCCGCTGTTGGCTTTGGAGGCACCCATGGCCACATCGTTTTCCTTTTCCAGAAGGCAGACAGTGCAATCATAACGGCTTAGCTCCCGGGCCAGCATGCCGCCGATAACACCGCCGCCCACAATCAGTACATCGTAGATCATAGCTGCTCCTTTCCCGGTAAAAATCGTTATATAAAGAATACCCCAAATAACGACACCTGTCAACAAAATCCGCCCTGCAGGAAGAAATATCCTTTCTCAGCATATGCAGGACGCCTCCCGGGATACTATCGTATCCGGGAGGCGTTTTTTTAACGGTCAGATTCTGTTTTGTCCTGGTATTTCATGGCACTCCAGGTGGCGTGCTCCGGCTTTTGAATGGTGGGTACGGATTTTACGGCATCCAGCTTTGTAAAGGATTCCCAGTCCGCTCCGCAAACGGGACAGCCGGAATATTTGGAAATGTCCTCCGGCAGCGTGCCGGCAGGGATCTTATGCTTGGGAGCACCCTGCTCCACATCGTAGATCCATCCGCACATGTCACATACATACTTCATAATGATCGCTCCGTTTCTTTTTGGAATATGCTTCTTCGGGCATACAAAGATACTCGGAGAAAATGATTGTCCTCCAAAGGCCGGTAGACAACCATTTAAGGTGGTTTGTAGAAACGCTCAACCATATTATGAGCATATACCATAGCGGAAGATTGACTGGCTTATGTTACCATATAATGGTAAAAAATGCAAGAAAAATTTTGCAAGCCTTCATTTTGCGGTATCGATGGACTTGCCGAAGACCACGAACCGCTGGTAAAAATACTCTGTGATGAAGTTCAGGAGCATGATGATAATTTCTGCCACATAGCCGTTCCACACAAGTCCGTAGGCAGGCTCGGTGAGGACGGCCATCAGCCAGGTGGACAGGGGCGTGAACACCAGATAGAACAAAGCCACCTTCAGCATGGCGATGGGAACATTATTGGCAGAGCGGAAGGTGAATTTCCGGTTCAGAGTGAAATTCCACACCACGGACAGGGCCAGGGAAATGAGATAGCTGACCCAGTAGCTCAAATGCAGCAGCTCGTTCAAAAGGGTAAAGCTGCCGATCTGAATGATGCCGGCACTGATGGAGAAGAGAATGAATTTTACACTGCGGAGCAGTTCTTTTTTTGCTTTTGCGTTTACCATAAGCGGTCACCTCACGGGCAGTATAGCACGATTTGGGAAAAAATGCAAATACGGCCCGAAGCTTTCTTATACTGCAGGCAGCTTGCCGCGGCCGGCCAGGAGCTCCTCGTCGGTGGGTATATAGTCGGTCATCTTGCCGTCGTGCAATTTTTCGTAGGCGGTCATGTCAAAATAGCCGGTTCCCGTAAGACCGAAGACGATGGTCTTTTCCTCCCCGGTCTGCTTGCACTTCATGGCCTCGTCGATTGCGACCTTGATGGCGTGGCTGCTCTCCGGGGCAGGCAGGATGCCCTCCACCCGGGCAAAGGCCTCCGCGGCTTCAAAGACAGCGGTCTGGGGTACGGAGATGGCCTCCATCACGCCGTCATGGTAGAGCTGGGAGAGGGTGGAGTTCATGCCGTGGTACCGCAGGCCGCCGGAATGGGAGGCTGCGGGAATGTAGCCGGAGCCCAGGGTGTACATTTTGGACAGGGGACAGACCTTGCCGGTGTCGCAGTAGTCGTAGGCGTACACGCCACGGGTGAAGCTGGGGCAGGAGGAGGGCTCTACGGCGATGATGCGGTAATCCTTTTCGCCCCGAAGCTTTTCTCCCACAAAGGGAGCAATAAGACCGCCCAGGTTGGAGCCGCCGCCGGCACAGCCGATGATGATGTCCGGAGTGATATTGTATTTATCCAAAGCGGCCTTGGTCTCCAGGCCAATGATGGACTGGTGGAGCATAACCTGATTCAGCACGCTGCCCAAAACATACCGGGTGCCGGGGTCCTGGGAGGCGGTCTCCACAGCCTCGCTGATGGCACAGCCCAGGCTGCCTGTGGTGCCGGGGTGCTCCTGCAAAATTTTCCGTCCCACCTGGGTATCCATGGAGGGGGAGGGGGTGACGGTGGCACCGTAGGTGCGCATGACCTCCCGGCGGAAGGGCTTCTGCTCATAAGACACCTTCACCATGAACACCCGGCAGTCCAGACCGAAGTAGGAACAAGCCATGGAAAGGGCAGTACCCCACTGACCGGCGCCGGTCTCGGTGGTGACGCCCGTAAGGCCCTGCTTCTTGGCGTAGTAGGCCTGGGCGATGGCGGAGTTCAGCTTGTGGGAGCCGGAGGTGTTGTTGCCCTCGAATTTATAGTAGATTTTCGCGGGAGTCCGGAGCTTTTCCTCCAGACAGTAGGCCCGCACCAGGGGTGCCGGGCGGTACATCTTGTAGAAATTCCGGATGGGCTCCGGGATGGGGATGTAGGCGGTCTCCTCATCCAGCTCCTGGGCCACCAGGTCGGAGCAGAATACCTCCGACAGCTCCTGAGCCGTCATGGGCTGGAGGGTCTGGGGGTTCAGCAGAGGGGCGGGTTTGTTCACCATATCTGCCCGGAGGTTATACCATGCTTTGGGCATCTCGTCTTCATTCAGATAAATTTTGTAGGGAATTTCCATAACCATACTCCTTTCCGTAATGGCCCCCTCTGACGAGGGGGCTGGCATATTGCCGATGTTAGGCAATATGACTGGGGGAGAGACTGCGTGTATTCTCTCCCTCCGTCACGACTTCGTCGTGCCACGCTGCCTGCGGGCAGCCCGGTCGCGGCTCTGACAGTCCACTGGACTGTCATTCACTACCGCGACGGCGCTTCGCTTACCCTCATCAGAGGGAGGCTTTTGGGGCCCATTATAAAAAAATAAACCTGCCCCATAGCAAATACTGCTGGGACAGGACGGATCCTGCGGTGCCACCCGGCTTGGCGCGCTCAGCGCCCACCTTTACGCGTACCAACATACGCTGATGCCTTTGACGGAGCATCACTCCGGCGTACATACTAAGGAAAGCCTGTTCTGATTGCCCTCAGAAGTCCATTGGGCCATCCGGTTCCTGCCGCGATCCCACCACCCGCGGCTCTCTGGGAGAAACTGAAGGACAGCTTACTCACTCTTCTTCAACGGTTTACCACATTATATGCTCTGAGAGGACTTTTGTCAAGCACGAATGTATGCGTCCTGCGGACAAAATATTTCTTGCACAATGGGAAAACTGAGGGTAGAATAATGAGAGATATGGCAAATTACTGTATTTCTCTCCCTCAGTCAAAAATCAAAGATTTTTGCCAGCCCTGCCGGGCCCGCGCCCCTTTTGTCCGCTTCGCGGACATTTTCCCCGCTATCGGGGAAATCTGCCCTCATCAGAGGGAGCCAAGGGCGCAGGGAATTCGTTGCCGCGTTCAAGAAGTTTTCACAATTCGTTTTTATTTCGTTTAATCCTGCAAAAGGCAGGAATATTAAAATGACACTGTATAAAATCTCCAAATCTGAAAGGAGCCGCCATGCGTAAAGAAGAACGGGAAGAACAGATCCTGCAGCCCGGGGAGGCTGCCAGCAACGAGGCCTTGTTTGAAGCCCTTGGAAAGTCCAAAAAACGAAAAAGACGGAAAACCCTCATCACCGTTCTCATCATCGTGGCGGTGGTGGCCCTTGCCATTGTCATCGCTGTGAGCTACTTCCAGCGGAAGGTGCAGGAGCGGTTCAACACCATGTCCGGCGAGGTGCTGTCCTACACCGTCAACACCGGCACCATCAGCACCGTGGTATCCGGCTCCGGCAGCCTTGCCAATGTGGACACGGAAACCGTGTCTGTCCCCGAAGGCGTGGAGCTGGAGGAGATACTGGTGGAATTCGGCGACACGGTGGCCGCGGGCGACCTGCTGGCCGTTGCGGATATGACATCGGTCAAAACTGCCCTGGCAGACCTGCAGGAAACCATCGAGGAGCTTGACGAGAGCATCAGCGATGCCGAGTCTGACGAGGTCAGCAGCTCTGTCCGCTCCGGTGTGTCCGGACGGGTGAAGCGCATTTATGCCGCCAAGGGCGACAAGGTTGCGGATGTAATGATGGAGCACGGCGCTCTGGCGGTACTGTCCCTGGACGGCTATATGGCCGTGGACATCCAGACCGACAAGCTGGCTGTGGGTGACAGCGTCACCGTGACCCTGCCGGAGGGTGAGACTGTCACCGGCACGGTGGATTCCGTTGCGGGTACGACTGCCACCGTCCTGGTCAGCGACAACGGCCCGGAGGACGGCGCGGAGGTCACCGTGGCTTTGAAAGATACCCTCCTGGGCACAGGAGCTCTTTATATCCACAACCGCCTGGCCATCACCGGCTATGCCGGCAGCATCAGCAGCGTCCTTGCGGATGAAAATGACAAGGTCAGCGACGGCACCAAGCTGTTTTCCCTGACCGACACCGAGACCAGCGTGAATTACGATGCCCTGCTCCGGGAGCGGAGCGAGGCGGAGCAGACTCTGCTGGAGCTGCTGCAGCTGCAGCGCTACGGCGGTCTCATCGCCCCCATCAGCGGCAGCGTATACGAGGTGGTGGACCTGGACGAGGAAGACGCCCCCACCGACATCGTCACCCTGTCTCCCGATGAGCAGATGTCCGTGACCATCACCGTGGATGAATCCGACATTCTGGCCCTGGAGCTGGGACAGACGGCGGACATCACCGTTTCCTCTGTCACGGAGGAGACCCTGAAGGGCGTTGTCACGGAGATCGACAAGACTGCCTCGGAGGGCTATTACACCGCCGAGATCCTTCTGGATAAGTTCGACGGCATGCTCCCCGGCATGACCGCCGAGGTGGATGTGCGGATCCAGGGCGTGGACAACGCCATCATCATTCCCGTGGAGGCGCTGCACCAGACCAGCACCGGCGCTTATGTCTACACCTCCTATGATGAAGAATTGAAGGAGTACGGCGGCAAGACCGATGTGGTGGTGGGCCTGCAGGGCAGCAATTTCGTGGAGATCAAGTCCGGCCTGAGCGTGGGTCAGACGGTGTACTACACCGAGTCCATGACCTTCATGGATCTGTTTATGAATATGACCGGCATGAGCGGCATGAGCGGCATGAGCGGCACCTCCTCCGGCGGTGACTGGCAGAACGGCGGTCAGCGACCCGAGGGCGACTGGAGCGGTCAAATGCCCGAAGGCGAATGGGACGGCCGGGTGCCCGCAGGCTACGGCGGATAAGAGGTAGCGCCATGATCGATATTAAAGATTTGTGCAAGATCTATCTTGTGGGCGATGAACGGGTGAAGGCGCTGGATCACGCCACGCTGCACATCTATCCCCATGAGTTCGTCAGCGTCATCGGCCCCTCCGGCAGCGGTAAGTCCACCCTCATGAACATCATCGGCTGTCTGGACATTGCCGATGCCGGTACCTACCGGCTGGACGGCCTGCCCATTGAGCTTTATACGGAAAAACAGCTGGCACAGGTGCGGAACAAGAAGGTGGGCTTCGTGTTCCAGAGCTTTAACCTCATCCCCAAGCTGACGGCTGAGGAAAATGTGGAGCTGCCTCTGATCTATCAGAAGATCCCCCGCGCCCAGCGGCAAAAACGGGTGAAGGAGGCCCTGGAACGGGTGGGTCTGACCCAGCGCGCCAGGCACCTGCCCACGGAGCTCTCCGGCGGTCAGCAGCAGCGTGTGGCCATCGCAAGAGCGTTGGTGACAAACCCCAGTCTGATCCTGGCTGACGAGCCCACGGGCAACCTGGACTCTGTCACCAGCCAGGAGATCAAGGATATTTTCCACGAGCTCCATGCGCAGGGCAACACCATCGTCCTCATCACCCACGACAACGATGTGGCCAGACAGGCCTCCCGGGTCATCCACATTTTGGATGGCAGAATTTCGGAGGTGGCGCTGTAATGTTATCACTGAAAATGGCGCCGCGCTCCATCGGCGCAAACAAACTCCGGGCGGTGCTGACCATGCTGGGCATCATCATCGGCGTTATGGCTCTGGTGGTGCTGGTGAGCCTGGTAAACGGCGCCACCAACTCCGTCACGGAGACCGTGTCCAGTCTGGGCAGCTCACTGCTGACGGTGAATATTTCCGACGATAAGGGTCTGCCCATCGATTTGCAGACCCTGGATGAATGGATGGAGGAAGAGGACATCGGCCTCATCGCTCCCGCCATCAACGATACCCTGGCGGCAAGCGCCAAGGGGGAGACCGGCACCATGACGGTGTACGGCACCACCCCCGCCTATTACGATATTCAGGGCCTGCAGCTTTCCATGGGCCGCTGGCTGAAAAACGCCGACATCGCCAACAGCAGCTATGTGTGCGTCCTTAACGAGACGGCAGCCGAGGAGCTGCTGGGCTACATCGACTGCATTGGCGAGGCAGTGACCATCGGCACGGTGAAGTACACCGTGGTGGGCGTTCTGCAGGAGGACGAGGATTCCCTCACCTCCGTGCTCACCTCCGGCACCATGATGGCTTATATGCCCTATACCAGCCTGGTGCGGCTGTCCGCGACGGCAAGCATGGATGTGACCTCCTTCTATGTCAGCGCCGCCCAGGGCGGCACGGTGGAAATGGCACACGATGCCCTGGAGGAGATTCTTTTGGACCGCTTTGACGAGGACGAGGATGCCTTCAGCATCTCCTCCCAGGATATTCTGGAGGAGGCTATGGAGTCTGTGACCTCCATGCTCTCCATTTTGCTGGGCGGTATCGCCGCCATCTCCCTCATCGTGGGCGGCATCGGCATCATGAACATCATGATGGTCACCGTCACCGAGCGTACCCGGGAGATCGGCATCCGTAAGGCCATCGGCGGAAGCCGGGGCAACATCCTGCTGCAGTTTCTCATGGAGGCTGTGGTGCTGTGCATGATGGGCTGCTGCCTGGGCATTTTCCTCAGCTGGGCCATTTTGCAGATCGTCACCACCATTGTGGCCAGCACGGGCATGTCCTTTGCCCTGGACGGCGGCGTGGTGATCGCGGCAGTGGTGTTCTGCTTCTTTATCGGCATTATCTTCGGCCTGTATCCTGCCAATAAGGCCGCCAAGATGAAGCCCATCGACGCCCTGCATTACGGAGGCTAAGCTATGGACAAAAAGCAGAAAAAACAAATCAGAAAAATAATTTCCTGGGTGTTGATCGCTGCCCTGGTGGTACTGCTGGCGATAATGCCCATGCTGGCCCGGAACGGTCAGAATTCCGACGAGGTGCAGGCCAGCATCCTCTCGGCAACGGCAGAAAAGGCCACTATCCAGACGCGGCTTTTGGGCGGCGGCACGCTGCAGAGCCAGGAGGCTGTGGAGGTCACCGTACCGGCGGATGTGAAGCTCACCGGCTATCTGGTGGGCAACGGCGATCTGGTGAAGGAGGGCGATGCCATCGCTACCGTGGACCCTGTGACGGTGATGACTGCCATCTCCCAGGTGCAGGAGACCATGGAGGAGCTCCGGGAGGATATCCAGGATGCCGGTGAGGACGAGGCACCCGATACCGTCACCGCCCAGGCCGACGGTCTGGTGAAAACGGTCTATGCCCAGAAGGGTGACAAGGTGCAGGATGTGATGCTGCAGTACGGCGCTCTGGCGGTGCTGTCTCTGGACGGCAAAATGGCGGTGCAGGTGCAGACCCAGACGGACCGGATGACCGGCGATGCCGTTACCGTGTCTGTGGACGGAGAAGAGCGGGAAGGCCTGGTGGAAACCAACCGGGAGGGTATCCTCACGGTGGTGTTCCCCGATGAAGGGGATGCGCCGGGACAGACCGTGACGGTTCTGTATGACGGCAACCTGCTGGGTACCGGAGAAATGTATATCCACAGCCAGTGGAACGCTGTGGCCTATTCCGGAACGGTGTCCTCCGTGAAGGTGGATGCCGGGGAGGATGCCCAGGAGGGCGATACCCTCTTTAAGCTCACCGATACCGGCCACACCGCGGAATTTTATCAGCTCACCCAGCTCCACCGGGAGTATGAGGACTTGATGCTGGAGCTGTTCGGGCTATATCAGACCCGCACCCTCACCGCCCCTGCCACCGGCGTGGTCACCGGTGTGGACACCGACGGGGCATATATGCTCGCCGCCTCCGGGGGCTATACCCTGCAGCTGCTTGCTAACGCTCCCAACGGGGACGACGAGACCTCCTATATCAACTATGTGGGCCGGATCACGGCAGTGGGCCCGGAGGGTCTGGCGGTGAATATCAATCCCCAGATCCTGCAGATCCCGGATTATACGGACCTGTCCGGGGTTCCCCTGGATACCGCGCTGATGACCCAGAGCGTGGTCTACTCCGGCACCGCGCCGGTGTATGAGCTGCAGGAGGGACAGTGGGTGCAGCTGGATGCTTCCGCGCTGAAGGCGGAGGATATTCTCCTGTTTGCCGGTGATATGGAGGGCAATTTTGTCTGGCTGGTGCGGGTGCAGTCCCAGACACAGCCGGAGGAGCCCTCTCAGCCCGAAGATCCCACCACCCCCACAGATCCGGTGTATCCCAGCTACCCCAGCTATCCCAATGTGGACTTCAGCGGTATTTACGGCAGCTACGGAAGCTACGGCGGCACCACCCAGACGGTGGAGCGGTATACTCTGGATACGGTGACGGTGGCATCCGTGACAAGCCAGGAGGAGATGATCCTGCAGATCACCGTGGATGAAACGGACATCGGCAGCATCCAGGTGGGACAGCAGGCGGATATTACCGTGGATGCCCTCACCGGCGAGCGGTTCACCGCCCTGGTGACCCGGGTTTCCGGCACCGGTGAAAACAGCGGCGGCAACAGCAAGTTTACCGTGGAGCTGAAGCTGGAGAAAAGCGGCGATATGCTCCCGGGCATGACCGCCTCCGCCTTCTTCACCCTGGATACGGCGCGGGAGGTGCTGTGCGTGCCCGTGGCGGCGCTGGTGGAGCAGGGAACACAGACTCTGGTCTATACCGGCTACGATGCTGAAAACGAGGTGCTGATAAACCCCGTGACGGTGACGGTGGGCGTGTCCGACGGAGAGAATGTCCAGATCCTTTCGGGACTTCATGAGGGGGATACCTACTATTACGCCTATTACGACACCCTGGTGATCTCCAACACCCCGGATATGAACGATTACGATTTCTTCTGATAAAAAAGCCCCCATCGATAAGATGGGGGCTTTTGTTTGTGAAAGAGCAATATAACGGTGTATACATATAGGTAAGAAAAGCGAAAAGGTGCGTGAATTACACAATACTGCTTTGGATGGTTTCCCAAATTTCTTTTTCAGCTTCTTTGCCGTAAGCATAAAGAGTAACAGTAACACTCGTTCCATCTTTTAACCTTAACGTATAGAAAAAGCAATCATCAGAAATAAGCTTGTCACCTTTGTGAAATTTACTTTCTACAGAACCAATATCACATATTCTGACAACAGTTTTTTGAGAAACCGTCTTTTTATTTATTTCCGCACCTCTGGGGAAAATGACTCTATCTGTATCCATGATCAAGGTTCTACTTTTTTCGGCAAGGAAGCAACTGAAAAATATAATACCTAACAGTCCACCCATCAATATCAGACAAATGGGTAATTCGATATTTTCAATGCCTGCAAAAGCAAGGATAATACCGATCAGCACTACTGCGCCACAAATCAAAGCAGCTATCGCAAGCAACTTTGTTGCACGAGAAGTATATCTTTTCATTTCGCATTCTCCTTTAAGGTTTTGCAGCTTGAAATCAACATTCGCCGGATACGACCGCAAAGATTTCGATAATTTTTATATGTTTCTTCACCAATGCTGTTTGTGTTATATAACAACCGCAACCAACCTTCGGTTTCGCTACATTCCTTAAGAGCAATTTCAAATTTTGAAAGCATATCCGCTTTACTCTGTCCATAATTTGCTTCACGGATGTTTGCGTAAACGCTGCTTGAACTTTTGCGGATTTGGAAAAGAGTGTTTGACGGTGCTTTGATATTCTGGCAAAGCAATTCAATTTCTGTTGCAAGCTGTTCTGCGTAAATTAACAAGTAGTTTTTTGCCATATAAACACCCCTTTCATTGGAATTATATCACTTTTAAGTGCAAAAATCAACGGCTTGCCGTTGCATATCATCAATGCGGAGCATTGTATATCACCAACACGAAGTGTTGCATCTCATCAAGCCGCAGGAGGATGCACGCTGACGCGTGATGAGATACAGCCCCAAAGGGGCTGATGATATGCACCACGCTTCGCGCGGTGATGATATGCCAAGCCTGCGGCTTGGATAAAAAAAGAAGTAACTTTTGGTACACAAAAGTTACTTCTTTTTTGCGAAAGAGCAGTATAACGGTGCGTAAACACAGGCAAAAACGAAGAAAAGGTGCGCAAATATACTGTTAGACAAATTGGAATTTATCTAACAAATCCTCTAAAACCACTCAAAAACAGTGCTATATGGTGGTTTTTCGCTTATTTTACTCTTTGCCTTATGTAGTTTCCCTTGATT
>JAZUMW010000071.1:0-14496 GCA_045603825.1 Faecousia sp.
GCAGGTTCCTCACGCGTTACTCACCCGTTCGCCACTAACTCAGGGAGCAAGCTCCCCTCGTCCGTTCGACTTGCATGTGTTAGGCACGCCGCCAGCGTTCGTCCTGAGCCAGGATCAAACTCTCAAAAAATTGTATCTCAAGACCGAAGTCTTAAAATCTTTTTCTAAGCAATTTGTCTAGCAAATTTTACTCAAGAATTTTCGTTGGCTGTTAATTCGTTTCTATCAACGATTTGAACAATCCATTTAATTGTCCAAGGTGTTTTTAGTTCGTCTTTGCGTTATTCAATTTACAAGGTACAGAACTTTACTGTGCTCCCGGCATTTGCCGTTCATCGCACAGCTAAATTATAATATCACAAAGGGTTCTGTTTGTCAAGAATTTTTTTAGAATTTTTCATTCTTTTTTTTTGATCTTTTTTCAGAAGCCGTTTTTTGCGACAGCTCGACTATCATACGACATGTTCCACAAAAAGTCAAGCGCTTTTTTGGTGAAATTGAAATAAATTCAGCGTTCTGACAGATTGGAGGTAATATCGGTCAGCGCATCGGCCGCATCCATGACGCTGTCCTCTCTGCCGGCAAGGTCTCCCAGGCTTATCATACCGCAAAGGCGACCGTTTTCCGTCACCGGGAGACGGCGAATTTGCTGTCTGCCCATGAGATGTGCCGCCACACCGGTGTCCATATCCGGCTTGACGGAGGTGACCTGACTGGTCATGATTTCCCGCACCTTGGTATTGGCAGGCTGCCTGCCGGATGCCATGCAGCGGATCACCAGATCCCGGTCCGTTACCATGCCGCAAAGCTTCCCATCTGCACCGCACACCGGCAGCGCACCTATATTATATTGTGTCAGCGTCCGGGCTGCCACCTCAGCGGTTTCATCCGCGCCGATGCTGATGACCCCCCGGGTCATGATGTCTTTTACCTGCATAGTGTCCCCTCCTGGAATTTTCTTCTTAGGAGTATGCCCGCTTGCCCCTAAATTATACACATTCTTGAAGTTACAACCCATATTGCTTTTTGGATTGTTTTGGTGTAAACTTTAATCAAGTATTCTTAACCCATCAGGAGGCCGCCATGCAGGATATTAACGAAAAATTCAAAGACGCGCATCCGGAGCAGACTGTTGAGAAAATCAGCGGTATTCTAAAATCTCTGGGCATCGAACTGGAAGAAAAATGGAACAATTCCGGCCTTGATGAATGCTGGAGCCTGAATGTTTCTGTGAAAGGTGCATATCCCTTCTTTACCAACGGCAAGGGTGTCACAAAAGCCTTGGCAAGAGCCAGCGCCTACGGCGAATTTATTGAGCGTCTCCAATGCGGTCTGTTTTTGTATAAGTTTCAGTCCATTGGAAGAGACCCTCAGATGAGTCTGCAAAGCTATGCTCCCGACGGCAAGTATATGACTTTGCAGGAATTGGAGGAGAACGGCGAATGGATGGATCCTATCATCCAATCCTACGGTCATGGCCTGACCCGTAAAAAGCTGGCCGCTCAGTGTAAAGCGTATGCTTGTACGGATGAGGATAAAATCCTGACTGTTCCGTTCTACAGTCTGTTCGAGCAGAAGTATGTATATCTTCCTGCCGGGTTTGTGGAACATATTTATTCTGCCAACGGCTGCTGCGCAGGTAACTCCCCCCAAGAAGCCTGTATCCACGCACTCTCGGAAATCATGGAGCGCAGAAGCACGATCACGGTATTGACCCAGAAAAAAGCCGTTCCGCCCATCCCCGAATCTGTGATCCGTCAGTTTCCCACCGCCACAAAGATCCTTGACGCTATCCGCAGCAACGAAAGATACGATGTGCAGCTTTTTGATTTTTCTTTGGGCAACGGTTTCCCTGTGGTTGCCACCCGTATCATCGACAAGCACACCCATCGGTACAATGTAAATATTTGTGCCGATCCCGTTTTGGAAATCGCTATTGACCGCACCCTGACAGAACTGTTTCAAGGCAAGAATATTCGAAATTTCTATATCCAGCATAACGGCAGTCTGCTGGAAGAAGCACACAGCATTCCTGCCGCACACAATGCTCTCAACCAAATTGAAACCGGCAACGGCCTTTTCGCCGCAGACTTTTTTATTGAAGAGGAAACCTGCCAGAGAGCATGTACGGAATTCGCCGATCTGCGCAATAAAAACAACCATGAATTGCTCGCTTACATGCTGGATCTGTACCGTGATCTCGGTAAGCCTGTATATATCCGCAACTATTCTTTCCTGGGCTTTGACAGCTACCAGATCGTAGTTCCCGGTTTTTCCGAATCCAGAGCGCTTCGGCTGATCGAGCCTGTATGTGAATTCGCTTTGGGTGATATGGTGTATAATACATTCCGGAATGCCGCTTCTGCCAACAATGCAGATTTGGCAATGCTTTTGAATTTCCACAATAAGATCCGCACAGTCATAAGTCGTGTCAGGAATTTCCATGATTTGGCCGGCTTGCCGATGGATAATACCCACAACACACTGTTGACCTATGTAACACTCTCCTATGCAGCGTATAAGCTGGGACGCTATCGTGCTGTTATGGATTATCTTGATGCACTTCTTGGCAGCAATGTTCTTTCTGACAAGGATGCTTCCTATTTCAGCTGTGTCGGGAGATACTTGCGTTTAAAGCAAGCGGAACTCGAAGATCACAAGATCCGTCTTGTGTTGGGAAAGCTGTACCAGCAGCATGATGTTCAAAAACTCTACGACTCTCTGGATCACGGCCAGACACCTTTCGACACATATTTAATAAAATGCGACTGTGTCCATTGCCAGCAATGTCAATACAAGAGCCACTGTTCTTATGAGCGTTCTGCGCAGATCATTCAGCAGGCCGGCGAACGGTACCGCCGTTTTACCGACGGTCAGAATGAAGCATTTTTCCGTACCCTTATCTAAAACAAGAGAAAGGCCCGGAGATTTCTCCGGGGCGGAACTTTTTAATCGATGAATACGCGTTTGCCGGGGTACTGGAGCAGCGGGATGCGGACTGTCACATAGTCGCCGGGCTTTATATCGGTACCGGCGGCTTCAAACAGTGTATATTGGCTGCCCACCCTGCCGATCAAAGGCAGACTCTTATCGCCAAATATTGCGACCGGAGGCCGCAGATAGCGCTGAAGCAGGTGGTACATATAAGACGCAAAATCTATGAAAGGATAAGGGTCGGGAGCGCCGGTCATGCCGAAGCCCACGCTGAAGCCCACCGCTACCACAACTGCCGTGGTATCCTTCTTTGCTCTGCAGACAGAGGCATAGCCCATGGTATCGCCTTTTTTCAGCTGCTTTACCGCTACCACACGGGCCTTGCACACATGGGCGGTTTTTAAGGGGACCGGAACAGAGGTCAGCAAGCCGTTCACCAGAGCAGAGCCAACACGCACCGCGTCCAGCCGTGTCTCAGGAAACCGCAGAGCGGCACAGCTGTTGGCGATATGACGCATGCCGACAGGGATACCGGAGTCCTCCAGAACTTTCAAGGTGTCCAGGAATCTGTCCAGCTGCAGTTTGGTCAGCTTATATTCCTTTTCAAAGGATTTGCCGAAGTGGGAGAAAATACCCTCAAAAGAGAGCCCCTCCAAAGCATAGATTTCCTTCAACTGCTGTGTGTCTGTCCAGCGCACACCAAAGCGACCCATGCCCGTGTCCACCTTCACATGGACACGCACCGGGGCATCGCCCTTGTTTTCCAGATAGAACCGGGCGTTCTCCAGATCTCCCGCGGTGAGAATGATATTTTTCTCCAGCAGTTCCTGCAATGTCTTGGTATCAGACACCGGAGCCATCAAAAGAATATCCTCTGTAAAGCCTGCTTCCCGCAGCGCCACGGCCTCCCAGCTTTCCGCCACAGCAAACATGGCCGCGCCAGCCTTCTGCCATGCCCGGGCAGCTTCCGGTACGGTCATGCCGTAGCCGTCAAATTTCACCACGGCGATAACAGGTGTTTTTACATACGCTGTCACGGCAGCTGCATTCTCTTCCAGGATCTTTCGGTCGATCTGTATATAATTTCCGTCGTAAGCTTGGTTAAACACAGCCGCACCTTCCTTTATAGTGGTCAGGGAGTTTCTTTTCAGAAACTCCCTTGGCTTTTAGAATCTGCACTTTTCTTCGATATAGTTCTTCAGCTCGCTGATGGGGATACGGACCTGCTCCATGGTGTCACGGTCACGGACGGTGACACAGTTGTCAGCCTCGGTGGTCTCGTCTCCAACAGTCTGGAAGTCCACGGTGATGCACAGGGGGGTGCCGATCTCGTCCTCACGGCGGTAACGCTTGCCGATGGAGCCGGCATCGTCAAAGTCCACCATGAAGTACTTCCGCAGCTCTGCGTAGATTTCCTCTGCCTTGGGGCTCAGCTTCTTGGACAGAGGCAGAACTGCCGCCTTGAAGGGAGCCAGAGCAGGATGCAGATGCAGAACGGTACGGATGTCGGGGTTACCCTTCTTATCCTGACCCACAACTTCTTCATCGTAAGCCTCACACAGGAAGGCCAGCGCCACACGGTCGCAGCCCAGGGAAGGCTCGATGACATAGGGAATATAATGCTCGTTGCGCTCCTGATCGTAGTATTCCAGGCTCTTGCCGGAAGCCTCCTGATGGCGGCCCAGGTCATAGTCGGTACGGTCAGCAATACCCCACAGCTCGCCCCAGCCGGAGCCGAAGGGGAACTGATATTCAATATCGGTGGTAGCGCGGGAGTAGAATGCCAGCTCAGCGGGATCATGGTCCCGCAGACGCAGGGAATCTTCTTTAATGCCAAGGCTGATCAGCCAGTTTTTACAGAAGTCCTTCCAGTAGGCAAACCATTCCAGGTCAGTACCGGGCTGGCAGAAAAATTCGCACTCCATCTGCTCAAATTCACGGGTACGGAAAGTAAAGTTGCCGGGAGTGATCTCATTACGGAAGGCCTTGCCAACCTGGCAGACACCGAAGGGCAGCTTCTTACGGGTGGTACGCTGGATGTTTGCGAAGTTAACGAAAATGCCCTGTGCGGTTTCAGGACGCAGATAAGCGATGGAGGAGGAGTCCTCGGTAACGCCAATCTTAGTCTGGAACATCAGGTTGAAGTTGCGGATGGAGGTGAAGTGGTGTTTGCCGCAGACGGGGCAGACAACATCCTCGTGCTCTTCGATGAAGGCATTCATCTGCTTGGTGTCCATGGCATCCACATTGACAGTCTTGCCGCTCTCGGAAGCGGAGATCAACTGGTCAGCGCGCTGACGAGAGCCGCAGCCCTTGCAGTCCACCAGGGGATCAGAGAAGGAGCCCACATGACCGGTGGTCACCCAGGTGGTAGGATTCATGATGATTGCAGCATCCAGACCCACATTGTAGGGGGACTCCTGGACGAACTTCTTCAGCCATGCCTTCTTAACATTGTTCTTGAACTCCACACCCAAAGGGCCGTAGTCCCAGGAGTTTGCCAGGCCGCCGTAGATCTCGGAGCCGGCGTAAACGTAGCCTCTGTTCTTACACAGGTTTACGATCATATCCAAAGTTTTTTCGCTGTTCTTCATATTCTATCCTCTCCTCATAATTGGGGTTATTTACAATTGACAATTTATTATAGCCGCAAAACCGCTATAAATCAAGTGGCATCCGTAATTTCGGTCTGGAGCACCAACTCCGGTCCCAGATCGTCTGCCATCATTTTATATACCCGGCTGCCAAGCTCCACCGCCGTGACTCCCCGGAACTTCTCCGGATAGATCACGCCCACCAGATGCACATGCACATCTGTCGGCTTCAGCATTTTGAAGTTTTTCATAATTAAGTGGGTGTTCCGCAGGGTACAGACCACAACAGGAACATTTGCTCTCTGGGCGATTTTAAAGACACCGTAGCGGAAGTGATGGAGCTTTCTGTCCAAGCTCACATAGCCCTCCGGGAATACCGCCACCGAAGCGTTATCCTCCTTAATGATCTGAATGCAATTGAGGATCGTTTTCAGAGCTTCCCGGTCGTTTTCGCGGTTGATGGGCTGTCCCCGCAGTTTGTGCAGGAATTTTCCGATCACAAACATATCGTCCACTTCCCGCTTGGAGATAAACGCCAGCTTTTTCTCGGGAAATGCATTGAGAAGAAATGCCGGGTCAAGATCGTACAAATGGTTGCAGACCACCAGGCACTTGCCCTCCGGCTTCTTTTCCAGTCCTTCAGTATGGATCCGGACCCGCAAAACAGGCAGTGCCACAGAAATCAGCCCGTGAACCACCGCCCGGTAAAAACCGTTATCCTTTTCCTGGGGCTTGTCCATGTCCACAAGGGCGGTCATGACCAACACCAAAATACCTGTAAGCAACAGCAGGACAAAATAGCAGCTCAAAAAACCCGCCGGCAGCTGCCACAGCCAGTGAAGTCCGGTAAATCCGCCTGTGCACCAGCACAAGCCTACTGCCGCCAATGCGGATATTAAAAGGAATGCCTTTTTTAACATTCTTTCGACGCCTCCGTGCGTTTAAACATTTTCATAATTATACTTCCAACCGGCTCCGGAAACAAGGGGGTAAAAATTTATTATTTTCAAAAAGGGTGGAAATCATTGTACATTATTGGTATAATAAATCCACTATTTTATTAATGTAGGTGTTTCCCTTGAAAAAGCGCATCTGGGAACTGGATCTCCTGCGTGGTGTGTTTATCCTTGCAATGGTAGCCATCCACCTGATCACCGATCTTGTGTATGTATTCGACATCATAGAGCTGACGGATCCTTTTCTGAAAGGCATATACACACTATCCACCCGGTGGGGCGGAATCCTGTTTATTCTGCTCTCCGGCATTTGCGTCAACTTTTCCTCCCACCCAGTACGCCGGGGTCTGGTGGTGACCGGTTGCGGTCTGCTGGTTACCGGAGTCAGTGCCGGCATGTACCTGCTTGGCTTTTTGGATCAAAGCATTCTCATCTGGTTTGGTATCCTGCACTGTCTGGGTGTGAGCATGGTGCTGTGGCCGGTTTTTAAAAGGCTGCATCCTGCAGCGCTTTTGGGTATCGGTATTATCATGGCTGCGGCAGGTCTTTACCTGGAAGCCTTTGTCCGGGTGGATCATTTCTGGCTCATCCCCTTTGGGGTGCTCTCCCCCACCTTTTCCTCTGCCGACTACTTTCCCCTGCTGCCCAATTTTGGATATTTCCTTGTGGGCAGCGCCCTGGGAAAATGGTTTTACCCTAAGCGGCAGACCCTGTTTCCCGGCGTGGACGATACCGGTTTGATAATTCGGTTTTTTACCTTTTTCGGCAGGAACTCCCTGCTTGTCTATCTTTTGCACCAACCCCTGCTGGCCGGATTGGTCTGGCTGTGGGATCTGTGCTTTTAGGAGGTCTCCTTTATGAAATTTTTGAAACCCCAGCACCTTCCCCCGTTCACTTTGCTTGCAGGCATTTTGGGCTTTATCCTTCGGGTGATCCTGAACCGTTCCGGCACAGACGAAAAAGGTCTGCTGATCGCCGGTCACGGTGCGGGCATTCTGCTGTTTATTCTCACTGCACTGATCCTTGGCGTATTGTTTCTGGGTGTTCGGGAGCTGCGTCCGGTGAGTCAGTACTCCCGACTGTTCCCCGCCTCTGTTTTAGGGTTCGCAGGCTGCCTTCTGGCTGCTCTGGGAATCGTGATCTCTGCCGCGGAAACGCTTCTGCGGAAGCAGGATACTTTTTCCTGGATCATTGGCGTGCTGGCGCTTCTTTGTGCGGTCTGTCTGGTGCTGTTGGGACTGTGCCGGAAACAGGGCAAGCAGCCGAGTTATCTGCTCCAGGCCTGTCTGACCGTCTATCTCATGGCACAGCTTGTGTCCGAGTACCGTTACTGGAGCCCGGAGCCGCAGCTTTTGCTATACTTTTTCCCGTTGCTTGCCATGGTGTTTTTAATGCTCACTGCCTACCAGGCCACCTGCCTGGATGCAGGCAAGGGCAGCCGCCGCTGGTACGCATTCTGCAACCAGGCCGCCGTATTCTTCTGCTGCATCAGCCTTCTCAGCGACCATTGGCTGTTCTATCTGGCCATGGGTCTGTGGGCTGCCACCAACCTTTGCAGTCTGCAAACCTTCAAGGATCGCTCTGTTGAGCACAAGGAGGTATAGACATGTTTCTTCCGGAGTCTGTCCGTATGTGCATGGACACCTTAAATACCGCAGGCTTCCGGAGTTATGCCGTAGGCGGCTGTGTCCGGGATTCCCTTCTGGGGATCACGCCCCACGACTACGACCTGTGCACCGATGCCCTGCCGGAGGAAATTTGCGGGGCGTTTGACGGTTTCCGTCTGGTGCGCAGCGGCGAAAAACACGGTACCGTCGGCGTTGTGGTGGAAAATGATGTGGTAGAGATCACCACCTTCCGCACCGAGGGTGGTTATCAGGACAACCGTCATCCGGACTGGGTGCGGTTTGTGGACAGCTTGACTGACGATCTGGCCCGACGGGATTTTACCGTCAATGCCATGGCCTATTCCCCGGAAGAAGGGTACATCGACCCCTTCGGCGGACAAGCAGATCTGGCAAACCGCTGCCTGCGGTGCGTAGGCGACCCTGCTGCCCGTTTCGCAGAAGATGCTCTGCGGATCTTAAGAGGTGTCCGTTTTTCTGTCCGGTTCTCTTTGGTGCCTGAGGAAGAAACGCAAAAGGCCATGTTCCGTCTGGCACCCTTTATGGACAAGCTGGCCAAAGAACGGATATTTGACGAGTTATGTAAACTTCTTCCTTTGCTTACCGCCGCAGATATTCTGCGGTTTAGTCCCGTTTTGATCCAGGTCATCCCTGAGCTTGCCGACAGCGTTGGCTTTCAGCAGCACAGCATCCACCACATTTATGATGTGTTCACCCACACCGCCCATGTAGTGGAGGCGGTGCCTGCCGATCTTGTGTTGCGGTGGGCAGCCCTGCTCCACGATATTGGCAAGCCCGCTTGCTTTACCATGGACGAAAACGGGCGGGGGCACTTTCTGGGGCATGCCCAGCGCGGCGCGGAAATGGCCGACGCTGTTATGCTCCGCTTAAAAGCTCCCACTACTCTGCGGGAGCAGGTGACAGAGCTGATCCGGCAGCATATGACCCCTCTGACACCGGACAAGCATATCCTGCGCCGCCGTTTGGGTAAATATGGGCAGGTGCAGGTCAGACGGATGCTGGCGCTGCAAAAGGCCGATTTTGGCAGCAAAGGCACCGGGACTCCGGAGGAAGAAGCTGTTTTTGATGAGATCGAAGCCCTTCTGAACGAGATACTGGCAGAAGCTGACTGTCTGACCGTCCGTTCTCTGGCTGTGAACGGTCACGACCTGATGGCGCTGGGTTTTTCCCCTGGTCCCAGGCTGGGTGATTGTCTGAATGATCTTTTGCTTCAAGTGCAGGAGGACCGCCTGTCTAACGAAAAAGAGGCGCTGCTTCGTGCAGCGGCAGAATATTTGGAGGAATATTTATGAAGATTGCGGTTGTAACCGGCGCCAGCTCCGGCATGGGCAAGGAATTTGTCCTGCAGCTGTGTCAATATGTGCAGGTGGACGAGATCTGGGCCATCGCCCGGAGAGAGGATGCGCTGCAAGCGCTGCAATCCCAGGTGGTTGTGCCTGTGCGCCCTATCCCTCTGGATCTTCTGAACCCCAACAGCTTTACCTCCTACGCCAAGCTGTTGGAGGCAGAACAGCCCAATGTAAGGCTGCTGGTCAATGCCGCCGGCTTCGGCAAGTTCGGCAAAGAAGAAAATATCTCCATTGAAGACGACTGCAAAATGATTGATCTCAATGCCAAGGCGCTGCTGGTGATGACCCGTCTGACCGTTCCATATATGCAGCCCGGCAGTCATATTCTGCAGCTGGACAGTCTTTCCGCTTTTCAGCCTGTTCCCTACATTACCACTTACGGTGCAACCAAGGCCTTCGTGCTCAGTTACAGCCGTGCCATGAACCAGGAGCTGAAACCCAAGGGCATCCGCATGATGACCATGAATCCCGCATGGGTCAAGACGGAATTTTTCAACCATGCCTTCCAAACCAATCAAAAGGATGTACAGTATTTTAATTATGTATATGAGGCCCGGGATGTGGTGGCTACCGGACTGAAGGATCTGTACAAGTCCAAAAAAGATATGTCCATTCACGGCTTCCCGGTAAAATTCCAGGTGTTCCTTGTAAAGCTCGTTCCCCACAAGCTTGTGATGAAGATCTGGCTGAATCAGCAGAAAAAAGCAAAAAACAATCGAGGTCTAACAAAATAATTCTGTTTTATATCCCATTCTTTATATTGTGATGTTATAATTATTCACGAAATTTTAAGCAGAAAGGAAACTGTTATGAGAAATATCATCAACATCAACGCAAGCTGGAAGTTTATCCGGGAAGATGCCGGTCTGCCCGCCGCTTATCCCGCACACTGGGCTGATGTGGACCTCCCCCATACTTGGAATGCTGTTGACGGCAATGACGGTAACGGCAGCTATTACCGCGGCACTTGCTGGTACGCCAAGACCTTTGAAACCCCCAAACAGCCTCTGAGCGGCGGTCGGGTGTTCGTGGAGTTTTTGGGTGCCAATTCCGAAGCCACCGTCTATGTCAACGGTCAGAAGGTCACCTACCACGAAGGCGGTTACTCCACCTTCCGTGCTGACATCACCGATCTTTGCAAGGATGGCAAAGAGAATCTGCTGGCAGTTTCCGTCTGCAACGCAGCCAACGACTTTGTTTATCCCCAGAACGCAGACTTCACCTTCTACGGCGGTCTGTACCGGGATGTTAACCTGATCAGCGTGCCCAACGCTCACTTCGATCTGGAGTACTACGGTGGCCCCGGTATCATGGTCACCCCCAAGCCCACCGATTGCGGCGGCGCTACCTTCGAGATCGAAGCCTTTGTCAAGAACGCTGACGGGAACTTCACCGTTCAGTACGCCATCTATGACGAGGAAGGCAACGAGGTGGGTTATGCCGTCCGTCCCGCTGACGCTCCCAAGACCACCGTTTTTGTTCCCGATGTACAGCTGTGGGACTTCGACAATCCCTATCTGTATACCGTGGTGGCACAGCTGCAGAGAAGAAACGAAACTTACGACACAATCGAGACCCGTGCCGGTGTCCGCACCTTTTGCTGCGATCCTCAGAAGGGCTTCCACCTCAATGGCGTTCTGACTCCCCTGCGGGGTGTTTCCCGTCACCAGGATCTGGTCTACCGGGGCAACGCCCTCACCGCTGACGACCACTATGACGATGCCTGCATCATCAAGGAGCTGGGTGCCAACACCATCCGTCTGGCCCACTATCAGCACTCCCAGGACTTCTACGATGCCTGCGATGAGCTGGGCTTTGCCATCTGGGCAGAGATCCCCTTCATTTCCGTCATGAGCAAGAACCCCGCCGCCCACCAGAACTGCATCAGCCAAATGAAGGAGCTGATCGTGCAGAATTACAATCACCCCTCCATCATGTTCTGGGGCGTTTCCAACGAGATCCTCATCGGCGGTATCAGCGAAGATCTGGTGGCCAACCACAAGGAGCTGAACGCTCTGTGTAAGGAAATGGATCCCACCAGACTCACCACCATCGCCCATGTTTCCTTCACCCCCATTGACGGTCCCATGCATTATATCACCGACACCGAAAGCTACAACCATTACTTCGGCTGGTACGGTGGCAAGATGGAGGACAACGGTCCCTGGCTGGATAATTTCCACGCCAAGCACCCCAACATCAGCCTGGGCGTTTCCGAGTACGGCTGTGAAGGCATCATCACCTATCACGGACCCGATCCCAAGTGCAAGGACTACTCCGAGGACTATCAGGCCCTGTACCACGAGCATATGGCCAAGGTTCTGGATGAGCGTCCCTGGATCTGGTCTTCCCATGTTTGGAACATGTTTGACTTCGGCTGCGCTGCCCGTGATGAGGGCGGTGTGGCAGGCCGCAACAACAAGGGGCTTGTGACCATGGACCGCGCCACCAAGAAGGACAGTTACTACATTTACAAGGCATACTGGAATCCCGATCCCATGGTCCATCTGTGCGGCAAGCGCTATGCTCAGCGTGCCGGCGATGTCCGTGAGATCAAGGTCTACACCAATCAGGATACCGTTGCCCTGTACCTAAACAGTCAGCTCGTAGACGAGCAGGCTGCTGTGGATCATATCTGCCGCTTTAATGTGACGCTGGCTGAGGGTCTGAACATCTTCCTGGCTGTGGCCAACGGCGTTAAGGACACCATGACCATCGAAAAGGTGGAGGTCGAGCCCGAGATCTACGCCCTGCCCCAGACCGACGACGGCAACGAAGGCGCTGCCAACTGGTTCACCGCCTCCGGCGATGTGGAGCTGGATGACGGCCCCATGGAGTTCCCCGAGGGTAAGATCAGCATCAAGACCCCCTTGTCTGAAATTCTGAAGAATGAGGCAGCCTGGGAGTTCTTCTCCAAGCTGACCGGCGGCAAGCTGGGCCCGGATCAACCCATGTGGGCAATGATGCAGAACTTCAACCTGGAGACACTGATGACCATGATGGGCAATGCTCCCGAGAGTGCCCTGAAGGCTCTGAACAAACAGCTGACCCAGTTTGATTTGGTGGATTAAGTTTTATAAGCCCGGAGCATTTATAATGCTCCGGGCTTTTACTGTCAAAAATCCTCCGCTGCGCTATCGACGAAAAGGCCCTTCTGTGTTATAATCGTTTTTACTATGAACACGGAGGGGCATTTTATGGGTAAAATGAATATATGCATCGGTCTACTTGCCCATGTGTGAGCCAACAGATGAGAACCACGCAAAATGCCCTAAGCATGCGTCCATTTGCTCCGGAGTCTGCCATCAAAACCGGGGGAAGGTCTTTATCTGAATAAGTATTATCCCGGGTTACCAGAAGCGGTAACCCGGGATTTTTCTGTTTTCTCATCAGAAACAGCATCGGCAGCCTGATTGGATAAGAGCATACTGCCTATACCTGAAAGCGGTCCTTTATTTGCGAATGGATTCGATGAGCCGGCGGAAGTCCTTTCTTCCCCAAACCACAGGGACAGGGTACAGGGGATTGGCCTCCTTCCTGGCCCAGGTAATCATCTGATCGATGTCTTCGTCCTTCACCACATCGAACTTGTCTGGCAGGCCCATCTTTGCGTTGGTCTCCTCGATCCAGCGGATGAAGGCATTGGCCTTTTCCGCCTCGTTGGCACCAGCAATGCCGCAGACATCGGCAAGCTCTGCAAGGCGTTTGTGAGCCGATGCGCCGAATTCCCGCATCACATAGGGCAGCAGCACTGCCATGGCAAGACCGTGGGCAACGCCGTACAGACCTCCCAGGGTGTGGCCGATGGCGTGGACATAGCCAACACAGCCACGGGTGAAGGCGCGGCCTGCGTAGAAGGCGCCCCGCTGCATATTCTGACGGGCCTCCAGATCAGAACCATCCTCAAATACTTTGAGAATATTGTCATGGATCAGCTTGACGGCTTCTTTTGCCAGCTTATTTTCCAGCTTAGTATTGTAGGTCTTGTTGGTGTAGGCTTCCACGGCATGAGCCAGAGCATCCATACCGGTAGTGGCAGTGGTATAGGGCGGCAGGCCGACAGTGAGCTCCGGATCCAGAACCGCATACTTGGGAATCAGGAAGGGATCGTTGATGGCAGCCTTACGATGTGTAGCGGAGTCCGTAATGACGGCAGCCACGGTGGTTTCCGAACCGGCACCAGCGGTGGTGGGAATGGCTACGAAGGGTGGAATGGGCCAGTGGACTTTCAGCAGGCCCTGAAGCTGGGCAACGGTTTTCTTCGGATGCACAGCCTTTGCGGCAATGCCCTTGGCACAGTCGATTCTGGAGCCGCCGCCCAGGGCGACGATGGACTTGCAGCCGTGTTCTTTGTAAGTCTTGTAACCTAGTTCCACATCGTCAGAAGTGGGGTCAGTGGTGGTGTAAGTCTGCAGGGTGTAACGGATGCCGTTTGCCTCAAAGCCGTCCAGCATAGGCTGCACCTGTCCACGGCGGACCATACCGGAACCGGTGACCACCAGCACATCATTGATACCCTTTTCCTTCAGAAACGCGCCCAGCTCCCTGATCTTGCCGGGGCCTTCCAGATATTTGGGCATCCGGTAACCCATAAAGTAATTGCCGATTTTCAGTACGCTCTGAAACGTGCGGCACCAGAGAACTTCCAGTTTGTAAGGCATTTCCATGATTTTTCCTCCTTTAACCCGAGGCTATCCGCCGGCCACAGGAGACATCAGCACCACTGTGTCTCCACTGTTTAGCCTGCTGCGCCTGCTTGCGTTTTTTCCATTCACCAGAATGATGCAGCTATCCAGTTCTTTTTTTTGGATGCCGCAACGTTCCAGTTCCGTGAGTACCTGCTTAACAGAGTCTGCTTCCAGCTGCTTTTCCTTGATTCCGGACTCCAGCCGCAGCAGACCGAACAATTTTACAGTAATCATTTGATCTTCAATTTTCGCAGTGTGGCTTCTGTGGGGATGCCGTTCTTATCCCAACCCCGGGCCGCATAATAGGTTTTCTTCATTATTTCCAGGGG
>JAZUMW010000072.1:0-4192 GCA_045603825.1 Faecousia sp.
GACAGTCCACCGGACTGTCATTCACTACCGCGACTGCGCTTCGCTTACCCTCATCAGAGGGAGGCTTTCCGCTGCGGCGGGACTATGCATAGCTAAAGCTTTTTGGAACCACCGGCACAGCCGGTGGTATTCTTATACAAAAAAAGGGGAGGGGGTGACCCCTCCCTTATTTAAAACTGTGCTGCCTGAGAGCCCTTCAGCTGCAGCTGTAGGCGGTCGGCGATAAGCGCGATAAACTCCGAATTCGTGGGTTTTCCCTTGGTATTGCTGACCGTGTATCCGAAGAATCTCTGCAAGGTATCCAGATCCCCTCTGTCCCAGGCGACCTCAATAGCGTGTCTGATTGCTCGCTCCACCCGGCTGGGAGTGGTCTGGAATGTTTTCGCCACCTGGGGGTACAATACCTTTGTGATGGCGTTGATCACATCCATGTCGTTCACGGCGATGATGATGGCCTCCCGCAGGTACTGGTAGCCCTTGATATGGGCGGGAACGCCGATCTCATGGATGACGGAGGTGACCATCGATTCAATACTGGAACGGCCGCTGGGACGGGCAGGGGCAGGGCGCTGCTGTTCGCCGAAGCGCAGCTCCTCCAGCCGCTCCACCACCGCGGACAGTTCACAGGGCTTGAGCATCAGGTACTGTACACCCAGTCCGGAGGCGGCTGCTGCCACATATTCGGTGATAAAACCGGAGGTTGCCAGCACCGCGGGCCGGTTGGGCAGGGCGCTGATGGCTTTCAGAACGGCCAGTCCGTCCTTTTTGGGCAGCATCAGATCCAGCACCAGAATGTTGGGCTTCCGCTCCGTGACCATCCGGACAGCCTGCTCCCCGTCAGATACTGTTCCGATCACATGAAACCCCTCAGACCGCTGGAGCGCTGTGGCCAGACCCGTGCAAAACTCCTCCTGGTTATCTGCAATAATTACGGTTGTATGCTTTTCCATAGATTCCTCTCCTTGGCACGAAATTGCTTCTCCCCATCTTGGCAGCCGGTTCGTTCCCCGGCCTGCCTGTGCCGTTCCGGCATTTGCGACACTTATAATTTAACATAATGTAGTCCTTTTTGCAAGGAAAAACGAGAATAATCGCTCGACAAAAAACGACCAAAAAACATAAAACACGGCAAAATCCTAACATTTCGACGGATTTCGACCTGTGGAAGGAGTTGCGGGAAAAGGTTGACGGGAAAGAAGATTTGATGTAAAATCGCTTTAAGCTATCAGACCAAAGGAGACAGAATATGACAAACACGATCCGGGAATTGATGGATTTTTTGAATAAAGCCCACTCGCCCTACCATGTGACGGACCTGCTGAGCGTGATGCTGGAAAAGGATGGCTTCCGCCGCCTCCACGAGAAGGATGCCTGGGGCCTGCTGCCCGGAGGAAAGTATTACCTCATCCGGGGCGGCAGCAGCCTGGTGGCCTTCCGGATCCCGGAGGTGACTCCCACCGGCTTTATGCTGGCTGCCAGTCATGACGATTTCCCCGGCTTCATGCTCAAGGGCAGCCTGGAGCGTACCGGGCGCTACACCCGCATGGACACCGAGCGTTACGGCGGCAGCCTGATGTTTACCTGGCTGGACCGCCCCCTGTCTTTGGCAGGCCGGGTGATGATCCAGGTGGAGGACGGTATGGAGTCCCGGCTGGTGGACATCGACCGGGATCTGACCCTAATCCCCAATGTGGCCATCCACATGAACCGTGAGGTCAACGAGGGCTACCGCTGGAACCCCGCCGTGGATATGTTCCCCCTGCTGGGCGGCGCGGATTCCGCCGGTAAGCTGAAGGCCCTCATCGAAAAAGAGGCCGGCGGTCCCATTATGGGCCTGGATCTGCGGCTGTATGTGCGCCAGCAGGCCTCGGTATGGGGACTGGATGAGGAGTTCCTCTCCGGCGCCGGTCTGGACGACCTGCTGTGTGTCTTTACCAGTACCCGGGGCTTCCTGGACGCGGATCCCGGTCGGGCCATCCCCGTGCTTTGCGTCTTTGACAACGAGGAGGTGGGCTCCACCACCTACCAGGGCGCGGACTCCTCCTTCCTGGAGACCATTCTGGAGCGGATCTGCCGGATCCGGGGCCTGAATATGCCCCAGATGCTCAGCCAGTCCTTTATCATCTCTGCTGACAACGGTCACGCCATCCATCCCAACCATCCGGAGTACGCTGACCGGGAAAATGCCCCCGTGGTCAACGGCGGCATCCTGCTGAAGTTCCACGCCAACCGCAAGTACACCACCGACGGCTTCTCCGCCGCCATCTTCCGGGGCGTGTGTCAGCTGGCGGGTATCACCTCCCAGAATTTCTGCAACCGCCCCGACCTCACCGGCGGCTCTACCCTGGGTAATGTGAGCATCAGCCATGTGTCGGTGCCCTCGGTGGATATTGGCCTGCCCCAGCTGGCCATGCATTCCTGCTATGAGACGGCAGGTGTCCGGGATATTGAGGATATGTACCGGTTCTTCAAGACCTATTTCAGCAAGGCGCTGGTGTCCCCCAGAGAGTGGACCTTCCAGCTGAAGTGAATATTAAGGCAGGTATGAAAGTACCTGCCTTTTATTTTTCAAGCCCTCCGTCATTTGCTCGTTCCCCGCAAACGCCACCTCCCTTTGCACAAGAGAGGCTTAGGCGTATGGAAGTCGACCCGCCGCAAGCAAAACGCAAGCAAAGCGTAAGCAGAACGAAAGCAAGATAGAGATTAAGATAAAGATAGAGATTAAGATTGATATTGATATTAAGACAGAGTCCAATTATAGAAGCGAGGCGGAAGCATGAACATGGATAAGACTGATCCCAGGATTAACTGCTATAAGACTAAGTGAAAGACGAAGCGTAACAGTGCTTCGTATGCCGGGCAGGGGCCCGGCGGGACACACAGATTTTATAAAAATGAGATTCTTAGGATTTTATTTGCCGGAAGGGCTGTTTTGTCTTGACAAATGTGGTAAAAAGTATTACTCTTTTAAAGTATGGCTGAAACCAGTACCTTTTTGCGGAGGACCGGTTTGCACCCCTTTTCGGGGCGGGCATAGACTGTTTTATTAGGAGCGATACAATGCGCCAGAGCGGCATTTTAATGCATATAACATCCCTGCCCGGCCCCTACGGTATAGGCACCATGGGCAAGCAGGCCTATGAATTTGTGGACTTTCTGAAAAAGTCCGGCCAGTCCCTGTGGCAGATCCTGCCCCTGACACCCACGGGCTACGGCGACTCCCCCTACCAGTCCTGCTCTACCTATGCCGGCAATCCCTATCTCATCGACCTGGATATGCTGGTGCAGGAGGGGCTGCTTACTGCCGATGACCTGGAGGGTATCGATTGGGGCGACAGCCAGACCCGGGTGGACTTCGGTAAAATTTACGATAACCGGCTGGCACTGCTGAGAAAGGCACATGCCCGCTTCCAGCCCGATGAAGAATTTGAAGTTTTCCGGGTGGAGCACAGCTTCTGGCTGTCGGACTACGCCCTGTACATGGCCCTGAAGGACCGCAACGGCGGCAAGGTCTGGAACCGCTGGGAGGAGCCTCTGAAGTTCCGGGACCCCAACGCCATCTGGCAGGCCCGCCAGGAGCTGAAGCCCGAGACCCGGTTCTACCGCTTCGTGCAGTACCTGTTCCACAAGCAGTGGAACGCTCTGCGGGAGTACGCCCACAAAAACGGCGTGCGGATCATCGGTGATGTGCCCATCTATGTGCCCCTGGATTCCGCCGATGTGTGGGCCAATCCCGACCTGTTCGAGCTGGACGAAAACCTGGATCCCGTGAATGTGGCAGGCTGTCCCCCCGACGGCTTCAACGAGGACGGCCAGCTCTGGGGTAACCCCCTCTACCGCTGGGATGTGATGGAAAAGGATGACTACCTGTGGTGGATCCGCAGACTTGCTGCCGCCGGCCGCTGGTATGATATGGTGCGCATCGACCACTTCCGCGGTCTGGAGAGCTACTGGGCTGTGCCCTACGGCGACAAGACCGCCCGGGGCGGTGTCTGGCGCAAGGGCCCGGGATTGAGCTTTGTACGGGCGCTGAAAAAGCAGGTACCCCACATCCCCATGATCGCCGAGGATCTGGGCTTCCTTACCCCCGATGTGCTGGCCCTGCGGGATGCGTCCGGCTACCCCGGCATGAAGGTGCTGGGCTTCGCCTTTGACAGCCGGGAGCCTTCCGACTACCTGCCCTACAGGTACA
>JAZUMW010000073.1:0-12282 GCA_045603825.1 Faecousia sp.
AAGTAACCCATACTGGTCAGGTCCGCCATTTCATTGCGAATGGTTGCGGAGGAATACTTCATGTCCGGAAGCTCCGTAATGGCTTTGGAGCCAACAGGCTCGGCAGTCCGGATATACAGGTCTACCACAGAGCGCAGGACCTTCTTTTTCCGTTCGGTGAGTTCCATTGGTGTTCCTCCTTCTTGTTTTAGCACTCAACATCTATGAGTGCTAAGCACACTATACAATAGAGTGCTAAAAAAGTCAATAGCTACAATTATAAATAATTTTTGAACAGTGAAAAAGGACGGGGCGATACGCCCCATCCTTAGTTTGTAACGGTTATTCTTCTTTATGCGACGGCTCTGTGTTCAGCGCGTCCATGACGATATCCTTGTAGGGGTTGACATACACCGTGCGGTAGGTGTGGTAGATCACCATGCCCGGCTTTCCGGAGGGGATCTTTTTCACCTGCTTGACAGGGGTCACATCCACCGGCAGGTTCTGTCCGCCCTTGGTCTCGGCATAGTAAGCAGCCAGCTGTGCCGCCTGGGTAATAGTGTTATCGGGAGGCGTGGTGCCGCCGCAGGAGATGATCACATGGCTGCCGTGGACCTTTTGGGCATGGAGCCACAGATCGTCCTTCCGGGCCAGCTTGAAAGTCAGCTCCTCGTTCTGCCGGTTGTTTCTGCCCACATAAATGGGGTAGCCGTCGGTGGATTCAAACCGCAGGGGCGGCAGCTTGCTCTGCTTCATGCGCCGTTTGCCGGAGTCGGCACGAAGATACCCTTCTGCCTGCAGCTCCTGCCGGATCTCCTCCAGCTCCTGCTCCGATTCCGCCCGGTTCAGCTCCTCCATGACGCTTTGCAGGTAGGAAAGCTCCTGCTGTCCCAGCTCGATCTGACGGGTCAGCTCCTTTTCCGCGGTCTTCATCCGGGCGTAGTCCTTGTAAAATTTGGCGGCGTTCTGCTGGGGAGAAAGGGTGGGCGACAGGGACACCTGGATCTGGGCCATATTTTCATCGTAGAAGTCCTCCACGGTGACGGAGGTCTGCCCCTTTTGGATACGGTGGATATTTGCGGTAAGGATGTCTCCCAGCTGGCGCAGCCGCTCCCGGTCATAGGTGGCAAGAAGCTCTTTTTCCTGTATTGCCAGCTTGCGCTGCAGCCGCTGACAGGCGTTCTGCACCGTTTTGCGGACAGCCTGCCCTTTTTGACGGATGGCATCCCGCTTATCTCTTACAATATAATAATGATCCAAAAGAGCACCGAAGCTCTCTGCCTCCACACAGCTTCCGTACTGCCGGATGGGACAGAAGGCAAACTGCTTGGGGGTGCCGTCGGGCAGGGCGTAGTAGTAAGGTCTGGGATGAGACAGATGCTCACCAAAGAAAATCGCCAGCTTGTCAGCCACGGCGGGAAGATCGCAATTGTCCAGCCGGGCATCCGTATCCCCGGCGGCAAACAGTGCCGCTTCCCGGCATACCAGGGGGGAAAGTCCGCCCAGAGTGTCCATCAGCCGGTCTGCCAGAATATCCGCGCCTGGAGCAGTTAATAAGTTTACATAACTTTCAAGCGTCTCAGGATTTTCCTTGGTAATATCTTCCGGTGGCTGATAAAACATACCCGGCAGTGCGGGTCGCTTAATGGTTTCGTCAAGACCGATCCGCCGCAGACAGTCGATGATCCGCCCATCAGGTCCCAACAGATACAGATTGCAGGTGCGGCCCATGAGCTCTGCCACCAGCTTTTTTTGTACCGCATCGCCCATCTCGTCGATGCAGTCGAAGGTAAAGGTGACGCACCGCTCCATGGGAGGTTGGGAAATATGGCTGATCCGGGCGCCGGACAAGTGCTTGCGCAGCAGCATGCAGAACATGGGCGGTTCGGCAGGATTTTCGGGACTGGCTATGGTAAGATGAAGCCGTGGCGCGGTAGGATTGGCCACAAAAATCAGTTTTTGACGGCCCTCATAGGTTTTCAGCAGCAGGATCACCGTATCCCGGCCGGGCTGGTGGATCTTTTCCACACGGGCGCCGGTGGTTTTGCTCCGGATCTCCTCCACAACCGCTTTTAAGAAAAAAGCATCAAATGCCATTGGCGTCCTCCATTATAATATGAAACAGTTCGTTGAGCCGTTGGATCCGTCCCAGCAGATACAGCGCACCAAAAAGGGTCTCCAGACCGGTGGCCTTGGCATACTCCTGGGGTGTGGCGGACTTTGGGGCTGCATGGGTGTGGGCATTCTTGCCCCGGCGGAAGTAGGCGAACTCCTCCTCCGTCAGGTGAGGCTTCAGCTTATCGGCAAACCGGGCCTGGGTGGGGGCTTTTACAAGCTCCACGGAATCCCGGTGGAGCTTCAGCACCGTTTTGTCCCCCTGCGTGCACAAGTAGGACCGGCACAGCAGCTCATATACGCCGTCGCCGATGTGGGCAAGCCCCAGATTGGAGATGGCGTTTACCTGCTGGGGTGTAAAATTCATCTGAAAATAGTTTTCCACAAGGCATTTCCTCGATTCTCATATTTATTTAATGGTAACAGATTTTATAGACACTGTCAAATTCCGATTTGCCGGAAGCTGCGACAGCGGTATGAATGTCAAATCTGTAAGCAGGAAGTATCTGCGGTGATTTCCATAAATAAGAATAATTCTTTTTTTAAAAATTTTTGAAAAACCTATTGACAAAGTAAAAACTGTGTGCTATATTTTAAGTGTAAATAAGAATTGTTCTCATTTAGGAGGTGAATCAATGGAGGTTTCCACAAAACAGTTCCGGAAACGGAACGCAATACTGCACTACCTGCAAAGCGTGACTAACCACCCCTCGGCGGAAATGGTATTCACCCAACTAAAGCAGGAGATCCCGGACTTGTCCATGGGTACGGTTTATCGGAATCTGAACCTATTTAAGAATCAGGGGCAGGCAGTGATCGTTGCCACCGTCAACGGTGTGGAACGGTTCGACGGAAATACCAACCCCCATGTCCACTTCATCTGTACCGACTGCGACGCGGTTATCGACCTGATGGATATGGAAGTACCCCAGCAGCTGCGTTCTGCAGCAGAGGCAAGCTGTGGCGGCGAAGTCTCTGACTGTCAGCTCAGCTTCACAGGTCTGTGCAGCGAGTGCCGGGCAAAGAAAGCAGACGAACAGTCCGCTTGAATGAAAATCAAGGGTTAAGACCCAAAAACAATATCAAAATTAAAACAAAAATTTGGAGGAAAATATTATGAAGAAGTTTGTATGTTCCGTTTGTGGTTATGTTCACACCGCCGATGAGCTGGCTGCCGATTTCCGTTGCCCCGTTTGTAAGGTTCCCGCTTCCAAGTTTGTGGAGCAGAAGGGCGAGATGAAGCTGGCTGCTGAGCATGAGTACGGCGTTTACGCAAAGACCGTTAAGAACAACCCCGACATTTCCGAGGCCGACAAGAAGTACATCTTCGAGCAGCTGATGGCTAACTTCAACGGCGAGTGCTCCGAAGTCGGTATGTACCTGTGCATGGCCCGTATCGCACACCGTGAAGGCTACCCCGAGATCGGCCTGTACTGGGAGAAGGCAGCTTACGAAGAGGCTGAGCACGCAGCAAAGTTTGCTGAGCTGCTGGGCGAGGATCTGGAGCCCAACATGAAGGCTACCACCAAGGACAACCTGGCATGGCGTGTTGACTGCGAGTACGGCGCAACCCAGGGCAAGTTCGACCTGGCTGCCTGCGCAAAGAAGAACGGTCTGGATGCTATCCATGACACCGTCCACGAGATGGCTCGCGACGAGGCTCGCCACGGCCGCGGTCTGGAAGGCCTGCTGAAGCGCTACTTCAAGTAATATACCCCGACGATAACATTTACCGCCGGATCCCGATCCGGGGTCCGGCGGTTTTCTCATACCCGCCAATATAGCGACGACACGAAAAAGGAGGAAGAAAATGAAAATTCGTATTGATAAAGACATTGTGACCTTTACCCCTGAGCATGCCGCCGAAACAGCAGAGCTGGAGGCGCTGTGGATCAAGCTGGGAAACTGTTTGGGAGATACCAAATGCCTGCAGGCTATCGGCACCTATATCCCTTCTGAGGATAAGACCGCAGTGTTTCACATCGAAGGTCTGAATGAGCAGGAAAAGAACAGCATCCCTGAGATCCGCGCCCCCTACGACACCGATGTCTATTGCGTGACCTGTAATAAGACCGTCCACATCAAGGCAGGCGAGGTCGTCCCCTTCTGCTGTGGCAGATTGATGGAGATCCTGGACTGAGAAAGGAGCGATATTATGAATGAAAAGATCGCTGCGCTGCTGAACGATCAGATCAATAAAGAATTTTACAGCGCATATTTATATCTGGACATTGCAAACTATTATGACGAGCTGGATCTGGATGGTTATGCCAATTACTACATGATCCAGGCGCAGGAAGAGCGTGACCACGCCTTGCTGTTCATGAAATATATGCAGAACAACGGCCTGAAGGTGACCCTGGAAGCCATCGGCAAGCCCGACAAGGCATTTGATTCCATCCTTAGCCCCCTGGAGGTAGCTGCGGAGCATGAACGGTATGTAACTGCCCTCATTAACAATATTTACCATGAGGCCCATCAGGCCAAGGACTACCGGACCATGAAGTTCCTGGATTGGTTTGTGGATGAGCAGATGGAGGAAGAGGAAAATGCTGATAAGATGATCAGCCGTTATAAACTCTTCGGCTCTGATCCCAAGGGCCTTTATTCTCTGGATCAAGAATATGCCGGCCGGGTCTACGCCGCTCCCAGTCTGGTGCTGTAAAGCAGAACAAAGGAGGGATAAAAATGAAGTATGTATGCGATGTTTGCGGCTGGGTCTACGATGAAGAAGAGACCGGCGTAAAATGGGAAGATGTAGCTGAGGATTTTGAGTGCCCCCTGTGCTATGTGGGCAAGGATGAATTCAGCCCCGAATAATCCCTAAAAACAGCCCCGGCAGGAGTTTTTCTGCCGGGGGCTTATGAGTATTATGAATGAAAGGAGTGGCAGTTCGTGGAAAACAATGTGGTACATGCTTTGATCGAGATACCTCTGGGCTCGAAGAATAAATATGAGATGGATAAAGAAACCGGACGCATTTTGCTTGACCGGGTACTGTATGCCGCTATGATCTATCCTGCCGAGTACGGCATCATTGAACAAACCCTGGCGCCTGATGGAGATCCCCTGGATATTTTGGTGATCTGTTCAGAGCCTACTTTTCCCGGCTGTGTGGTGCCTGCCCGGGTACTGGGATACCTTAGCATGGTGGACGAAGGTAAGTTGGACTATAAGCTGATTTCCGTGGTGGACTGTGATCCCCGATACGCCGATGTGCAGGAGCTGTCCGATCTTTCTCCTTTTGTATTGAAGGAGATATCGAATTTCTTTGCCAACTACAAAGTCCTGCAGAATGTGGAAGTCAAGGTGGGTGAGTACTACAATAAGGCAGAGGCTGTGCAGATCATCCAGCAGTGCCGAAAAAAATACGAAGAAGTCGAATAAAAAAGGAGTTGGGAAAACCAACTCCTTTTCTGTTTACTTTGTACCAAAAATGCGGTCGCCGGCATCGCCCAGGCCGGGAACGATGTAAGCGTGCTCGTTGAGCTTCTCGTCCACAGCGGCCAGATACAGGTCAACGTCGGGGTGTGCTTCCTGCACGGCCTTTATGCCCTCGGGGCAGCCGATGATGTTCATCATGATGATCTGCTTGCAGCCGTGCTGCTTCAAAAAGTCGATGGCTGCGATGGCACTGCCGCCGGTTGCCAGCATGGGGTCCACAACAAAGACCTGGCGGCTGCCGATGTCTTCGGGAAGCTTGCAGTAATACTCGACAGGTAGATGGGTCTCGGGATCACGGTACAGGCCGATATGGCCGATCTTTGCGGAGGGGATCATATCCACTATGGAGTCCACCATGCCAAGACCTGCGCGGAGAATAGGGATGATGGCCAGCTTCTTGCCGGCAAGCATCTTGCACTTAGCCATGGCCACAGGGGTCTTGACATCCACGTCTTCCAGAGGAAGGTTCCGGGTGGCTTCGTAGCACATGAGGCCTGCGATCTCGCTGATCATTTCACGGAATTCCTTGACGCCGGTTTTTTCGTTGCGGAGGATGGCCAGCTTATGCTGGATCAGAGGATGGTCCAATACATGTACAGTGCTCATTTTTTCTATCTCCTTATTATTTATTTTCCCGTTCCATGCGCTCCCGCTCTGCCTGAGAGAGCCGGAGATAATTGGGGGTCAGATCGGTGCCGTTTCCGGGAAGTCCCCGGGCGATCATTTCCGCTGCGGCAAGACCAACCCCCGCTGCGCGCTGGTGCATCCGGTGTTCTGGAGGCAGCACAAGCGTCGGTATGCTTTCCTGTAAAGAAGTATAACACAAAACGCTGCCGTCTCCAACCAAAAAAATCGGTTTTTCCAGATTTTTTATATCGTCGGTAAGCTCTGCCAGGGTGATGGCGCGGTCTTCCCGCAGTCGGGTCAGCTTGCCATTTTCTGCCAGAAATAGGGCGTTATAGACCTGGCTTCTCCGGGCATCCATTACAGGCAGCACATAGCCGTCATAGACACCCAGACTTAAGGCCATGGCTTCCAGAGTGGACACACCGTAACAGGGCAGTTCTTTACCCCAGGCAAAGCCCTTGGCGGCAGCTACGCCGATGCGGATGCCGGTAAAGCTGCCGGGTCCGGCAGCCACAGCTACCGCTTCAATTTGCTGGGGTGTATACCCGCAGGTCTTGATCATATCTTCAGCCATGACCATTAAGGTCTGGCTGTGGGTCAGACCGGTATTCTGATAGCCTTCCCCCAACAGCTTTTCCCCGTCCATCAGCGCCACGGAGGCGGCTTTTGCGGAAGTCTCAAAGGCTAAGGTCAGCAAGGGCGTTCCCTCCTTCTATGATGATGCGCCGGGATTCCTCACCGGTCTTTTCAATGCGCACACGGACGGCGTCCTCCATGGCATCGGCCACATTTTCGCTCCACTCCACGGCACTGATACCGCCCCGGTCCAGATAGTCCTCCCAGCCGATGTCAAACAGATCATCGGAGGAGCGGAGCCGGTACATATCAAAATGAAACAGGGGAAGCCGCCCGGAGAGATATTCATTTACAATGGTGTAGGTGGGGCTGGTGACTGTGTCGGTACAGCCCAGACCCCGGGCTAATCCCCGGGTAAAGGCGGTTTTCCCCGCACCCAGGTCTCCCTCATAAGCAAGGACTGTGCCGGGGGCAAGAACTTTGCCCAAAGCCTGTCCCACCGCCTCGGTCTCCTCCGGGGAATATGTTATAAAAACCATAAATTACCTCATTTGCTGGCTGCTTTTAATTTTTCTGCCTGGTCGGCGGTGGCAAGCGCGTCAATGATGTCGTCAATGGCGCCATTCATAATGGCATCGATCTTATAAAGGGTCAGACCGATGCGGTGATCTGTGACACGGCCCTGGGGGAAATTATAGGTACGGATCCGTTCATTGCGCATACCCGTTCCCACCTGGCTGCGGCGCATGCCGGTGACTTGGCTTTCCAGCTTTTCCTGTTCGATCTCATAGAGCTTGGAGGCCAGCATCCGCATACATTTTTCCCGGTTCTGGAGCTGACTGCGCTCCTCCTGGCAGGCCACCACGATGCCGCTGGGCTTGTGGATCAGACGGACGGCGGAGCTGGTCTTGTTAACATGCTGACCGCCGGCACCGGAGGCCCGGTATACCTGCATCTCAATATCTGCCGGATCGATCTGTACATCCACCTCTTCCATTTCGGGAAGCACAGCCACCGTGGCGGTGGAGGTGTGGACACGGCCGCCGGATTCCGTTTCCGGTACCCGCTGTACCCGGTGGACACCGGACTCGTACTTCAGCCGGGAATAGGCACCCCGTCCGCTGATGACAAAATCCGCTTCCTTCACGCCGCCAAGCTCGGTGTCGCTGTAATTCATCAACTCGATGGTCCAGCCCTTCTGGGCGGCATACATGGAGTACATCCGGAAAAGGCTGTGGGCAAACAGGGCGCTTTCCTCGCCGCCAACACCGCCCCGGATCTCCATGATGACATTTTTATCGTCGTTGGGGTCTTTGGGCAGGAGCAGGATCTGTAATTGCTTGAACAGGTCTTCTTTTGCCTGCTTGGCTTCCAGATAGGTCTGTTGGCACAGCTCCTTCATTTCCGGGTCGGACATCAATTCCTCTGCGTCTGCCATATCCCGCTCTGCTGTGCGGTAGGCATGATAGGCCTCCACAACAGGCTCAAGGTCGTTCTTCTCCCGGAGAATGGCGGCGGCCTTTTTGGGATCGTTATAAAAATCCGGCTGCTCCGAACGGGCGCACAGCTCTTCAAAGCGGTTGGCTACCGCTTGTAATTTGTCCAGCATATCCTTGCTCCTAATAATGAACTACCCTTTATTGTATCAGCTTTCGTCCCGAATGTAAAGATTCAGTACACAGCTTGCGGTGTCGGTAAGGGTCGCGGTTTGCCGCAGGCGTTGGGCGCCCTCCTTGCTGATGCGGTACACATGGGGCGTCATGGAAAGAAGATTTTGCACCTGCGCGCCTGCAACAGTAAAGGAAAACCCCACGGGCACGCTCTTTTCCAGACGGAATCCGGGCAGCTCCGGAACGGTATTCTTATCCTTGTGCAAAAGCTCCGGATAGATGATGGATTTCAGTCCCAAAAGGTGATCCTCTGCGGCAAGAACCTGAATAAACGCGCCGCCGGGCTTCAGCACTCTGTAAAACTCCTGGGGAAGTGTAACGGCAAACAGACTGGTCAGCAGCCGATGCTGTTGTCCTGCACCGGAAGCCGGGCGGCAGAGGCGCACAGCCACAGGGCGCTTTTATATTTTGCGGCGGCACAGCGCACCGCCTCCTTGGAAATATCCAGACCGATCAGCTCTGCGCCCAAAGCTTCCGCAAGACGGGTGCTGTAATATCCTTCGCCGCAGCCTGCGTCCAGAACCGGGCCAGAGCATCCACCGGCCAATTCACACAGTGCCTTCACAATGGGTTCGTAAAAACCGCCTTCCAAAAATTCCCGGCGGGAGAGGACCTGCTCACGTGTATCCCCCGGCTGCAGAGAGCGTTTCTGCTGCACCGGAAGTAGGTTTACATAACCTTGCCGGGCAATATCAAAGCTATGGCGGTTTTGGCACTGCCAGGCCTTCTCCTGCCGTTCCAGGACTGCGCCGCAGATGGGGCACAATAAGATCACAACCCATCCCTCCTTTTTCTTATCTTACCTTATTTTCTGTCCCTCGTCAAACATACAGTTGTCCGTGGTCGAAAAAACATACAATTATTCCGCAACTTCATACAATCTTAAAAAATATCCACTTATTTTTTTCACAATTGGAAGTTATGATATAGGTACTAAGCTTCAATAATATCTTTTTCATTTTCTTCTCCTCTTTTCTTGTTGCAGAGCCGCAGGTATGACCTGCGGCTTTTGCTATGCCGACAGTGTCGGCAGACAAACTCGCTTTTAGCATGTAGTGATCGTTATGCATCTTGATTGTGCCCGGTATCGTTACTGCGGAAATGACATGCGGCTTTTGCTATCCGCAGAGCGGATTGCCAATTACGCATTTAACCCACAGGTATCGTCACCCCGCTGTCTTTTTTCGGTGATAGGGACTTTTGTTTTTGCTGTGGCTGTGTTAAAATGAAAGAAAACCAAGGGAGGTGACACCGTGGCAAGCTTTGTGATTTTTTGCGCAGGCGGTTTTGAGGGGCTGATCGAGCCCCTGAAGCAGGACGATTTTCTGCTGGCTGCCGATGGCGGTCTGGTGCATTTGCAAAATATGGGCTTGACGCCGGATGGGATCCTGGGGGATTTTGATTCTTTGGGCTATGTGCCGGAGGATGCCAGGGTGTTCCCTGTGGAAAAGGACGATACCGATGCCATGCTGGCGGTGCGTCAGGGTCTTGCTATGGGCTACAGCCGCTTCCTTCTGTACGGAAGTCTGGACGGTCCCCGTCTGGATCATACCGTGGCAAACTTCCAGACCTTGCAGTTTTTGGCGGATCGGGGAGCAACGGGGTATCTTGTGGGCAACGCCTACATTGCCACGGTGGTGAAAAACGGCCGTATTCGTTTTCCCGGCAGAGCCACGGGTATTCTTTCAGTATTTTGCATGGGCGCGGATGCCCGGGGCGTGAATATCCGCGGTCTGCAATATACCGGAGAAGGCATCACCCTTTCTGCCGGCTTCCCTCTGGGCGTGAGCAATCATTTTATTGGGGAAGAGGCGGAGGTTTCTGTTGCCGACGGCAGTTTGTTGATTCTCTATGACCGGGCGAACGGCCTGTGTGAGGTAGAGTTATGTTAACCTATACACTGAAAAAAGAGCCGGGGCTGCCCTTGTATGAATCGTTGTACCGGTGTATCCGGGATGATATTTTGTCCGGACGGCTGGTTCCGGGAGAAAAGCTCCCCTCCAAGCGGGCGCTGTGCACCCATCTGAAGGTGAGCAAGATCACCGTGGAGGGCGCATACAACCAGCTGCTGTCCGAGGGCTATATCCGCTCTCAGGAAAAAGTGGGCTATTTTGTGGAGCGGATAGAGCAGACCGAGCACAAAGCCGTCCAATGGAAAGCCCCGGAAGAATCCCGGGATGGCTGTGTCGACCTTACCGCCAACGGACCGGCCCATTTCCCCTTTTCCGTATGGAGCCGCCTGCAGCGGCAGGTCATGCTGGATATGGGAGAAAAGCTGCTGCTGGGTCTGCACAATCAGGGTGTATGGGAGCTGCGGCAAGCCATCGCCCGGCATCTGGCGGATTTCCGGGGCATGCAGGTCAGTCCGGGAAATATCATTGTGGGCGCCGGCACGGACTTTTTGTATAACCTGCTGATTCAGCTTTTGGGTCGGGATATGGGCTACGCCGTGGAAGAACCGGGCTACAGCAAGATCCGCAGGATCTACGCGGCCGCCGGAGCGGACTGCGTCAGCGCGGTCATGGACAAGCAGGGCGTGCTGCCCGGGAGTCTGGAAAATGCCCGGGTGCTGCACATCTCCCCCTCCCACCATTTTCCCACAGGTCTGGTGACACCCCTTGCTCGCCGGCTGGAGATCCTTGCCTGGGCACGGCAGGAGGAAAACCGGTGGATCATCGAGGACGACTATGACAGCGAGTTCCGTTTTACAGCCCATCCGCTTCCTGCCATGCAGTCTTTGGACAGCAGCAAGGTGATCTACATGAACACCTTTTCAAAGACTCTGGCGCCCTCCATCCGGATCAGCTATATGGTGTTGCCTGCCATGCTCATGGAGCAGTTCCGGGAAAAGCTGGGCTATTACAGCTGCACGGTGTCCAGCTTTGAGCAGTATACCCTGGCGCGGTTTTTGGAGACCGGCCATTTTGAAAAGCATATCAACCGGATGCGTAAGTTTTACAAGGCCCGGAGAAACCGTGTGGTGGACGCCATCACCCGGTGTCCGATTTCCGGGGAGCTGACCATACTGGAGGAAAACGCGGGACTGCATTTTCTGGTGCAGATCCGTCCGCCCCTTTCCGCGGATTCTGTGGCGGAGCAGTTTTTAAAGGAAGGGATCCGGATCCGGAGCCTGGGCAGCTATTATCACGAAACCGTTCCGGAGTGGGCACGGCAGTGCCTTGTGGTAAACTACTCCGGCCTCAGCGATGAAGACACAGACAAGCTGGAGGAAAGATTGCAGCGAGTATAATTCCGTTTTTGGGGCAAATTAGGGAAGAGCGGGGAAAAACCGGCAAAAAAAGCCTGAAAAGCCTCTTGCAAAACCGGAATTTTGGTGCTATAATGCATGTGTAAGTAAGAAGTGTTTGGAAAGAGAGGGGCGTGCCCCTCTCTTTTCTTGTGATTTTTATTATTTAAAGGAAGGGAAAATTTTGAAAATTGCAGAGCAAGTAGCCCAGTTTGCCAAGCCCATCGTGGAGGAAAACGGCTGCAGCCTTTGGGATGTGGAATATGTCCGGGAAGGCTCTGAGCGGTTCCTGCGGCTGTACATCGATAAGGATGGCGGCGTGGACATTACCGACTGTGAAAAGATCCACCGGGCAGTAGACCCTGTGCTGGATGAAAAGGACCCCGTCGCTGAGAGCTATCATTTTGAGGTCTGCTCCGCCGGACTGGAACGGGCGCTGAAGCGGCCGTCTGATTTCCAGCAGTTTATGGGAAGCCCCATTCTGGTAAAGCTGTACCGGCCCAGAAACGGTCTGAAGGAGATCCCCGGCATCCTGCGGGGCTACGAGGAGGGCTGTGTTACTGTGGAAGCCGGAAAAGAAACCATCACATTTACAAAGTCCGAGGTCGCCCTGGTGCGTCTTCG
>JAZUMW010000074.1:0-7475 GCA_045603825.1 Faecousia sp.
AGTGTTGTCTTCCTAAGACCGCTTGGCCTCCGACTTCCCTTGCTCCATACCGCAGTCCACCAGATACTTCTTGCCGCACACTTCCAGCAAAGTACAGCTACCCGTCACCTCATGGGTCGCTCCGATAAATTGGATTTTCATAGCATAGCCCCCTTGCTATAATTTCATTATGCTATTATTCTACCATATAGTGAATGGCAAAGTAAATACAAACTGTAAATTCACTCTAAAATAGCACAGACCGCCTGATATCAGGCGGCCTGTCAGCGTATTATCCGGCATCGAATTTCTTACCTGCGGCGTATCTTTTTGCCAAAATACCGATCCCGATACACGAAGCCTTCCGCGATCAGACACACCGGGATCGCCGCAAACAAATCCACTACCGAATGCTGCTTGATAAACATCGTAGACAGGCAGATCATAATCACCGCAAAAACAACAAATGCTTTCCACACCGGGTGCGCACCCTTTTCCTTTGTCCAGACAGAGGCGATACCCAAAGAATACGCCACATGCAGTGACGGACACACACCGGTATTGGTGTCGAAGGAATACAAAAAGCTAATGCACCGGGTCAGAAAATTATCGTTCACAAATTCTGCTGGCCGCAGATCCTGCCGTGTGGGGTAAAGGATATAGCAAGCCATAGCAAGGATTTGCGTGATAATAATATAGGTCTGCAGTCGCTTGAAGCTAGCCACATTGTACAGCAGGAAATATCCGAGAGAAAAAACAACCAGCGCATACCAGAATACATAGGGAATCAAGAACCACTCACAAAATGGGATCAGATCATCCAGCCACATATGAACCGGATGGCAGTTTTCTACTGGAATCAAATTCTCCGTGAGAAAATACAGGATAAAATATCCCACCCAACCCAGCAACAGCTTCAGATGGGCAAACTGCGGTTCATTTATCTTTCGCAAGCGGAATGTGCGATAATCAACGACCGGCTTTTTCATAGGCACGCTCCTTAGGAATGTTGGACGGATAGTCTTTTTTGGGAATGTTACGATAAGGAACCACGGTATGCTCCGGCAGAGCCTCTGCAATGGCGGTAATTTCGTCCATCAGGTATGTACAGATCCGGCTACGCTCTGCATCCATCGGCTCGGCTGCACAGAATTGCACCGGCTTGCCCAGGCAAATCTTTCGGAGCTTCGGCGCAATGTACATAGGAACAAAGCTAAGCTCTTTTCCGGTTTTCTTATAATACAGCTTTGCGATGTCAATGAACTTATCCTGAAAGTCATAGACGATATGATTGTGCTTCACATCCTGCTCCGGGAAGATCACCACACTCTTTCCCTCCTGCAGCATTTTCACCGTGCTTTTGAAGGTAGAAAGAATGCGGGTATCGTGGTACACCCCGATGGTTCTGGCATTGCTGAAGACGCAGACTGACACAGGCGCGATGATGTAGGACAGCAGCTTATAGAAAGGATGTGTCCATTTCGGCTTCTGGTTCCAAAAATCCCGGAAGGCATATTCCGGAACAGCCTTAAGATGCATCATCTCTCCGGCACACCAAATGTAAGGCTGGCCGGGTACATATAATTCACCAACAATAGGGCCGTTCATCTGACAATGGTTTCCCACGATGATCACCGGCTCGCCGGTGAGATTTTCGACACCCTCCACCTGGGTCTTGGGGTAAAATACCTTCACGCACCATTTTATGAATCTAAATAAGGCTGATGTTTTCTTCTCGCTCATCATAGTCCCTCCATTATATGCTTCAAAGCATACCGCAGGAACATCAACTCAAAATCAACTATGGAAAATTTTTATTCTTTGGCTGTTTGTTGATGATTTGTTTACTTTTTGTTTGTATACTGTCCATACACATTCAACCATTCCCACTGCAAAGGAACCTGCTATGAAAACTCTATTACTGATTATCAACCCTTGCGCCGGTCAGAAAAAAGCAAAAAAGCTGCTGTGTGAGATCATCGACATTTTCACCAGGGCAGGCTTTGCCGTCATCACCCATATCACCTCCGGCTCCGGAGATGCCGAGGCCGCCTGCCTCTGTTATGCTGACCATGTCAGCCAAGTCGTCTGCTGCGGCGGTGACGGAACCTTTAATGAAACCGTATCCGGTGTACTAAAAAGCGGCAGGGATATTCCCATCGGATACATCCCGGCAGGCTCTACCAATGATTTCGCCTCCAGTCTCCAGCTGAGCAGCGATATTTTGCAGGCAGCCAGGGATATTGTGGACGGACAGCCAAAACGGCTGGATATCGGTCTGTTCGGGAAGCGATATTTTTCCTATGTGGCCTCCTTCGGCGCGTTTACACGCACCAGCTATACCACACCGCAAAATTTAAAAAACGCCCTTGGCCACACCGCTTATGTGTTAAGCGGTATCCAGGAGCTTTCCCAGATCCGCTCCCACCATCTGCGCTTTACGCTTTCCGACGGCAGTATTATCGAAGATAAATTTCTGTTTGGTGCCATCAGCAACTCCACCAGTGTTGGCGGCGTTCTTACCTTGTCGCAAAACCGGGTGGATATGGCAGACGGACAGTTTGAGCTGCTGCTGATCCGTGTGCCCAAGGATCTGATGGAGCTTGGGGAATGTGTCCGCGCCCTTCAGCAGAAGACCTACAACTGCGAAATGATCACCTTCCGCAGCACCGATTCCGTAACCGTCTCGGCACCGGAGGAATTGTGCTGGACCATTGACGGTGAACAGGAACCAGGTCACGCGGAAACCGAAGTTTCCTGTCTGCGCCACGCCATCCAGGTTATTACAAAATCATAACCACCGGTACGGTGGTATTCTTATACAATAATCGATCCCCGGTATGTGTTGAAAGCATACCGGGGATCTTGTTCAATCTGTATCCATAGCGCCACACGACAAAACCGCGTTGAACTCCGCGCCCAGGATCAGAACAAATGAAGTTAGATAAAGCCAAACCAGCAGCACGATCACCGCGCCCAATGTGCCGTAAATCACGGAATAGTTGGCAAAGTTCTCCACATACGCGGAAAAACCAAGGCTGACCGCCAGCCAGGAGATCATCGCCAGCGCAATTCCGGGCAATATGGTTTTGACCCGTTTTTTTCTGTCCTGTGCCACAGCGTACAGCATTCCCACCACCGCGAACATGATCGCTGCCAGCAAGGCAAAGCGCAGATACTGCCAAAGGCTTAGCAAGATCGGTGGGATCCTCAATACCTGATTGACCCCCAACCAAGCCGTAACCGTTGTTACAAACCGCCTGCCCAAAATGGCCAGCATAAACAACACAATGACAAACACCAAAAACACAACGGTAAAAACCAGCTGCCGAATGGCATAAAATACCGGCTTCGCCGGTTTGCCCAGGCCGTAAGCAAGCCGCACATCATCCATCAGTCCCTTGACCGCACGCATGGGAAACCATACCGTAAACACCAACGAGAACCAAAACAGACCCCGGCTTGAGTTGTCGGTGACATGGTTTAGATAAGATTCCAGAAGATAAACCACATCATCCGGCATGATTGGCAGCAAGGCTTTGGTGATGGAAGCAATATTCAAATCCAGCAAGCCCAGCAGGTTACTGATAAAGATCATAAGCGGAAACAGTGCAAACAGAAGGTTATATGTCAGTGCAGCGGCACTTTTCGGCACATCGTGTTCGATGACATTTGTAAATGTCTTACGAACCGTGTTTCTGAGCTTCCCCTTCTTTTGTGTTTTTGTCACATACCTCACTCCCAACGATTGCCTTGTTTTTTCTGACAGACTGCTGCAGCAGGCGATATACACAAGCAACAGCAGGGCCTGCATGGGTGAAACGGTCAGGATCATAAACGCGCCTACAGCGGTGCCGATGAGCACCTCCACAAGGCTCAACGCCATACTGTTTCAATTGCGTTTTAACATAATACTTTCTTCTTTTCCTTGTTCATGCTGCACACCGCGGCTTTTGCGGTATATTGGGTCACCCCAAGGATCGTCTCTCCGTCGATCTGCAGGGGCGTAGGCCGGTCAAATTCTACCGTGATCTCCTTGCCCGTATGTACTGCTACCATATTTTCATGCTTTACATGCTCCCCCTTGAAGATGCTGGGAAATACACACAGGGTGCGAAGTCTGCCTACTCCGTAGAACAGCATAACAGACAGCCTGCCGGAAGAACGGTTCTGCCGGGGTGTGGGGATCATGCCGCCGCCGTAGTGCCTTCCGTGCATGGTGGGCGCGATCCACACCTTTTTGTAAGTATATTCTTTTCCGTCCACCGTCACCTTCGCGTTTCTCGGCGCGAAGTGGAACAGAAGGCCTTTAATGGCTATACCGGTATAGCTCACCTTCTTGCCGGGGATCTTTCGAAGCTCGTCGCCCACCTGGCAGCAGTAGCCGTCGATACCGAAGCCTACACCGTTGATAAAGCGGTAGTGTTTTCCCTTGACCTCCACAGAGGGGAGCGCTTTCAGATGCTCGGTGATGGGGTGGGGATTTTCGCCCATGCCCACATCCTTTGCAAAGTCATTACCGGTACCGGTTGGATAGTACAGGATCTCCTGGGCGATCTTCACGCCGTCCGTAGCATTGACAAAACGGTTCAGTGTACCGTCACCGCCCACGATCACCAGATAATCCTCCTGCTCCATACCGCCGATGAACGCCGCGTAGTTGGTGATCCGGGTCATATCGTAATATTCCAGTTCCTCATTCAAAACCATCTGCAGCAGATGCGCGTCCTCTTTCGCCTTGCCGTTTCCGGCCAGGGGATTATAAATTACATATCCTTTTGCCATATCGTATCTCTTCTTTCTGTATTAGTCAAGATCAGGTGGCGAACCATGATGCCGATCATTTCTGTTTTTTGTTCTTTTATATTCTCGCCGGGAAGCACCTCCAGCACATCCAAATATACATCCGTTGGCCGGAACGGTGTTCTTCCGTATATTTTTTCTGTTCCTGTGATGCTGAGCACCACAATGGGAGCCTCCGCTTTCTGGGCGATCTTAAACACTCCGTTGTGAAATGGCAGCAGCGCACATGTTTTGCTTCTCGTCCCCTCCGGGTAGACCCCGATGGAGACCTCCTGCTTTTTGAGTAGCTTTGCGGCTTTATTGATGGTTGGGATCGCCTTTCTGGGATTCTCCCGGTCGATGGGCAGAAAACAGCACTTGCGGATGATCCTGCCGAAAAACGGGATTTTAAAATTGCCGGGTTTGGAAATAAATGCGATCTTCCATTTTTTAAAGGCATCAGCAGCAACCGAACCAGCGACAGAACATTGGGGATCGTTACGATTTTGTGCTTATACTTATCTTCCGTGTTGGGGGCCTCCAAGTCCATTCTATGAAGGCAGTATAAAAAAGAAATTGCAACTGAAGATAAATCCAATTTCAATTATCGTTGAAAAATGGGTATCCGCGTGTTTTCGGATACCCATTTGGTATGTGTTTGATTATTTTGCGCGAAGTGTCACGGTAAAGCGGCAGCCGCCCGACCGGATGTTTTCTGCGGTAATCTGACCTTTTTCGATGGTCAGGATTCGTTTCGCCAAGGTCAGGCCCAGACCGTTGCCTTCCTGCTTGTGGGAAGAATCTCCCTGGTAGAACTTATCGAAGATGTGCTTCTGCGCGTCCTCAGAAAGGCCGGAGCCCTGATCCTCTATGGTAAAGATCAGCTTGCGGTTCTTTTGGGTAAGCCGAAGCTTCACGACGCCGCCCTGAGGGCTGAATTTCACCGCGTTGGAGATCAAGTTATCCCACACATGGCGCATCATCTGTTCGTTGCCAAGATAGGATACCCGGTCCAGCTCCACATCCAGCTCGATGTCCTTTTGCACCCAGGCCGTCTCCAAAGCGACCACCGATTGCCGGATCTGCTCGTCCAGACGGTACTCGGCTTGATTGGTGGGGATCTGCTGGTTTTCCAGCTTGCTTAACAGCAGGATGCTTCCCACCAGAGAGGAAAGCCGCTGCGTATTGAATAGAATCTTTTCTACATATTCCTTTTGGTCATCGCTTAAATTCTCGCCGTCCTGCAAGAGTGTGGAATAGCCTTCGATGGCATTGATGGGCGTCTTGAACTCGTGGGATACATTGGACACAAAATCCGTCTGCAGTATCTCCGTGGAGCTGAGCTCATGGGCCATCAGATTGAAGCCGGTGTAGATCTCCATGATCTCCTTGGAGGTGGACTTTTCCTCCAGCCGGACGGAGAAATCCCCCTCTGCCACCTTGTCCATAGCGAAGCGGAGTTTTTTGACAGGCTTAAAGAACGTCTTGGAAAGCAGGCCGGTAACCAGCGCGCCGATCAGCAGACAGCTGCCCACCAGCTCCAGCTCCAGGGGTACTTTCCAGGGAAACACTTCGTTAAAAAGCGCGTCCAGTCCATAACCGATCAGCACACACACCAGCATTTCCAAAGTGACAAAAAGCGTCAGTCTCGTCCGAAGGCCAAATCGGTTTCGCTGGTCCTGTCTGACCTTTTCAAAGGTTTCACGGACATTCATAGCTTCACCACCTTATAGCCAACGCCACGGATCGTGACGATCTTGAAATCCTTATTGTCATGGAACCGGTCACGAAGCCTGCCGATATGTACATCTACGGTGTGGGTATCGCTTTCGGAATCGTAACCCCAGATCTCATCCATCAGCTGCTGCCGGGTGAAGATCTTTCCGGGATAGGCTGCCATCTTATAAAGCAGCATAAATTCCTTCTGTGGAAGGCTCATGCTTTCTCCTGCCACTGTTACTGTCAAAGAGTCGCACTCCATCACCGTATCACCGATGGTCTGCCGCCGGTCGTTGATCATCTGCGCCCTGCGCAGAAGCGCCTGTACCCGCAGCACCATCTCATTGACATTGATGGGTTTGACCATATAGTCATCCACACCGGATTGGAAGCCAAGTCGCATATCGTCAAAGGCATCCTTGGCGGTGATCATCAGCACCGGAGTGGTATTGCCCACATCCCGCAGCTGCCGCACCAGCTCATAGCCGTCCATTACCGGCATCATAACATCGGAGATGATCATATCGTAAAAATCCGCATCCAGAGCATCCAGCGCCTCCTGTCCATTGGATACGCCTGCCACAGTGTAACCGTACCGGTTCAGTACATGGCTAAACAGCTGCCGCAGTTCCCGGTCATCCTCCGCAATCAGTATTTTCAGCATCGCAGGTCCCTCCCAAAAAAGCGTGTATCATTTGTATTATAGCATATATTTTCAACTAAATTTCAACAGATTATTAAATCTCCTCTCACACATGAACCGCACCCTCTTGGTTAGACAAATAAGAGAAAAGCCCGGAGGACAGGCCAATCCTCCGGGCAGAGCATTAATATGAAATATCTTTGATATAAACAAAAAATCCGAACGCACTTCCAATCGTGAAGTAGTTCGGATCTTTCATGTATGTGCAATAACCCTAATTTTGAAATGCTGCAACTCCCGGGGTTCGTTTTTACCCTTAGGGGGGTCGCTTTTTCCGCAAGGGGGGGTCGTT
>JAZUMW010000075.1:0-26180 GCA_045603825.1 Faecousia sp.
ATATGCAGCGGGGTGCTTTTTACTGTTGCGCAGTGGCGAATATGATCCGGTGGAAAACAGCTACCTCTGACGAGGGGGGCTGTCACCGCGGGTGACTGGGGGAGAGAAAAAGTCAGGTACAAAATCTCTCCCTCCGGCAAAAATCAAAGATTTTTGCCACCTCCCTCATCAGAGGGAGGCTTTTTATTTGCATTATTCAGCAGGGAAGGTGAGGGTGACCTTGAACAGGTCGCCGTCCACCAAAAGATTCAGCTGACCCTTTTGCAGCTCCATCAGGCTTTTGGCAATATTCAGCCCCAAACCGCTGCCGTCGGTATTCCGGGAAGCATCGCCCCGGACGAATCGCTCGGTCAATTCCTCTGCGTCCACATTCAGCTCCTCCCGGGAGATGTTTTTCAGTGAGAGCAGAATGTTATTCTGGAAACGGCTGATGTCAATATAGATCCGTGTACCCGGTAGGGCATATTTTACGATATTGCTCAAAAGATTGGAAAGCACACGCCATGTCAGCCGCCCGTCAGCCATCACGACAACGGATTCCTCCGGCTGACGGAATATCGGGGTTAGCTCTGCCAAGGTCAGCTTGTCGGCAAATTCTCCCAGCGCCTGATTCACCGCTTCTGTCAGATCCATGGCTTCAATGCTGGTGCTGATGTTACCGGTGGAGGCCTTGCTCATTTCCACCAAGTCCTCCGTGAGCTTTTTAAGACGTTGGGATTGACGACTCAGTACCTCTAAATACTGAACACCTTCTTCCTCGGTGTGGGGCTTTTCCAGAAGGTCCACATAATTGATAATGGAGGTCAGCGGGGTTTTGATGTCGTGGGAGACATTGGTGATCAGTTCTGTTTTCATCCGCTCCGATTTCATCTGTTTTTTCGCGGCGATGGTTGCCGCATCGGACAGCGCGTTGAGCGCTTCGGCAAAATCCCGGAAGCAGCCGATGAGATACCCGGTGGGGATCTTGGCATTCAGATCACCGGCGGCCATCTGCCGGGCACCCTTTTGGAGAATGCCGAAGGCATAGGCACCGTAGCAGATAATGACGATATTGACGACAAGGGAAAGGAAGAAGGGCAACAGCCAGAATTCCCTCCCGACAGCAGCCAGGAAGAAAAACAGAATACTGAAAAAGCCCATTCCCGCACCGATAAGGAGCCATTGCCAGATCAGGGGCAGAAGACGGAGCACAGCGCAGATACACCGGGCAAAAAAGCGGAGGATTCTGCCCGTCAGAGTGTGCTTCCACCACCAGCCGCCCTCCATTTTAAACTGTGCCGCACAGGCAAAACAGAAGCAAACACCAATGAGGACGGTCACAAGCAATATGGAAAGCGCCAGCACGATGATGCCGGGATCGTAAGTGCCTTGGTTTAAAAACCAGGTATCCGCCAAAGCAAAGGCAGCGCACAGACCGCAGTAGCAGGCAAATATGGTGCCAACCAGGTACAGATCCAGAGGCAACCGGTTCAGTCCTTTGGGATTCAGCGTGCTTCCGTCAGAGGAGCGGCCGGCAGCAAAGCAAAGGTAGATGGCGCACAAAGCGAAGCCACCGAGACCTGCCAGAAAGATACCGATGATCCAGTAACGCATGCCATATAAACCGGAGAGCTGTTCCAAAGTCAGATCTCCCGCTGTGACAGCAACACCGGGTAGCATCCGGATGGTAACGGTGTACTCGGGAGACGGGTAATAATACAGGTAGACTTCTTTTGTTCCCTGGGTATAGTAGCCCTGGAAGGAAGATCCGGAATTGTCAAATGTAGACAGATCATCGCCGGTTACCTCCACGGGATAGTTGCAGGACATCTGGAAGGAATATACAAAAGTATCATTTCGCTGCAAGCGGCCGGTGTAGTTGTTCTCCACAAAATTGCCGCCGGCATCCACAATGGAATAATCCCAGGCATCCGGATCAATATCGAACCAACCGGACACCTCATTCAAAGTAAAGTCACAGCCGATATAGGCGAGGGACTCCGGAGAACAGTGTCCCAGTTCGGTGGCGGTGTACCGCTGCAGAAGATAATCAGCCAACACTATGGCTTTTTCTTCCTGACGGGAAGTCTGCCAGTCCTCCAGGTCGCCGGTATACAGGCCGCTTTGGCTTAGATAGAAAATACCCAATGCACCAAGAAAGCTTACCACAAGCGCGCAGGCTGCAAGGAAAATGGCCAGCGTCTTAAAAATCGGGTGGTACTTCATGTTATTTACCTCCTTCTATTTTGTAGCCCTGTCCCCAGACCACCTTTAAGTACCGGGGGTTGGAAGGATCAATCTCAATTTTTTCCCGCAGGTGGCGGATGTGGACTGCCACCGCACCCTCACTGCCGAAGGCAGCTTCGTTCCAAACCGCTTCATAAAGCGCCTTGGTAGAGTATACCTTGCCGGGGGTGAGCATCAGAAGCTTCAGGATGTTGTACTCAATGGGGGTTAGACATACCGGCTCACCGTCCACAGTAACGGTCTTTGCAGCGTCGTTAATGGCGATGGGACCCACCACGATATTACTGCTGTTTTCCAGCTTGCTGCCCAGCTGGGCATAGCGGCGAAGATGACTGCGCACCCGTGCCAGCACCTCCACAGGAACGAAGGGTTTGGTGATATAATCGTCCCCGCCCACATTCAGTCCCAGCACCATGTCCTCGGTCTCAGACTTGGCGGTGAGGAAAATAATGGGCGCGTTGGAAATCTCCCGTATTTTTGCTGTAGCGGTGATACCGTCCATTTGGGGCATCATCACATCCATTAAAATGAGATGGATTTCCTCCTTTTGGACGGTGTCCAGAGCTTCCTGTCCGGTAAAGGCTTCAAACAGACCGTAGCCCTCCGGTGCCAGATATATTTTTAGTGCGTTGACGATGTCGGGCTGATCGTCACAAATCAAAATGTTGTACATATAATTCCCTCTTTTCCGGATGTGCCCTTATTATAGCAGGATAGTTTTTAAGATAAAAGTGGGGAAACCCTTAAGATAAGATTAAGTATAATCGGGAGACTTGCCGGGTAAAATAAAAAAGGCTGCTGCCTAAGGGCAGCAGCCTTTGAAATTTTATTAACCGGCCAGAATGTCGGCCTTGATAACACCGTAGGTCTGGCGAAGGATACGCAGCAGCTCCTCCAGGGGAGCGGCTACTTCTGTAGTTTCGGCAGAGATGGTCACGATAGCACAGCCATTGGTGGGAACAATGGAGTTAATGGTGATAATATTGGCTTTGCAGTCGGCAAAAATACCCAAGATATTACTGAGGATACCGGGCTCATCCTGCAAAAGCAGCTGGAAGGTAATGATCCGGCCGGTCATCATATTCTGGAAAGGCAGCACCACATCGCGATACTTATAGAAAGCACTGCGGCTGATGTCCGTCATTTGGGTTGCTTCGTTGACAGTAGCAGCTTCACCGGTGGAGAGCAAACGCTTGGCTTCAGCTACCTTCAAAAAGACCTTGGGAAGGGCAGATGCTTCTACAATGTAATATTTGGGTGTGTTTGCCATGGCAACCTCCTACAATTGTCCGTAGTGTGTGGATATATCCAATGAAATTGTATCATATTTTTTGTAAAATGCAAGACCTCTAAATGAGAAAGGAGCGCGTTTTTTGTCAGGTTCTTTACGAAAAGCGGTGATGATCCTGGGTGTGCTGGCAGCGGCTTGGCTTGGGATCAAGTATTTGCTTCCTTTGGTGCTGCCTTTTTTGATGGGCGCGCTGTTGGCGCTGGCGGCAGAGCCGGCGGTGGGATTTGGGGAAAGAAGGCTGCATCTGTCCAGAGGCCTGTCCGCCGGTTTGGGAGTGACGCTGACGCTGCTCCTCCTGGCAGGCGCGCTGTCTCTGGTGGGAGCACTGGCGGTGCGGGAGTTGAGTTCTCTGGCAGGGGCGCTGCCGGATATGCAGCACACGGTGGAGCAGGGGATGACGGTGCTGCAGGACTGGCTCGTCGGTTTGGCAAGCCGCATGCCAGACGGTGCCCGTACCCTTGTTACCGGCACGGTATTGGAGCTGTTCAGCGGCGGCAGCTTGCTTTTAAGCCAGGTGACAAGCCGTATTCCCGGCATGGTGAGTGCGGTGCTGGGGTGGCTTCCGGATGGAGCGCTGGGCTTGGGAACCGGGGTGCTGTCTGCTTTTATGATCTCCGCAAGGCTGCCCCGGCTCCGTGCCGGGATCGCTTCCCGTCTGCCCAAAAGCTGGTATGACAAATATCTGCCCGCCCTGCGCCGGGTACGCAGCACCCTGGGGAACTGGTTTAAGGCGCAGGGAAAATTGGCCGCTGTGACCTATGGGATCGTGGCGGTGGGACTGGTGCTGCTGCGAGTGCGGTACGGCCCGGTGTGGGCAGTGCTCATCGCCGTAGTGGACGCTGTCCCCGTGTTGGGTACCGGAACGGTGTTGGTACCCTGGGCTATCGTGTCGCTGCTGCAGGGACAGACCCTCCGGGGCGTTGGCCTATTGGGGACCTATGCCGCGGCCATGCTTACACGGACGGTGCTGGAGCCGAAATTTGTGGGAAAACAATTGGGTCTGGATCCTTTGGCGACCCTGCTTTCTTTGTATGTGGGCTACCGGCTGTGGGGAATCCTGGGGATGATCCTGGCGCCCATGCTGACAGCGGCGGCAAAAAGTCTGACAACAAGAAGCGGCTCCCGACAGGAGCCGGAATAAAATTTGCAACTGCCTATTGTACATCCATGGCATTTTTGCTATAATATTAGGAAAATGTTATAATTGGATGTGTATTGCTTTGAAATATGGTGTTTGGAATGTAGCGCAGCCGGAGATGGAAAAAGTGAATGCCTTGGCCCAGGGGGGCTATGCGCCGTTGACTGCCATGATCCTGGCAGCCAGAGGTTTGGCAGATAAAAAACAGGCGGATGCTTACCTGGATTGCAACGCCTCCCTCATCGACCCCTTCCGGATGACAGATATGGATCTGGCCGCCGGACGGGTGGGACTTGCCATGTCCAGGGGAGAAAAGATCGCTGTGTTTGGCGATTACGATGTGGACGGAATCACCGCTACCTGCCTTTTGACAGATTTTCTGCGCAGCCGTGGCGCAGACTGTGTGCCTTATATCCCCGGCCGACTGGAGGAGGGCTATGGCTTGAACCCCATCGCTATCCATCAGCTCCATGACGAGGGAGTAAAGCTCATTGTCACGGTGGATTGCGGCATTACTGCGGTGGAGGAAGCGCAGCTGTGCAAGGAGTTGGGCATCGATCTGGTGATCACCGACCACCACGAGTGCAAGGAAGAATTGCCCGAAGCCATTGCGGTGGTTGATCCGCACCGCTGGGACGGCGGCTACCCCCATAAGGACCTGTCCGGTGTGGGCGTGGCCTTTAAGCTGGCGGCAGCCCTTTGTGGTGACCAGGAGGAAGTGCTCAGCGCGTATGCCGACATGGTATGCCTGGGTACCGTGGCAGATGTTATGCCTCTGTATGGAGAAAACCGTGTATTCGTGTCCAGAGGTCTGCAATCCCTGCGTACCACCAAGCGTCCCGGCCTTGCTGCTCTGATGCGGCAGAGCGGGTGTGAGCCTGCCTCGGTCACGGCCTCTTCTGTAGGCTATATGCTCTCTCCCCGTATTAACGCCGCGGGCCGTATGGGTCAGATCGGGTTGGCCGTTCAGCTGCTTTTAACGGAAGATCCCGTTCAGGGCGAAGAACTGGCAAAGGCCTTGTGTGAGCTGAACCGTCAGCGCCAGGGCGTGGAGTCTGAAATTTATCAGCAAGCCATTGATATGATTCCTAAGGGCAAGCTGCCGGAGGCCATCGTGCTGGCAGACGAGACCTGGCATCAGGGTGTGGTGGGTATCGTCGCAAGCCGCATTGCGGAGGAATATTGCTGCCCCACCTTCCTGGTGTGTCTGGACGGAGAGCATGGCAAGGCCAGCTCCCGCAGTTACGGTGGGTTTAATCTGTTCGCTGCGCTGACCAATCTTTCCGCGCTTCTGGAAAGCTACGGCGGCCATGAACTGGCAGCGGGCTTTACCATCAGTCGCAGTCAGATCCCCGCCTTTCGGCAGGCGATCTGTGCTTTGGCAGAAGCGTATTATAATGACGAAAATCCCAGAACGGTGCTGGAGGCAGACTGTGCCATCCCGCCGGAGCTGCTTACCCTCCATAATATCGAAGCGCTGGAGTGCCTGGAGCCCTGCGGCAACGGCTGTCCCAAGCCCTTACTGGTTATGGAAAATCTCCAGATCGAGCGGATCAATCAGGTGGGCGGCGGTCGGCATATGCGGCTGCGGCTGCGCAGCGGCAGATACGCTTTCAACGCCATCTACTTCTCTGCCACACCGGAAACGGTCTCTGTGGCACCGGGAGATCTGGTGGATGTGGCCTTTGTACCCCAGGTCAATGAGTTCCGGGGTGAGCGTTCCGTGCAGATGAATGTGACGGACATCCGTCCCAGCTGTAAGGCGGACTGCTCCCCCCACATGAACGGCTACCGGGAACTGTGTAGCGGCGCCATCACCAAAGAACAGGCCCAAATGCTGATGCCGGATCGCACCATGCTGGCGATGGTATGGAAGTATTTGTCCGGCACGGGTACAGATATGCTACAGGAAACTCCTATGTGCCTGTGCCGTAAGATCGTTCGCTGGTCCGGAATGCCTCTGTGCCTGGGTCAGCTGATGACCTGCCTGGATATTTTTGCCGATGTGGAGCTGCTTACGCTTCAGCGGCTTCATAAGTACATTGTGATTCGTCTGACGACGCCTCAGGAAAAAGCAAACCTGAACCGGAGTCAGACCATGCAGCGGTTAGTGGCCGCGAAAGAGAGTTGAACATAATGGAAACGTTTGCAGGACATTACGGTGCTATGTACCAGACCATTCAGCGGTGTATGCCGGGCCTGGATATGACACTCATTGACCAGGCGGTGGAATACGCCCGGGAAAAACATAAAGATCAGAAGCGCAAGGATGGCTCTCCTTATATCATTCATCCCCTGGCTGTTGCAGAGATCGTGGCGGAAATGGGTCTGGATGTGGATGCCATTTTGGGCGCGCTGCTGCATGACTGTATTGAGGATACCGATGCCTCTCACGCGGACATTGAAAAGAAATTCGGCGCGTCTGTAGCGGAGCTGGTGGAGGGCGTTACCAAGCTGACCCGTGCTAATTTCTCCAGTACCGAGCAGGTGCAGATGGAAAATCTGCGGAAGATGTTCATGGCTATGTCCAAGGACATCCGGGTGGTACTCATTAAGATCGCTGACCGTCTGCACAACATGCGTACCATGCAGTACCAGACACCTGCCAAACAGGTCATCAAATGCCGGGAGACCATGGATATTTACGCCCCCCTGGCACACCGACTTGGTATGCAGAAGGTCAAGTGGGAGCTGGAGGATATTGCGCTGCGGTATCTGGATCCCGCGGGTTATGAGGAGATCATGACCTATCTGAATGAGCATAAGGAGCAGGACGAGGCCTTTATGCACGCTGTTCAGGAGCGGATCACAAAGCGGCTTTTTGACATGGGCATCCGCAATACCTGCTATGGTCGTGTTAAGCATGTTTATTCCATCTACCGGAAGATGCAGGCACAGGATAAGAAAATGAATGAAGTCTACGATATTTATGCCTTCCGGGTCATCGTGGACTCCATTCCCGACTGCTATAATGTGCTGGGTCATATCCATGATCTGTTCAATCTGGTGCCTGGCCGGTTCAAAGATTACATTTCTACGCCCAAGCCCAATATGTACCAGAGTCTGCACACTACCGTTATCGGTTCTCAAGGCATTCCCTTTGAAGTGCAGATCCGGACATGGGATATGCATGAAACAGCCGAATACGGCATCGCGGCCCACTGGAAGTATAAGCAGGGTTCCGGTGGCGGTAGTGAAAAGGACTTTGAATGGGTGCGCCGTTTGCTGGAAAGCCAGCAGGATACCGACGCCGAGGACTATGTGAACTCTCTGAAGATCGATATGTTCGACGATGAGGTTTTCGTCTTTACCCCAAAGGGCAAGATCGTATCTCTTCCCGCCGGCTCTACACCTATTGACTTTGCCTATGCTATCCACTCCGGTGTGGGTAACGCCATGGTTGGCGCCAAGGTGAATAACCGCATCTGCAACATCGACACCAGTCTGGAAAACGGCGACATCGTGGAGATTATCACCTCCAAAACCGCCAAGGGTCCCAGCCGTGACTGGCTGAATATTTGTAAGAGCAACCAGGCCCGCACCAAGATTAAGCAGTGGTTCAAAAAGGAAAAACGGGAAGAGAACGTGGCCTACGGCCGCAGCTCCTTTGAATCCGAGATGCGCCGGGCAGGCTTGCCTCTTTCCATTACCATTGATCCGGAGGTCAGCCCCCATCTGCTGAAGAAGCTGTCCTTCGATACCTGGGAAAATATGTATGCCGCCATTGGCTACGGCGGACTTACTGCCGTCAAGGCGGTTGGCCGTATCCGTGACGACATCAATCGGGTGCTGAAAACCCAGGCCAGCGAAAAGAACCAGGCAATGCCCCTGCGGCTGGCACCGGAAACAGACGCTTCCAAGAAAAACCGCCATGCGGTGAACGGTGTCATCGTGGAGGACATCGACTCCTGTATGATCAAGTTCGCCAAGTGCTGCACACCTGTTCCCGGTGACCCCATCGTGGGCTATATTACCAAGGGCTTCGGTGTCAGTGTGCACCGTGCGGATTGTCCCAATGCCGAGGTAAGGGATCATCCTGTGCAGGCAGCCCGCTGGGTGCGGGTGCGTTGGGCGAATATGGAAGATCAGCCCTTTGAGACGACCCTGGAGCTGGAGTGCCTGACCCGTGACGGACTGCTTCTGGATCTTGCCCAGACCATGACCACTGCCCGTGCCCGGGTGAGAGAGCTCTACGGCAAGGATCTGCCCGGCGGACACAGTGTGTTTACCGTCCGGTTTGAGGTAAAAAATGTTACGGAGTTGGAGAGCATCCGTACCAAGCTTTTGAATATCCGGGATGTCCTCGGCTCTCGTAGAGGACAAAACTAAGCGGGTAATGCCCGCCCAAGGAGTTATGCTATGCGCGCTGTTTTAACAAGAGTAAGCTCCGCTTCCGTCACCATTGACGGTGAAGTGGTGGGTAAAATCGGCAAAGGCTTTCTGATCCTGCTGGGGGTAGGCCCCGAGGATACGGAAAAGGAGTGCCGCTACCTGGCGGAAAAGGCCTTGGGGCTGCGGATCTTTACCGACGAAAACGACAAGATGAATCTGGGCCTTGCTGAAGTGGGGGGACAGGTGCTGGTGGTAAGTCAGTTTACCCTGTACGGCAACTGCCGCAAGGGTCGCCGTCCCAGCTTTGCCGATGCTGCCGGCCCGGAACTGGGCAATCAGCTGTATGAGCGCTTTTTGGAAATCTGCGCTGAACTGGGTTTTCCGCCTCAGCATGGCCGGTTTGGTGCCAGTATGCAGGTGGAATCCGTCAACGACGGCCCGGTGACCATTCTGTTGGATACCAAGCAGCTCATGGAAACTCCCAGAAGATAAGAAAGGGTGTGCTGCTATGAAAATGACCACCATGGCCCTGGGCGCTTATCAGACCAACTGCTACATGGTATGGGATGAGAATTTCGATGAATGCATCGTGGTAGACCCCGGCTATGAACCGGAGCGGGTGCTGGCTCAGGCTGAAAAGCAGGGCAAGAAGATCGCCGCCATTTTGCTGACCCACGGACATTTTGACCATGTGGGCGGCGTTAAGGAGATCGCCGCGGAGACCGGTTGCAGGGTTTATATTTGTGAAGAAGATCTGGCCATGCCCCGGCAGATGACTGCCGGCCCGCTGTATTACACCCACACCTACGGTGAGGGGGATGTGGTGCAGGAGGCAGGCCTGTCCATTCGTGTTTTGCACACCCCCGGCCATACCCGTGGCTCTGTCTGTCTGACGGTGGAGGATACCATGTTCTCCGGCGACACCCTGTTCCAGGGCTCCTGCGGCAGAACAGACCTTCCCGGTGGAAGCTGGGCACAGATTTTTGCCTCTTTAAAGCGGCTGGCAGCTATGGAAACGGACTATAAGATCTATCCCGGTCACGGCCCCGCCACCACGCTTTGTGACGAAAAGAAGTACAATCCCTATATGAGATAAACGGAATTTGTCGGGCTTTTGCCCGACAAACCCACATTAGAAAGGAAACCTATGGAGCTACAACTGGCAGGTCATGAAGACCGGTATGCAGTGGAACAATTGCAGATGGCGCTGTTTGACCTGTCCCGGGAGGGAACGGCGGTATCGGCGCTGCACAGGGGTAAAACCTGGCTTACTGCCGTAACTGTCATTACCTGTGGGGGAAAGACCACCCGGGGCGTACGCCGGCTGAAGGCAGCACAGGAGACGGTGCGCCTGCGCCGCCGCATTTTGCAGCAAAGCTACTATCAGGCGGCATTACCCCATTTACCCCAGGTGCCTGCATGGGGCGCTTTGGCAGGGGTGCGGCCCACCAAGATCACCACCAAGCATTTACTGATGGGCGGCAGTGCAAGATCTGCCGACGCTCTTTTAAAGGATATTTACTATGTGACCCCGCCCCGGCGGGAGTTGGCGCTGGAGTGCTCCCTGTCCACTGTCAAGGCGGCAGGCTTGCTGGCGCCGGAGGATGTGTCGCTGTATGTGGGCATTCCTTTTTGCCCCACACGGTGCGCCTACTGCAGCTTTGTCAGCCGCAGTATCGGTAAGCGGACGGAGCTGCTGGAGCCTTATCTGGAGGCGCTGAAAAAAGAGCTGGCGCTGACCGGACAGCTTCTGGAAAAATCCGGCAGGAAGGTGCGTACCATTTACATAGGAGGCGGCACACCCACCACGCTGTCAACGACACAGACGGCAGACCTGCTGGACAGTATCCGGGACAGCTTTGACCTCTCCCGGTGCCTGGAATTTACTGTTGAAGGGGGGCGTCCCGACACCCTGGATGCCGAAAAGTTGCGTGCCATCCGGGAGCATGGCGCTGACCGTATGAGTATCAACCCCCAGACCATGGAGAATCATGTACTCCGTGCCAGCGGACGGCCCCACACCGGGGAGGATGTGCTGCGGCGGTATGAGGAAGCGGTGCGGGCCGGCTTTGATGCCATCAATATGGATCTGATCGCAGGTCTTCCCATGGATTCCTATGAAGGCTTCTGCCGCAGTCTGGACACTGTAGCGGCTCTGGAACCTGCCAATATCACCGTCCATACCCTGGCACTGAAGAAGGGTGCGGATCTGTTTGAAAAGAGAGAAAATCTTCCTTCCGGAGAAGAGGTAGCCCGCATGGTGGAATATGCCAATGCCACATTGCGCAGGCTGGGCTATAAGCCCTATTACCTGTACCGGCAGAAATATATGTCCGGCAGCTTTGAAAATGTAGGCTGGAGCAGGGACGGCAAGGACTGCCTGTATAATATCTACATGATGGAAGAGCTGCACACCATCCTGTCTTTGGGTGGCGGTGGTATGAACAAGGTGAACCTGCCGAATGGGACACTGCAGCGGTTTCACAATCCCAAGTTCCCGGAACAGTATATTGAGCAGTTAGACAGCGTTCTGCGGCAAAAACAGGAGCTGTTTGACCTGATGAAAGGAAACGAATAAGTTGGATACACTAATTTCCAATGTCACCGTCGTGACAATGAATGAAAAAATGGAGATCCTCTTTGGCGCCTATTTAGGCATCACCGACGGAAAGATCTCTTATATCGCAAAGCAGCCGCCTAAAGAACAGCCTGCTACCATTGTGGACGGCACAGGTATGGTGGCGATCCCTGGCCTTGTGAACTGCCATACCCACTTGGCGACCACCGCCCTGCGCAGCTACATGGACGATATATCCCGCCGGGAACAGCTGGAGCAGCTGCTGCAGAAGGAAGCAAAGCTGGATGCCCGTAGCGCAAAGGCTTCCACCCTTTTGGGTATTGCTGAGTGCCTGCGGTTCGGTATCACCTCGGTGTCTGACCTGTACTATTATCCCGATGCCACCGCAGAGGCTGTGGCGGAAACGGGAATCAAGGCCAATATCGCATTATCCTCCTACCGTTTTGAGGCAGACAGCGAGGAGTTTGATTTTGAGACCGATCCCCAGTGCCGGGAGGTCTGCCGTGTAGCGGATAAATGGAACGGTTATGATGACGGCCGCATCCGTGTGGACGCAGGCGTCTATGCCGAGTACACCAGCAACCATCAGCTGTGGGAGAGCCTTGCGGACTACGCTGCCGAAAAGGGCCTGGGCATGCAACTGCATCTGGCGGAGTCCCGGGAGGAGGTGGATTCCTGCCTGGACCGCACCGGCCTTGGCCCTGCGGAACTGCTGAACTGCCACCGGCTGTTCAATGTGCCTGTAACCGCCGCCGGCTGTGCCTTCCTCAGCCAGGAGGAGCGGCAGCTGATGGGCAAGAAAAAGGCTGCCGCTGTGGTGACCCCTGCTGCCGCCATGAAAAACGGTTTACCCTCTGCCTCTATCAGAGAATGTGTCCAAAGCGGCATGAATGTGGCCTTCGGTACCGGCGGTGCGGTAGAATGCGGCAACCTGGATCTGTTTGAGACCATGCGCCTTGCGGCATACGGCGAGCGGGTCAAGGGCGGCGATGCCGATGCCATGCCGGCTTCTGCTGTGCTGATGATGGCAACGGTTTGCGGTGCCCGTGCCCAGGGCAGAGCCGAAAATACCGGCATGCTGAAGGAAGGTTTTGATGCCGATGTGGTGCTGGTGGATTTTTCCGCGCCCCATTTGATGCCCTGCCATAATGTGGTGAACGGTCTGGTGTTCTCCGCCAAAGGCGGCGATGTGGCCATGACTATGGTCCGGGGTAAGATCCTGTACCAGAACGGCCGGTTTCCCACCATCGACCTGAAAAAAGTGGTGGAAGAGCTCACCGGCTATGCCATCCCCCGGTTGCTGGAAGAGAGCAAGGAATAAGGGAGATTACTTATGTCTGATTCATCCAAAAAGCAAACATTCCTCCATGGTGCGGCACTGCTGGCCATCGCCACAGCCGTGGTCAAGGTCATTGGCGCGCTGTATAAGATCCCGCTGAAAATGGTCATCGGCGATCAAGGCTATGGCTATTTCATGACGGCCTATGATATTTATTCCGTTCTGCTGATGATCTCCACCACCGGCCTGCCTATCGCCATGAGCCGCATGATCAGCCAGTCCAGTTCTCTGGGGCATTATTCCCAGGTGCGGCGGGTCTACAAGGTCTCCCGGGTGGCGTTTTTGATTCTGGGTGTGGGTGGCACACTGCTGATGATGCTTTTCAGCCATCAATTGGCAGCTTTCCAAAAGCAGCCCGATGCCTGGGTGTCCATTTTCTGCCTGGGTCCCTGTGCCCTTTTTATGTGTGTAATGTCCGCATACCGGGGCTTTTTCCAGGGTCAGAGCAATATGCGCCCCACCTCCACCAGCCAGATGCTGGAGGCTGTGGTGAAGCTGATCGTGGGTCTGGCTGTCGCTTTCGTGGTGATGCACTATACAAATTCCATTCCTCTGGCAGCCGGCGGTGCTATTTTAGGCGTCAGCGTCAGCTGTCTGGTGTCCATGCTGTTCCTCCACGGAAAATTTCGTCCGGAATACCGGGAACTCCCCCGTACGGACGAGGAGCCCATGCCCTATAAGACCATCGTTAAAAACCTGCTGGCCATCGCTGTGCCGATTACCATCGGCTCTGCCGGTCTGCAGCTGTTAACGGTGCTGGAGACCAACTTGTATATGGGGCAGCTTCTGACCGTGGGCGGTAATTCTCAGGATGCGGCAGATACAATGAAGGGCATTTATAACATGGCACAGACCATTTTTAATATGCCTTGTGCCTTCATTATCCCCATCACCACCAGCGTGATCCCTGCCATTACTGCCCAGCTGACTCTGAAAAACGACGCAGCTGTAAAGGGCACAGAGGAATCCGCAGCCCGGATCGCCGGCCTCGTCAGCCTGCCCTGTACGGTGGGCCTGTGCCTGTTGGCAAGCCCGGTCATGTCTCTGCTGGGTGGCTATGAAGGTGAAAAGCTGGATCTGGCGTGGAAACTGATGGCGCTGCTGGCTGTATGCATCTTCCCTTACGGCGTGATCCAGTTTACCAATTCTATTCTCCAGTCCCATGGCTTTGCCTATGTGCCGGTGCTCAATATGCTCATCGTAGGCGTCGCAAAGCTGGCGGTGGTGTATGTACTGGTGGGCAATCCCCATTTGGGAATTTTGGGTGCGCCTCTGGGTGCGATCCTGTGCTACACCTGCATTTGCGTACTGAACCTTGCGGCCATCCGCCGCCTTGTTTCCCAAAAGCCGAAGCTGCTTTCCAATCTCCTTCGCCCGCTGTTGCCGGCAGCCATTATGGGCGCGGCAGTTTGGGGCTGCAGTTGGGGCCTGGAAAAACTCCTGGGCGCAGATGTTAGCTCTGTGATCAGTTGTGGTGTGCCCATTATCGTGGGTGTGGTGGTCTATTTTGTGATGGTTGTGTTATGCAAAGCAATCACCAAAGAAGATTGTCAGCTCCTGCCCAAGGGCGACAAGATCGCAAAGCTGCTGCATCTGTAAAAAAGTGGAAATTTTGTCGATTTTTTCTCTAAAAATGCTTGCATTTTATTTTAAAGTGTGGTAGGGTATTAACCGCAAATCATTGGAAAGAGGTTGTAAAAATTATGAATAAAACTGAACTTGTTGCTGCCGTTGCACAGAAGACCGGCCTGACCAAGAAGGATGCAGAGCGTGTTGTGAACGCTACTGTCGATACCCTGGTGGAGAACATGAAGAAGGGCGAAAAGGTCCAGATCTCCGGCTTTGGTATTTTTGAAGTTAAGACCCGCGAAGCCCGTGTTGGCCGCAATCCTCGTACCCGCCAGACCATTCAGTTCCCCGCAAGCCGTCAGCCCGTCTTTAAGGCAAGCAAGACTCTGAAGGATGCCGTGGCAGAGTAAAAATCCATGCGCCTGGATAAGTATTTGAAGGTCTCCCGTCTGATCAAACGCCGGACGGTAGCCAACGAGGCCTGTGACAATGGCCGTATCAGCGTCAACGGCCGGGTGGTAAAAGCCAGTTATGAGGTGAAACCCGGTGACCGGATCGAGATTTCCATGGGTCCCAGAACGGTGGCGGTGGAAGTGGTCCAGGTGGCGGACAATGTCCGCAAGGACGACGCGGTTACTATGTATAAAGAGGTCTGAAAAAAGCACGCAGCTATGGCTGCGTGCTTTTTTACTGTTTAAAACAACATTTTCTTATTGACAAAGTAGGAAAATAGTGGTAGACTATTTCTGAAATTAGCATAGGCTAACTTGAAATGGGATCCGGGTGATACAGATGACGCTGAACAAAGCAGAAGCAGGAAAAGAATATATTATCCAGAGAATCGAAACGGACGACGAAGAACTTGATGCCTTCCTGTTCTCTTTGGGCTGCTACAGCGGCGAACCCATCACGGTGATCGCACACCGCCGGGGTGGCTGTACTGTGTCTATTAAGGACGGCAGATACAATATTGACAGCCAGCTGGCAGACGCGATCATTGTATAAGTTTTTTTGGAAGATCCTTCAAGGGCCTGCATATATTTTTATACACAAGTTAGCGATAGCTAACTGATGGCAGAACAGCCATCATAAACGAGGAGGAAAACAAGATGAGAATTGCTTTTGCAGGCAATCCCAACAGCGGCAAGACTACCATGTACAATGCTCTCACCGGCCGTAATGAAAAGGTCGGCAACTGGGCCGGTGTCACCGTTGACAGAAAAGAGGCACCCATTAAAAAGGCGTATGCAAACGGCGCGGAACTGATCGCAGTAGACCTGCCCGGCGCATATTCCATGTCACCCTTCACATCTGAGGAGAGCATCACCAGCTCTTATGTCAAGAACGAGCATCCCGATGCCATCATCAACATCGTGGATGCTACCAACCTGAGCCGCAGCCTGTTCTTTACCACACAGCTGCTGGAGCTGGGCGTTCCTGTTGTAGTTGCTTTGAATAAGGCAGACATTAACGAAAAGAAACGCACCGAGATCAATGTTCAGACGCTCTCCGAAAAGCTGGGCTGTCCTGTTGTGGAAACTACCTCCACCACCGGCGAAGGCCTGGCGAATGTGGTCAAGGCTGCTGTGGAAGCTGCCGGAAAGGGACAGATCGCTCCCTATGTACAGGGTGATGTGGACCTGACCGATAAGAAGGCAGTTGAAGCTGCGGACCGCAAGCGCATTGATTTTGTCAATAAGATCGTTGCCAAGGTGGAGACCCGTAAAGTCTTTACAAAGGATAAGAATGCCCAGGATAAGATCGATGCAGTGCTCACCAACCCCATTGCCGGCCTTTTGATCTTTGCCGGCGTCATGTTCCTGGTGTTCCAGATTTCCCAGGCATGGGTAGGACCCTGGATTGCTGACTGGCTGGTTGGCTGGATCGATGCCTTTAAGGAGTGGGTCGGCGGTCTGCTGGAGGGCGGCAACGATTTCCTGGTAGCACTGCTTACCGAAGGCATTATCGGCGGTGTCAGCGCCGTTATCGGCTTCCTGCCTCTTGTTATGGTCATGTACTTCCTGATCTCCCTGCTGGAGGACTGCGGCTATATGGCCCGGGCTACTATCGTTCTGGACCCCATCTGCAAGAAGGTGGGACTTAGCGGTAAGTCTGTTATTCCTTTCATTATCGGCACCGGTTGCGCCATCCCCGGCGTTATGGCTGCCCGTACCATTCGCAATGAGCGTGAGCGCAATGCCACCGCTATGCTGACCCCCTTCATGCCTTGCGGCGCAAAACTGCCTGTCATCGCACTGTTTGCCGGCGCGTTCTTCGGTGATGCTTCCTGGGTGGGCACGCTGATGTACTTTGTGGGCATCGCGCTGATCCTGGTGTGCTCTCTTCTGGTGAACAAGATCGCGGGTCACAAGAACCGCAAGTCCTTCTTCATCATTGAGCTGCCCGAATACAAGCTTCCCTCTCTGAAGCGTGCCTGCATGGATATGCTGAGCCGTGGCTGGGCCTACATCGTCAAGGCCGGTACCATTATTCTGCTGTGTAATGCCGTGGTCTTTGTCATGCAGTCCTTTAACTGGGATCTCCAGTTGGTGGAAGAGGGTGCTGAGGCCACTTCTATTCTGGCTACCATTGCCAGCCCTATTGCTGTGGCGCTGGTTCCCATCGTTGGCATTACCGCATGGCAGCTGGCTGCCGCCGCTGTCACCGGCTTCATTGCCAAGGAAAATGTGGTGGGCACTCTGGCGGTTTGCTATGTCTTTGCCATCAATGAGGATCTGGAAATGGTGTCCTCCGGCAACGAAGTTGCAGCCGCAATGGTTGGCATGACCAAGGTCGCTGCTCTGGCATACCTCATGTTCAACCTGTTTACGCCTCCCTGCTTTGCAGCACTGGGCGCAATGAACGCCGAGATCAAGAACAAGAAGTGGCTGTGGGGCGGCATCTGCCTGCAGCTGGGCGTGGGTTACACCCTTGGCTTCCTGGTTTACCAGATCGGCACCCTCATCACCACCGGCGCTCTGGGCGCAGGCTTTGTGGGTGGCCTGATCGCAGTGGCTGTTATGGTCGCTATCGTGATTTGCCTGTGTGTGAACTCCGACAAGAAGCTGAAAGCAGAATATGCCCTCAGCGGAAAGAAATAATTATGGAAGATTTCATTATAATTGCCATTTTGGTGGTAATCGTTGGTTTGGCCGTACGGTATATCATCAAGGCGAAGAAAAGCGGTAAAAAATGTATCGGTTGTCCCGACGGCGGCAGCTGCAGCTCCGGCTGCGGCAGCTGTGGGGGCTGCGGCTGCCATACAGATTCCAAATAATACCTTTCTTTTTATTGTTCAAAATTCCCCTTCAATCCCAAAAGCGATTCATGCAAAAATCGATACGGCGGCAGCAGCCACCGCCGTAACTAAAAAGTAATTCCTCCATATGATCCTGAGGATCATATGGAGGAATTTTGTTTTTAGATCGTGAACCCAAATTCTACACCGGTAGAGGTATTCTGCACAGAACAGGTGCCTCCGTGCAGCTCCACAATGCTTTTGGCAACGGCAAGGCCAAGACCGGTACCGGTACCGGAACGGGCTTCATCAGTACGGTAGAAAGTATCCCATACTTTTCTGAGCGCTTCTTCGGATAAAGGCGCGCTTTCGTTTGCGATGCGGAAGGTTGTGCGGTTTCGGGCGGATATGATCTTTACTTGAACACAGCCGCCGACAGGAGAATACTTGATGGCGTTTGTGGCGAAATTTTCAATGACCTGCGCAATGCGGCCTTCATCAGCAGTCACAGTAAATTCTTCCGGGAAAGAGAACTGCACGGTAAGCTCCTTTGCCTGCGCTGCCAGTTCCAGCTTTTCAAAAATATCCCGGGTCAGTTTTATGAGGGAGAAATCATTCCGCGTCAGCTTCACTTTTCCGGCTTCCAAACGGGAAAGATCCAGCATTTCCAAAACCATATTGTCTGTGCGTGTGACCTCAGAAAGGATCACATCCACATACTGATCGCGTTTTTCTTCCGCAATATGCTCTTTAAGCCCTTCTGCGTAGCTGTGAATGATGGCCAGAGGTGTTTTTAACTCATGGGCAAGGCTGGAGGTCATTTGACGCCGGTTGATTTCGGCTTCTTTGGCATAGTGCAGGGCGGCTGTTAATCGGGACAGTTCATCCTGCTGCTTGGCCCGTTCTGTGCGGGTGCGGTCGTAATCGGCACACAGCTGTCGCGGTTCGCGCCAGTGGACCCGGTCCTTCCAATAGCCTATGGACCCCCAATCATTGACAGCAGCATGGTGAACGGTCTCCAGCGGAAGGACCAGATTGCGAATCATAATACGCCACAGCAGGAACGCCGCCAATAGCAGCAGCAGAAAAGAACCGATATACACATACAGCAGGCTCTCCATGGCCAGCTTCATGGGGGAATAACGCACAGCTGCTACCACCTGGTAAGCGGGGATCAGCTCTCCGTTCTCTGTACTGTAGATTCGCCGGGTATCCGTTATGAGGGTGTTCCACAAATCCCCCCGCTTGAAACTGTAATAATCGTTATAAATGGAAGTGTCTTCGATCTGCAGAACATAGTCCATCAGGTTTTCATAGGAAATACCGTCAACTTCCAATGCTTCACCCGGATCGTAATAACTCACAGCTCCATTCAGTACATAATATGTTTGTTGATCCTCAGCATCGCTGGAGGAAGCAAGCAGTGTATCCCACTGCAGACCGTATTTTGCTTCCATTTCCTGTATCCTTTGATGCCGTTCGTAGCTTCCGTCACCGTAATAGGAGGCGGCAATGCTGCGATAGGCGCTTTCACTGATATCCTCGATCCTGGAAGGCGTTAAATAACCGTCTTCAATGGTTCCGGTAAAGCGCAGGGCGATCCAGTCGTTGCGCTGTATCACCTGCAAAGCAACTTCGGTGATCCAGGAGGGGTCATAGAGCGCCTTTGCCACACCGTCATAGTGCATATCCGACTCCTGGGTTTTCCAGCTTTCTTCTGTCATATAATAGATGTAAAAACAGTTTCCGCTTTTTTCCAATAATTTTCCGCTTCCGTCATAAAGGGCAACTGCGGTCTGGGGTTCCTGGCGCATAGTACGAAGCAATCCACCGCTGAAATTGTTGTTGAGCCAATTGGAATTGGTACCGCTCCAGATCCAGTAATCTCCGGTTTCCGCCTGCAGGGCAGGATCTTCGGCAAGCTTTTGTAGCTGTGCTGCGCTGACGATATTGGAAGCAATTTGCCCGTTCTCTTTTTCCAAATAGCGATCCATGGTTTTTGCGGTACACCATGTTAGTACTGTCATAAAAATGATCCAAACAAGCAAGAAAATGCCGCCGAGCCATAACGCGGTTGCCCACCTGGCTTTGATTGCAGATTTCTTTTTCATCGTCATCCCTCCAATTTGTACCCGACCTTGATGACGGTTTTGATGCAATCGGCAGATTCACCTAATTTTTCCCGAAGGCGTTTGATGTGGGTATCCACTACACGGGCCTCGCCTTCATAATCATACCCCCAGCATTTTATCAAAAGCTGCTCTCTGCTCATGACCATATTCTTGTTTTGCATTAAGCAGCGCAGGAGCGTGTATTCCTTGGGCGTCAGCGCAACTTCCTTTCTTCCTGTGAATACTTTCATTTTGGAAATATCAATGGTAATGCCGCCGGCTTCCATTCTGTTGCCGGAGAGAACACTTCTTTGATTGCGCTTGATCAGCGCTGTGGTTTTTGCATAAAGGACGGACATAGTGAAGGGCTTTGTTACATAGTCATCGGCTCCCAGCTCATAGCCAAGGAGTTTATCTTCTTCGTCAGACAGGGCGGTGAGGAAAATGATCGGCACATCATTTGTTTTGCGAACGGCGCGACAAACAGACAGACCATCCAATCCCGGCATCATAATGTCCAAAAGAACGGCATCATAATCGTTTTCCTCTATAAGGGAAAGTGCCTGCATTCCGTTGCTGGCGTCAAAGGGCAATTCGCCTTTGCTCTTAAAATAATCGCAAAGAATTTCCCGCAGCTTTGCTTCGTCTTCTACGATGAGGATCTTATAATTCATACCGTTATTCCCCCTTTCGCCTATAGAATACAAGACGGATGTGTCTTTTCTGTGTCGATGGCCTATGTTTTTCTGCGTTGTATCGTTTGTTTTAAAAAGCCCCGGTACACAGTACCGGGGCGATATGTGTTTATTTATGCCAGGGGTTCAAAATCGGCAGCGCCATGCTTGCACAGGGGACATACAATATCCTCGGGCAGCTCTTCGCCTTCGTAGACCCAGCCGCAGATCCGGCAGACATAGCCCTTCTTCTCGGCTTCGGGCGTGGGCTTTACATTTGCAAAGTAGTAGCTGTAGGTCATGGTGGGCAGATTCGTCAGATTTGCGCACTCAGTGACATCGCAGATGAACATGATGTGGGTGCCCAGGTCGAGCTGATTGATGACAGAGCAGCACAGATAGGCGTTGGCATACTTATTCAGGAACACCAGACCGTTGGAGGAGCGCTGCGCATGCTTGAAGTCTGCCAGTTTGTCTACTTCCTTACCGGTCTGGAAGCCAAAGCGCTGGAACAGCTTGAAGGGGGCGTCCTCGGACAGGGTGGAGACATTCAGCTTGCCAGTCTTGGCAATGACACCGCAGGAGTAGTTGCGCTTGTTGATAGTCACGGCAATGCGGTTGGGATTGTCGGTAACCTGGGTAACGGTATTGACAATGAGGCCGTTGTCCTTGTTGCCGTCATGGGAAGTGACCACATACAGACCGTAGCTGATGTTAAAGAGGGCAGTGGAGTCGATTACATCGTTCTGGGTCTCCACGGGGCCGTAGGAGGCTGCCAACTCGTCTGCAAGAGCGTCGATCTTTGCCCGGGTCTCGTCATTCAGAGCGGACAGAATGGTCACATTGTTTTCGGCGTAGGTCAGGTTCTTGGAGCCTGCGAATTCCTTCTGCATTACCTTAATGGCGGTGGGGGCCCAGGAGCCATTCTCGATGAAGGCCACAGTGCGGTTCTGGAAGCTGCGCTCGGTGAGCTTGTCCAGATAGGTGCGCATGAAGGGGAAGACATCTGCGTTGTAGGTGGTGGTTGCCAGCACCAGCTTGTCATAGCGGAAGGCATCGGATACGGCAGCAGCCATATCACAGCGGGCCAGGTCGTAAACCACGACATTGGGTACATTTCTTGCCTTCAGCTGGTCGGCCAGCAGCAGAGCGGCTTCCTTGGTGTGACCGTAAATGGAGGTGTAAGCCACCACGATACCGTCATCTTCGGGGGTGTAGCTGGACCACAGATCGTACAACCGGATATAGTGACCCAGGTTTTCGGTGAGGACGGGCCCATGGAGGGGGCAGATGATCTGAATGTCCAGAGTAGCGGCTACCTTGAGGATGTTCTGAACCTGCTTGCCGTACTTGCCCACGATGCCGATGTAGTAGCGGCGGGCTTCGTCGTCCCATGGCTCATCGGCATCCAAAGCGCCAAACTTACCGAAACCGTCAGCAGAGAAGAGGACCTTATCCAGAGAATCGTAAGTCATCATGACTTCGGGCCAGTGGACCATGGGTGCAAAAGCAAAGGTCAGGGTATGTGCGCCCAGGGACAGAGTGCCTAGGTTCTCAACGCACAGAGTATTTTCCATCACCAGGTTAGGGAAGAACTGAGCGATCATCACAAAGGTCTTCTTGTTTGCTACCACAGTAACGGAGGGATACTTGTTGACAAATGCTTCGATGGAAGCGGCGTGGTCCGGCTCCATGTGCTGGACTACCAGATAATCGGGCAGACGGTCGCCAAGAACCTTGTCGATGTTCTTCAGCCACTCGTCGGTCTTGCTGGCATCGATGGTGTCCATCACAGCGATTTTCTCGTCCAAAATCACATAAGAATTGTAGGCCATGCCGTTGGGAACAACATACTGTCCCTCAAACAGATCCACATCGTGGTCGTTGCAGCCTACATAGAAAATTGTGTCGGTAACCTTTTTGAACATATGGGATTGCCTCCTTGTTTTCTTTTTCTGATTAGAGTATAACATGGAAAAATCTGTTTGTCAATAAGAATCATTCTTATTTATATTTAAATTTTATATTTTCGGTATGGTGATGGTCAAAACGATCTGACTGTCGGTCTCCCGGCGCTCAGAGATAGCCGGGATACCGGAAAGCTGCATCTTGGCAAGAGACTGATCCAATCCATTGAGGAACAGTCCCAGATTGACCTTGTGGGTCTTGTCCCGGGGCTCTGTCAGCAGGGTATCGATATATTGCTCTGTACGGGTAACGCTTAAGCTCTGTCTGGTGATATGGATGATGGCCTGCAGCTTCAGCACTTCGCTGGGTAGCTTGAGAAGGGCACGGGCGTGGCGCTCCGTCAGACCGTTTTCCCGTATGGCAGTCAGAACGCTGGGTTCGTGCCGCAGCAGCCGCAGCTTGTTGGCAACCGCGCTTTGGCTTTTGCCCAGAAGACGGGCGACCTGCTCCTGGCTCATATTCCATTGCTCCAGAAGCTTTTGAATCCCTTTGGCTTCCTCTAAAAAATCCAGATCCTGCCGCTGCAGGTTTTCCACCAGAGCAGCCAGACCGGACTCCCGGTCATCCATTTTCATCAGAATACAGGGAACCTCCGTGAGGCCTGCCAGGATTCCCGCCCGCAGACGGCGTTCCCCGGCGATCAGCTCATAACCGGTACCCATCCGGCGGACGGACAGGGGCTGGAGGATGCCATGGCGCCGAATACTTTCCGCCAGCTCCGAAAGGGTGTCCTCCCGAAAAATTTCCCGTGGCTGAGCGGGATTTGGATGAATGGAATTTACAGGTAAAAATACAACGCGACCGGTTTCCATATATGTTTTCAGTTTCTGACACTGCATAGCATATCCTCCTTAGTATTGGTGGATTCATTTTACTTTGCATATAAACAGAAAAACCACGAAAACCGTGAAGCAGCGGCCTAAACTCCTCGACAGGATTTATGTTTCGTTGCAATTGGTAAGCGGTTGTGATACAATGACGACAAAGACAGGAAAGGAAGAGCGTAATGGAAACACGGAAGCTGTATTATGAGGATTGCCACCTGCAAACCTTTATTGCCACGGTACAAAGCTGTGAGCAGACCAATAAGGGATACCACATCACGCTGGATGCCACCGCTTTTTATCCCGAAGGCGGCGGACAGGCCTGCGATTTTGGAACGCTGGAGGATGTCAATGTTCTGGATGTGCGGGAACAGGGCGGGGAAGTGATCCACCTGTGTGACAAGCCCCTTGCTGTTGGGCAGCAGGTATGCGGCAAGATCCACTGGCAGCGCCGGTTTGATCTGATGCAGCAGCATACCGGTGAGCATATTCTTTCCGGATTGATCCATTCCAAATACGGCTACCACAATGTGGGTTTCCACATGGGCAAGGAGGCTGTTGAAGTGGATTTTGACGGACCCATTCCCGGTGAGGGACTGGCAGAGCTGGAACGCCTTGCCAACGAGGCGATCTGGGCAGATATTCCTGTGAAATGCTGGATCCCGGCGCCCGGGGAATTGGGCGGCGTGGCCTACCGCTCCAAAAAAGCATTGGAATGGCCGGTCCGGATCGTACAGGTACCGGGCTATGACAGCTGTGCCTGCTGCGGTGTCCATGCTGCCCGTACTGGCGAAGTGGGTCTGATCAAGATTCTTTCCTGCGTCAAGTTCCGTGAAGGCGTGCGGCTGGAGATGCTGTGCGGCCGGAAGGCCTATGAATATATGTGCCGGGTGTATGACCAGAACCGGCAGGTATCCCAGTGCTTTTCTGCCAAGGTGCTGCAGACCGGTGAAGCGGCCCGGCAGATCGCCCGGCAGCTGGCGGAGGAAAAGTACCGTAGTGCCGGTCTGGAAAAACGGGTGTTCCGGAGCATTGCCCAGGGGTATGCCGGTCATGGAGATGTGGTGCATTTTGAAGCCGGTTTGACTCCCGGCTCTGTCCGGGAGCTGGCGGATGCCATCGCTGGAGTCTGCGGCGGTGTGGCCACTGTGTTCTCCGGCGCAGAGGGCGGATACAGCATGTGCTTGATCGCAAAAGACAAGGATGTAAAGGAATTGGGAACGGCACTCGCAAAAGCGCTGAACGGCCGTGGCGGCGGAAAACCGGGCTGTTTCCAGGGAAGTGTGCGCGCTCTGCGGGAAGAGATCGAGGAATTCTTCCGGAGCCGGTAAGCTGAAGCGTGCATTTTGTTAGCTGTACCAAGGAAAACCTGCAAAAAATGATAGATTTTTACAAATCCTCTACTTTACAAGAAGTTTGACATATTGTATAATGAATCCGTATAGGGCAAAAATCCCTGTAAAAATCAAGTCAATTATGCTGCGCTGCGCAGCAATAGAAAATGGAGGAAATAACCATGTCTGTAAAAGTTGCTATTAACGGTTTTGGTCGTATCGGTCGTCTGGCTTTCCGTCAGATGTTCGGCGCTGAGGGTTTTGAAGTTGTTGCTATCAACGACCTGACCTCTCCCAAGATGCTGGCTCACCTGCTGAAGTACGACTCCACTCAGGGCAATTACGCTGCTCAGGGTCACACCGTCGAGGCTGGCGAGGATCACATCGTTGTCGACGGCAAGAAGATCACCATCTACGCTAAGGCTTACGCTGCAGAGCTGCCCTGGGGCGAGCTGGGTGTTGACGTCGTTCTGGAGTGCACCGGCTTCTACACCTCTAAGGACAAGGCTGCCGCTCACATCACCGCCGGCGCCAAGAAGGTCGTTATCTCTGCTCCCGCAGGCAACGATCTGCCCACCATCGTTTACAATGTTAACCACGAGACCCTGACCAAGGAAGACACCATCATCTCTGCTGCTTCCTGCCCCACCAACTGCCTGGCTCCCATGGCTAAGGCTCTGAATGACCTGGCTTCCATCGAGTCCGGCATTATGTGCACCATCCACGCTTACACCGGCGACCAGATGATCCTGGACGGCCCCCACCGCAAGGCCGACCTGCGTCGTGCCCGTGGCGCGGCCCAGAACATCGTGCCCAACAGCACCGGCGCTGCCAAGGCCATCGGCCTGGTCATCCCCGAGCTGAACGGCAAGCTGATCGGCGCGGCCCAGCGCGTGCCCACCCCCACCGGCCCCACCACCATCCTGAACGCCGTCATCAAGGGCCAGCCCACCATCGAGGAAATCAACGCCCAGATGAAGAAGGAAGCCACCGAGTCCTTCGGCTACAACGAGGACCAGATCGTCTCCTCCGACATCATCGGCATGCGCTTCGGCAGCCTGTTCGACGCCACCCAGACCATGGTCTGCAAGCTCGACGGCGGCAAGAGCCAGGTTCAGGTCGTGTCCTGGTACGACAACGAGAACAGCTACGTGAGCCAGATGGTCCGCACCATCAAGTACTTCTCCGAGCTGGCCTAATCTCAGGCTACGCTGCGCCCCGCTTCCCTGGGGAAGGGGGGCGTGTCTTTTATGGAAAACGCTTATCAATTCCACACTGTTTCATGATCTCGTTTGCAGTGCAGCGTGATTTGATCTTTCCATCTACCGTTACGTTGATGCCCGTGATAGGGCTGTACCAGATATCATGGTCGCCCTTGCCGTGCCGAACAAACCGGCATCCGTTTTTCTTTAATTCATCGCGCACCTTTTCTCGTATTCAGCCATACGCCGGCACCCGATCTTCCCGCTCCGTGGAGAAGGAAAGCCTGTAATCCTCCATGGCGCTGTCGTTCAGCCGCAACAATTCCGGAACGGCCTGCTTGACCCGTCACCCCCCA
>JAZUMW010000076.1:0-5923 GCA_045603825.1 Faecousia sp.
CATGTCAGCAAGAATCTTCCCGAAGTAGAACGGTTGCGGTTAATGGTTGCTAAATTGGAAATCGAAAACGAGAGATTAAAAAAAGGATACTTGGTGAAAGGAGTTGGTGCAGCCAAGGAGTTCGTTACTGGCAAAGAAAAGAATTCGAAGTCATCGATGCGCTTAGATCCAGATATCCAGTGAATTTTCTTTGTAAGGTCATGGATGTAAACCGATCCGGTTACTACAAATGGAGGAAACGCAAAGGGAATCCCAATAGATATGAGCAAGATAGAATTTTACTAACACAACTACTGGAAACAGAACACAAAAAACATCCATCTCATGGATATCATCGCCTTGCAGACGATGTATTTGCTGAAACCGGTTGGATATTTTCACATAACCTGGCACACAAGTGCTGCAAAGCTGCCGGAATTCATTCCAAAGCGAGAAAATACAGGTATAAGAAACCGGGAGAAGAGAGTGTTAAGTTTCCAAACGAGGTAAAAGGAAACTGGAATGCATCGAGGCCATTAGAGATCGTTGTGTCAGACATGACCATATTCAAACATAAAGGTGTGCCATGGGAATGGACTCTTCTGCTAGACACTTTCAACAACGAAATCTTAGCACATCAAGCAACATCTATTCCTGGTAGCAACAAACCATATTATCATTGTTTGGAGCAGCTGAAGTTGCTTGTAGGAAAGAAAGAGGAGCAGACACCCCAGGTAGTCTTCCACACCGACCAGGGTTCTGTCTACTCCTCACGGGCTTTTTGCCAGGCCCACGAACATTATAACATACTTCGGTCAATGTCGCGAGAGGGAACTCCAACAGATAATCCAATAATTGAAGCATTAAATGGGTGGATGAAAGAAGAACTCTATCTTGACTTCAGGTTGGCATCTACGGATGATGTCCCATTACTCTTGGACAAGTATGTACATTACTTCAATAACAGTCGACCTGCGGCCGCCTTGGGCTATAAAAGCCCAGTTCAGTACAAGACCGAACTGGGCTTCTAAAACTATGGTGTTTTTAAGTGTCTACTTTTTCTTGACAGATGCACACGGCCGGTGGTTATGATTTTTCAAGTATTATGTTGAATATACTGCCATATTTCCAGAAATACCTTGCGGCAGGTTTCTGTGTCCGCGCGGAATTCCGCTTTCATGAATTCCTGGATGTCTGTGACTTTCTGAAGGAACAGCGCAAAATCTGCCATTTCCCCGGCGTCATCCATCACCTCACACCATACACCAAATCCGGGATCATGACTGGAAGCATTGACGCCTGCATTGATATGCCAGCAGTTACTTTTCCGCAAAACATACAAATCCCCCTGCCGTCCGGCAGTCTCAGAATGTCCGCGGTAAAAATATTGTTTTTGATCTTCTTTGTGGATCATCATGTTCGCAACCTCCTCTGACAGTTGATCGCCGGAGTTAATACAACACACCGGTATCATGTTTCACATACCGGTAGGCAGGGGATTTTGCTGCATACCGCAGTCCGTTTTCCGGGGTCAGAAGCTGAAGGGCGGTCTGTGAATCATTTAAATAGAGCACATGGTAATCCTCGATCAGGGAATAAAGAGGGCGGCCGTTGGCACCGGAGGAACAGTCGTAGTTCGCAATCCGAAGATACAGCTGACCTCCTGCCTGCACAAGATCTCTCTTGATGACGGTCTTTTCAAAGCTGAAAGCCGCGCCGTCTCTGCTTTCTTCCGTCCCCAACTGCCGGATCACTTCAACTGTTCCCTCCGGGCGGCCGGGGGTGGGCTGATAGAACCAGATGCGGTCGGTAAAATCGTCGATGGGCGTTCCACCGGGATAAACCGAGCGGTAGAATTCCAGAAATTTTCGGGCATCCAGCCGGCTTCCTACGATGACATCGCCGGGAACAGGCACCATCATACCGCCGGCATTTCCATGGGGAAAACCATCGTTGGTGATTTCCAGAAAGCATTTCCCGTCACCAAACCCGATACGGATCACATCGCCGTGTTCACCGGGCTTGCCGATCAGATTCCTCCACCGGGTCACCTTTGGGAATTTATCGGAATCTTTTTTTGCCATGGTTCATTCACCTCATTTGAAAAAGCTGTTACAGACCGTAGAAATCCTTGTCGCTGATAGGACCGCAGCGGGAATGGTCAATTATGCTTTAGGTATATTGTTTCGGTGCGGTTTGCCAGATTGAGCAGCCATAGCTTAATTAGCTATGGCTGCCTTCTTTTTTATTGTGTCGGTTTTGGTTTGCGGTGGTCCAGCATGACAATGGACACCAGACAGCCAAGGATGATGACGATGCCCAGCACCGATCTGCCGCCCATGGCCTGCTGCAGGAAGATGGCGCCGAAAATACAGCTGAACACCGGCTCAAACAGACTGAACAGGGCAGCCATGGCGGCGCCCAGGTGTCCCACGCCCTGCTGCTGGAAGGCGAAGCCCACCACGTTATTGACGACGGCGCAGAGGATCAGCACCACCAGGGCTTTCCAGGGGATGACCGCCACCAGAGAGCCGCTGACCACATTCATACCCACGCAGCCTAGGGCGCTGACCAGGGATACATAGAACACAAAGACCACGGGATCCAGCTGGGTCAGACCCGCCTTTTCCGTGATGAGCATATAAAGGGCAAAGCACACCGCGGAGGTCAGCGCCAGCAGGATGCCCAGCAGCTTGCCGCCGCCGGTGAAACCGGTGGCAAACAGAGAAACGCCGAAGGAGGCCACCAGGAAGGCGATCCACTTGTAAACGGGCATTTTCTCCCGGAAGAACACCGTGCCGGCCAATGCCGCGAAGAGGGGATACAGAAAGTGGAGGGTGGTGGCGATGCCCACATCCAGATACTGGTAGCTGTAGGTCAGCAGGATCCGGGTGACCACATTGGCCACGCCTGCCAGAATGATGGGCACCACCAGGGGCTTGGGGATGGCAAAGGAGCGCTTCGTCAGCGCGATGTAAAGGGCCAGAAACACCACCGTCAGCACGAAGCCGTAGAGGTTAAAGGTGTCCACATCACCGCCGTAGCGGACGAACAGGGTGGTGAAAATGGGGAACGCGCCGAAAATGATTCCGGCGGCAGAGGTAAAGCCGATGCCTTTTAATGTGCTTTTCATATCAGATTCTGCCTTTTTCTGGTTTTATGCCGGGGAGAGGATGAGCTTGGAGAGCATCAGGTTGCCGAACTGGCTGACACCGGCCACGGTGCAGACCTCGCCGAACATGAAAAGTCCCGTACCGCCCCCGGGAATGGGCTGGGGGAGGATGCCCTTCAGTCCGGCACAGCCAAAGACCAGGGCGGTGGGGTCGCTGTAAAAAGCGGCCATCCGGGGATACACCTGCTCCGGCTTCACCAGACGCAGTATCATGGTGTCACACAAATCACGGCCTGCTGCCAGCCGCCCGTCCCGCAGGAAGGTGTGGGCGTTGACGCCCTGGGGGTCGGAGAAGGTCAGATGCTCGAAATCCCCTTCGGGGATCCCCAGTTCCGCCCGGCGGGCGTTGTACCAGGTCAGAGCGTCCTGCCCGTCGATGGTTTTGAACAGGCGGCCCTCATCAAATTCAATGTGATGGGTGCCAAGGAGGGTGGTGTGGATATTCTCACTCACCACCTCCACACGGTAGCGGGGGTCCCGGATGAGAAACACCGCCGCCTGCCCGCCCCCGGCGATCAGACCGGAGCGGCCGGTAACGGGGTCGATGGCGGCAGCGCCGCCGGTGAGGGGACAGCCTGCCTTGGCCTGCAGGGCACGGATAAAATCGTTTTCGCCCCCGCAATTGCCCAGCACCACGATGCCCGCCTGGTTGGGAGTACCGTCCAGGGCACTGAGTATTTCTTCATATGTACCGGTAAGGAGCACGCCCTCCGGTTCAATGTCCAAAGTCCGGATCGTTTTGGCTTCCGGGTCGGGAGCGCCGGCAAAGCCGAAGCTGGCGGCCAGCGCATGACAGTCAAAGGCGCAGGGGGTGGTAAAGGTAAGCTTCATACTAAACCTCCTTAATATTCCGGTCACATTGTGGGATACAGCTGGGTGCCGCCCTGGGGACGGATGGTGAGGACCCGGCAGGCGCCCCGGCCCTCTGGATTCCGGCTGCACAGCGCCAGGGTCAGCGCCCCGTACAGCCCGGGCGCACCGCCAAAGGCGGCGGCAAAGCCTGCGTCCAGGGACGCCTTATCTTGAAGTGAAAGCCTCATATAGGTTTTCTTCAGTCGTCGTAGCCGTTGGGATTCTTCTTCTGCCAGTTCCAGGCATCCCGGCACATGTCCGGAAGGCGCTTTTCCGCCTGCCAGCCCAGAATCTCTCCGCTCTTGGCGGGGTCTGCGTAGCATACCGGCAGGTCGCCGGGACGGCGGTCTGTGATCTTGTAGGGGATCTCCACGCCGTTGGCTTCCTGAAATGCCTTTACCATGTCCAGCACGCTGTAGCCGGTGCCGGTGCCCAGATTGAACACCTCACAGCCGGTGTGGGAGCAGGCGTATTCCGCCGCCGCCACATGACCCCGGGCCAGATCCGTAACATGGATATAGTCCCGGACACCGGTGCCGTCGGAGGTGGGGTAGTCGTTGCCGAAAACGCTCAGATATTCCCGGCGGCCGATGGCCACCTGGGTGATGTAGGGCATAAGATTATTGGGAATGCCCCGGGGATCCTCGCCTATCAGGCCGCTTTCGTGGGCACCGACGGGATTAAAGTACCTTAGCAGCACCACGCTCCAGCCAGGGTCAGCCTGGGCGACCCCCGTGAGGATCTGCTCGGTCATATATTTCGTCCAGCCGTAGGGGTTGGTGCAGTTTCCGGTGCGGCCGGTCTCCTTTAAGGGCATGGCGTTATCGGCAGAGTACACGGTAGCCGAGGAGGAGAAGATCAGCTTTCTGCAGCCGTGCTTTTCCATGACCTTCACCAGAGTGAGGGTGGAGCTTAAGTTATTGTCGTAGTAGCGCAGGGGCTGGGCAACGGATTCGCCCACCGCCTTGAGGCCCGCGAAGTGAATGACGGCAGTAATGGCGTTTTCCCGGAAGATCCGCTGCAGCAGTTCTTCGTCCCGGACATCACCTTCATAGAAGGTTACCCGTTTGCCGGTGAGGGCCTGTACCCGCTCCAGACTCTTTGCGCTGGAATTGCACAGATTGTCGATAACCGCTACATCATAGCCGCTATCCAGCAGCGCCACGCAGGTGTGGGAGCCGATATAGCCGGTACCGCCGGTGACAAGGATCGTCATAACAAAAACCTCCTGCTGTTTATGGCTACAGTATACCACGGAAAAAACAGCGTTGCAACAAAAACAGAATATGCAAATTGACGCAGCGCCCAAAAAGGAGTAGAATAGCAGAAGAAAGAAGGTGCGTTTATGAGCTGTATCAAAACAAATTCCGGGATCATGTTCGATCCGCTGAATCCGGAGCCGGACAAGATCAATATTCTGGACATCGCCCACGCCCTGCCCATGCTGTGCCGGGCCAATGGGCATTTTAACATTTTCTATTCTGTGGGTCTGCACTGCATCAACTGCATGAAGGAGGCAGAGGCCCGGGGCTATTCCCTCCGGGTACAGCTTGCCAGCCTGCTCCACGACGGCAGCGAGGCCTACTTATCCGATGTGACCCGCCCGGTGAAAAAGGAGCTGCCCCAGTATATGCAGATCGAAGAGCCTCTACAGGCATGTATCTGGAATAAATTCCTGGGCGCACCCCTGACCCCGGAGGAGACCCGGCAGGTCTTTGAGATCGATGACCACATCCTCTACCACGAATTTCTGGCCATGATGGACGGGACCCGGCTCCACGACCGGGAGCCGGCGCTGCTGGCAAGACCTGTTTTTGAATTTGTGGATTTCGGGGACTGCACCCGGCAGTTTTTGGAGCATTTTTACCGGCTGACGGAGAAATTGTCATAAAAAGAATCGACACAGAGGAGTGTGTTTCC
>JAZUMW010000077.1:0-1747 GCA_045603825.1 Faecousia sp.
ACTGCCAAAACAGCCAGGATCAGCAACGGGATCAGCATGGTTAGATTCGGTTCTTTCTTTTTAAGCTCCCCATAATTGAAATCCGCACCGGGAAGGAAACCCTTCACCGTAATGGGCAGTAAGTAGCCTGCTGTCAGCAAAGCACTGGTCAGGAGCACTACAGGACCAAACCAGGAGAAAGTCCCGATTCCGGAGGACAGTGCACCGGTAGCCAGATACCACTTGCTGATAAAGCCGCTGGCGGGAGGAATGCCGATGAGCGCTGCAGAGGCAAAGGTGTAGCACCAAATGGTGACAGGCATTTCCTTTCCAATACCACGCAGCTCATCCACATTGGTCTTATGGGTCTTATAGATGATTGCGCCGGCGCTAAGGAACAGGCAGGATTTGATGACAGCGTGGAACACCACATGCAGCAGTGCGCCTGTCATGGCCTGCGGTTGCAGCAGGGACAGACCGAAGAGAATATAGGAAGCCTGGCTGACCGTGGAGTAGGCCAGGCGCTTCTTCATGATCTTCTCCCGATAGGCCAGCATAGAACCCATGAATACTGTCAGCAGAGCCAGGCTCATCCAAAGGGTCTGGACCCAGGTGCCCCGGATGAAGTCCGCACCTACCAGATAGTAGACCACACGGATCATGCCCAAAATACCCATCTTGACGATGATGCCGGACATGACCGCACTGGCAGGAGCCGGCGCTACAGGGTGGGCAGTTGGCAGCCATGCGTGGAGGGGGAACATACCGGCTTTTACACTGAAGCCAATAATCATGGAGAAGGCGACCACCAGCATCAGCGTTTCATTGCCAACAATGGCGTCTAAATTCAGTGTACCACCGGGCAGGAAGGTGAAGCTATCTGCAAACCGATTCAGGAAGAACAGACCAAACAGCACCATGTAGGCACCGAACAACGAGTAGAACAGGTATTTGAGACCACCCTTAATCGCATCCTTAGAGCGGTTATGCAGGATCAGCGGAACAGACAGCAGGGTCATCAGCTCGTAGAACAGGTAGAAGGTAACCATACCGCCGGAGAATACCAGCCCATGGAGGATGCCGTGCACCATAAGATAGAAACCGAAGAAACGGGTTTCCTCCTGCTCGTGCTTCATATACTCAAAAGCATAGAAGCCGGACAAGACCCAGACAGCATTTACCACCACTGCAAACAGCGTACCCATATGATCCACATGGAAGTAGATATCCAGATTTTTGCCGAAGGAGAAGAGCAGCAATTCTGTTTCTCCTCCAAATGCAACAGCCAAACCCAGCGCAGCAGTTACGGCCAAACCTGCGCCGGTGAGGGTCAAAAGAATGCTTCTACACTTGAATTCCCGTTTCAACAGGATCCCGAGACCCAGTAATACAGGGAAGAGAATCGATAAAATCAACATGATGTTTACCTCTTTACGAAAAATGGAGCAGACCTTCTGCAATCAGGGAGATGATCGGCTGGGAAGCCAAACCCAAAATCAGATTCACAAGAATGAACAGTAAAATCGTAATACAATACTGTTTTTGCTCCGGGAATTTCACACTAAAATATCCCTTTTGCTTTATTTCTTCTTTATTTGCCGGCGTATAAATACGGACCGCGGTTTTCAAGAAGTAGATGGCGTTCAGCACTGTACTGATGGCCAGAACAATAAGAGTCGGAAACAGCTTCCAGTTAGGCAAGAGCACAGCAGCCTCTGCAAACAGCAGTTTGCTGACAAAACCGGAGAACATAGGGATACCTACCATG
>JAZUMW010000078.1:0-17271 GCA_045603825.1 Faecousia sp.
TATGCCCAAGCTGAAAACCCATAGCGGTGCAAAGAAGAGATTCAACCTGACCAAGTCCGGTAAGGTTAAGAGAGCCCGCGCTTACAAGAGCCATATCCTCACCAAGAAGGACACCAAGCGTACCCGTCGTCTTCGTACCACTGCTTACGCTGACGCAACCAACGTGGCTGCCGTCAAGAAGATGATCCCTTACAAATAAGCACAGGAGGATATTGAGAAATGGCAAGAGTTAAAGGCGCAATGATGACGCGCAAGAGAAGAAATGCTACCCTGTAGCTGGCTAAGGGTTACTGGGGTTCCAAGTCTACCCACTTTAAGATGGCCAAGCAGCAGGTCATGAAGTCCGGCAACTACGCTTTCGTCGGCCGTAAGCTGAAGAAGCGTGACTACCGCAGACTGTGGATTACCCGTATTTCCGCCGCAGTTAAGCCCTTCGGTCTGAACTACTCCACCTTCATGAACGGTGTGAAGAAGGCTGGCATCGAGATGAACCGCAAGAGCCTGTCCGAGATGGCTATCCAGGACGCAGCTGCATTCGCAGCTCTGGTCGAGAAGGCTAAGGCTGCTCTGTAATTTTGAATTACCAATAAAAATACCCTGCTGAATCAGCAGGGTATTTTTTGTTGCCCATTAGTCATCATCCCAGTCATCGTCGTAACGGTCACCCCAGTCGTCACACTGGGCGCCGTCGTCACAGTCGTAGTCACCGCAGACAGGACAATGAACGCCGTTTTTCCTGTTCTCGTACTCCCGCAGATTTTCTGCTTTTTCGTCGGCATCGTCGCAGTACTTGCCGTCATCGCAGTCGTCGTCGGCGCAGATCGGGCACAGGCCGGTGGGAACAGAGGCGGTTTTGTTGGTGCCGGTGGTTGTTCCGGCAGAGGGGGCGGTCTCCTGAACGGGGTTGTCGTAATCATATTCCCGCTCGCCGACCCAGCTTTGACTCTCTACACAGGCTTTTACATGGGCGGCCATATCCTCCAGGAATCGGTCGTGGGGGACCTGAGAACCGGGGTCCAGCTCCAGTACGATCTTCCGGGCAGTGCCGTCCGCCTCTTCTACGAAGTAGCCGGCCTTACCAATAACCTGCACAAGTTCCTCCAGAACCTGGGGGGCATCTTTGCCTGCATAGCCGGTGAAATCCTCCAGAATCCGGACACCGTCGGCATTCCGGCCTTCCAATTTGGTGACCTTGCCGTTTTCGTCGTAGTGCAGGGCAATCTCCGGATTGATCTTCAGATACAGCACACCGCCTGTGCGGGCAGTCTCCGGAGACAGCTGTTGCGTCTGCGCTTCAACTCCGGGACTTGTAAAGGCTGCTGCGGAATTGAGGGAAGTACTACAGCCTGCCAGTAACGCAGCGACCAGCGTCAGCACGGTAATTAGAGTTAAGAAATTTTTCATGTTGATGCTCCTTTCTTTGCTTAAAAGTTTATTATTACCTTTGTATGGAGAGATTACGCATGAACCCGTCCAAAACCGGGGTAGCCTGAAAAGATTTCAAAAAAATTCTGCACCGCATTTTTTGCGGTGCAGAATTCATGATCTTATCTAATCATCGTCGTCCTCGTCATCGTCGTCGATGTCGTCCTCGTCGTCCTCGTCTTCCTCGTGGTGATCATCGTCATCGTCCAGATCCGGCTGGATCACAACACGGTTGGGGTCTTGTGGATCTACCGTGATCCCGTCATCATATTCGTCCCCGTCGTCATCGTCATCATCGTCGTCATCGTCGTCGTCATCATCGTCGCCATCCCAATCGTCGTCATGATGCATCTGCACCTGGATGGTGACCACGATTTTTTCCTGCAGGTAGGTCTGTAAATGATCGGAAATCGTCTGGGAGTGATTCTCCACCCAGATCTGATCCTGGGAGTCCAGGCTGATGGTGATCTGCCCATCTGCGGACAGGTATCCCATATTGATGGCCTTATCCACCAACTCATCGGTTACAAGATCCAGATCTTTTTTATGGTAGTCGTACCCCTGTATCAGATCGGTACCATCCTGGTTGACACCTGCAAGACCCACCACCATATCCTTCTTATCCACATCGATGCGGACCTCAGGGTTGATCTTCACATAAACGGATGCATAAGGCTGGTGTGTTCCCGGCAGGGTCAAACCTAATACCAGAGCAAGACAAGCCGCTGCGGCTACCAGGGAATAAAGCCACTTTTTGTGTTTCTTCTGAGGTGTTGCCTGCATAGGCAGTACATCCGTCACCGTCTGACCCACCGTGTAGTGACAGTTGGCCACCTTGAGAAAGTTGCCCTCCTGGTCCAGTACCACCGCATAACCGGGATGGCATTCCAAAACCATATATTTCACAGGGATGCACCTCCTTTCTTCCACACATGGTGCAGATGACCGCGGATGATCTCATAGCCGTTTGTCTGGATCACAAGCATGGCCAGTATGTATTTTCTGTGCCGTTCCAAGGTTTTCCGGTCGCTGCCGGAACCCTGCACCAGCTCTGCCAGGGGCAATTTTTTCGTTTTGAGCAGCATTTCCAAAAGATGCCGGTTCTCCATGGCATACCGGACTGCCGTCAGACAAACCTCTTTGGTACGCTCCTGCTTGGGACTGTGGTCGGCAATATCCGCGAAGCTGACACCAAATTCCTGCAGCACCCGGGCCAATTCTTCAATTTCCTGCCGGGTAGCCTCCAGATTTTGGGATTCGGCATATAGATCCCGGCTGTCCGCCACCTGCTCCATAAGAGACCGGTCCTCTTCTGGGTCGGTTTCATCCAGGGAAAGGATCCCTTTGTGCCGCTGTTCCTTTCTGACATGATCGGTCAGACGGCTGCGGATCAGCAAGGCAGCATAATTTAGAAAAGTACCCCGTTCCCGGCTGTAGCCGACAACGGCCTCATGGAACGCGATCATGGCGATGCTGTACTCGTCATCACTTTCCGTGCAGAGTCTGTTCATAAATTTGGAGGCCTCTGCCCGGATAAAGGGGATATACCGGCGGATCAGCGCGTCCGCCGCATCGTTGTCCTCTTTGGCAGCATATACCGCCCGGACGATCTGGTGTTCCTTTTCCATGGCTTCACCCCTTGTACTACAGAATACGGATGAATTTTCCCCAAAACGGGTATCCGTAACTTTATTTTACAGTATCTGCCGGTAAAAATAAAGATAAATATAATTTATGCAACGGCAGGCAGCCTCCCGCAACAAGCAAACGGGAGGGGAGTCCTGATAACAAAGTATACGGATTTGCGTTTTGAAAAACGGGGTCACCCTTGCGGAAAAAGAAAAAATGGGGTATGATACAGAAAAAGAAAGGAGGCCTCCCTATGGAACTGCGACATACTGCCACCCGCACAGGGCGGCTGTCCTCTTTTTTGAAAGAAGAGATGGGCATGTCAACAGGCTTGATGAACCGGTTAAAGTGGCAGGACAGAATTTTTGTAAATGGTGTGCCTCAGCATACCAATTATCCGGTAAAACCCGCCGATGTGATCACTGTACAAATGGACGAGCCTGTACCCCAGTACCCGGCAGAAGATGCCCCCATTACGGTTTTATACGAAGATGATCATATCTTGGCGGTGGATAAACCGGCAGGCATGCTGATCCATCCTTCCCACAGCCGGAACGATGGCACGCTGGCCAACCGTGTCATCGGTTACTATAACCGAACAGGACAAAACTGCGCGTTTCATCCCATTACCCGTTTGGATCGGGATACCTTCGGCATCGTGCTGCTGGCGAAAAATTCCCATATCCACGCCCTGGCTCAAGGTATTCCTCTGGAAAAGACCTACCATACCCTGACCTTTGGCGGTCCGGCAGAGGACAGCGGTACTATTGATCTTCCCATTGCCCGGAAACCCCTGCCCAGCCTTTTGCGTGAGGTTCGGCCAGATGGAAAACCCTCAGTTACGGAATATGTGGTACTGGAACGAACCCCCTATACCTGCAAACTGGAACTTCGTCCGGTTACCGGCAGGACTCATCAGCTCCGAGTCCACTGCGCCTATCTGGGATTTCCTATCCTGGGTGACCCCCAATACGGCAGCGAGGCGTCCGTTGCTTTTTCGGAAACCGTGAAAATGACAACCCAGGCGCTATGCGCTAAAAGAATCGAATTTACCCATCCCATTACGGGAGCGGCTCTTTGCCTTACCTCCCAGATGGATGTGCGGATAAAGGAGTAGCTATGATCAATACCACACTTTGCTATATCACCCGGGGAAATGAAGTGCTGATGCTTCACCGGGTCAAAAAACACAACGACATTAATAAGGATAAATGGATCGGCATCGGTGGCAAGTTCGAGGGAGAGGAGTCTCCGGATGAGTGCCTCCTGCGGGAAGCCAAAGAGGAGACGGGACTGACCCTGACCTCCTGGCAGTGCCGGGGCGTTGTTACTTTCCTTAACACCCAATGCCCCGGGGAATTTATGTACCTGTTCACTGCTGACGGATTTGAAGGACAGCTGAAGACCTGTGACGAAGGCGACCTGCAGTGGGTCAGCCGGGAATTTCTGGACAGCCTTCCCAAGTGGGAAGGGGATCAAATTTTCCTGGATCTTCTGTGGAATAACGCGCCCTTCTTCCTGCTGACCCTGCGCTACGACGGGGATAAGCTGACAGAAGCTGTTCTTAACGGAGAGAAAATAAAATAAACATAAGCCGGGCCGTAAGACCCGGCTTTTCAAATGCTGTTTCTTGTGCTATAATGCATTTTAATCGATTATAAGAAAGGAGAAAGGACAATGGTATTTGGCAGACATATCAATCGGTATTACCTGCGCTACGCCCCCAGCCTGCTCATTGGACTGCTGACACTCATCGTGATCGATATTCTACAGCTGCGGATCCCCGGCATGTACCAAATGGTCATCAACGGTGTCAACGACGGCATAGTGCTGTACAACGGAACGCAGACAGCTTTTGACATGGACTTCCTCCTGGATAAGATTTGTATGCCCATGGTATGGATCATCCTATGCATGGTGCTGGGCCGGTTTTTGTGGCGTGTATGTTTTTTTGGAACAGCCATCCGCATTGAAAAGGATCTCCGGGACCGGATGTTCAGCCATGCGGTGACCCTGTCTCAGAGTTATTATCAGGTCAACAAGGTTGGTAACCTTATGAGTCTGTTTACCAATGATCTGGATACGGTGCAGGAATGTTTCGGCTGGGGTATTCTGATGTTCTTTGACGCTTTGTTTTTGGGAGTTCTGGCGATCCGGAAAATGTGGCTGATGGACACCTTCCTCACTATGCTCACAATGATTCCTATGGCGCTGTTGCTGGCAGCCTCTGCGGTGGTGGGCAGATACATGATGAAGAAATGGGACATTCGCCAGGAGGCATTTTCCCGACTGTCTGACTTCTCTCAGGAGAGCTTCTCCGGTGTCGCGGTGATCAAGGCCTTTGTAAAGGAAGCCAAGGAACTGTTGGCTTTCCGGAAGCTGAATCTTGAAAACGAAAAGGCAAATATGGACCATACCCAGGCCTCGGTGCTGCTGCATATCCTGGTAACGCTCTTTGTGGAAAGCGTTATCTGTATTATTCTGGGCTACGGCGGCTATCTGGTATACCACGGCACCTTCAATGCCGGTCAGCTCATTGAGTTTATCGGCTACTTCACAACGGTGGTCTGGCCCATTATGGCTGTATCGGAGCTTATCGATATGACTAGCCGCGGACAGGCTTCCCTGAAGCGCATCTCTGAGCTGCTCAATGCAAAGCAGGATATTGTGGACCAGGCGGATGCTGCCTGCGCAGAAAATATCCGTGGCGATATTGAATACCGGGATCTGACCTTCCGCTATCCCGGTGCGGATTACGATGCGCTGAAAAATGTAACATTTACCATCAAGGCAGGAGAAAATGTAGGTCTTGTGGGCAGGACCGGCACCGGCAAGACTACCCTGGTGGATCTGCTGCTGCGTACTTACAATGCCCCCGACGGAACGATTTTCATAGACGGGCAGGACATCAACAGTCTGCGGATCCGGGATGTCCGGGCAGCCTGTGCCTATGTTCCCCAGGATAACTTCCTGTTCTCCGATACCATTGCCAACAATATTTCCTTCGGCACGGAAAAGGATGTGGAGCGGGCGGCTGTTTTGGCGGATGTAGATGAAAATATCCGTGGCTTCTCTCTGGGCTATGATACCGTTCTGGGAGAACGGGGCGTGACCGTTTCCGGCGGCCAGAAACAGCGTATTTCCATTGCCCGGGCCCTTTTGAAGGATGCGCCCATTCTGATTTTGGACGACTCCGTATCCGCGGTGGATACCAAAACAGAAAAAACCATTCTGGAAAATCTCCGTGCCACACGAAAGGGCAAGACCACCATCCTCATTGCCCACCGGATCTCTACCATCGAAAAAATGGACAAGATTCTGTTCTTGGAGGATGGTGCGCTGATTGCCTCCGGCAGCCACGAACAGCTGTGTGAAACCTGCCCGGCTTACCGGAAAATGGTGGAGCTGCAACGGCTGGAAGAGGAAGGGGGTCAGTACAATGCATGAGTATTTGCCTGTTCTGATCCTTGGCGCACTGATCGGCTTACTGTCTGTTGTTTTTATGGTGGTCTATTTCACCATGAAGCAGAAAAAAGCCATCAGCGGCTATGACCGGCACATGAAGGACAGCGAGATTATTCGCCGCCTTGCCCGTTACGCCAAGCCTTACATCGGTCAGTTTATTCTGGCGTTTATCATTATGCTGGTTTCTCTGGTTTATGATCTGGTATCCCCGCTGCTTGTGGGACGGATCGAGGAGCTGGTTGCCGGAAAGTTTGAGCTGACCCAGCTGTATCGTGTGGTGGCGGTGTATGCGGGGATCCTCGTTGTCAGCATCCTGTGCACCTATTTCCAGGCCATGCTGCTGCAGAAGACCGGACAGAAGATTCTCTCTGCCCTGCGTCAAGACCTGTTTGCCCATATTGAGCAGCTGTCCCATGAGCAGCTGAGCAATATTCCCGTGGGTAAGCTGGTGACCCGCGTAACCAACGATACCAATAATATCACCTACCTGTTCACGAAGATCCTTGTGAACCTGCTGAAAAACTGCATGGTGGTCATCGGCGTGCTGGTAGCCATGCTCATGCTCAATTATGCGCTGACACTGATGGTGCTTTGCTTTGTGCCATTTCTTGTTTTCTTCACGGTGCTGTTCCGGCAGTTTTCCCGCAAGGCGCACCGGGAGGTCAGCGATGCCACATCGGATGTGAACACCTATCTTTCCGAGCATCTGTCCGGCATGAAGATCATTCAGATCTTTAACCAGGAAGAAAACAAAAAGGAGAAATTCCTGGAGCGCAGCCGCCAAATGCAGAAAGCAAAGATCGGCAGAATGTTCGTGTTCGGTATTTTCCGCCCGGTGGTGTACATGCTCCACATCAGCGCTGTCATGTGTCTGCTGTATTTGGGCGGCAAGGGCTATATCCAGAACACCACTTTCCTGGGACAGACGGTGACCGGCTCGGTGATCGTGTCCTTCTATCTATATATCTCCAAATTCTTTAACCCCATCCAGACCCTGGCAGAGCAGTTTGATATGCTGCAAAAATCCTTCGCCTCCGCGGAAAAGATCTTCTCCATTATGGATATTTCCGTGCAGATCCAGGATGCTCCGGATGCCATCGAGCTGGAAAAAGTGGAAGGCAGGATCGAGTTCCGGGATGTATGGTTTGCCTATAAACCCGATGAATGGGTACTCAAGGGTGTTTCCTTTACGGTAGAACCCAAACAGACCGTTGCATTTGTAGGCTCCACCGGTGCAGGCAAGACAACGATCCTCTCCCTGCTGTGCCGCAATTACGAGATCCAAAGCGGCCAAATACTGGTGGACGGGATCGATATTCGCCAGATCAAGATCGCATCCCTGCGGCGGCATTTCGGCCAGATGCTTCAGGATGTGTTCCTGTTCTCCGGCGATATTCGCGGCAACATCCTGCTGGGAGAAGAAGGCATCTCCGACGATGAGATCATGGAAGCCTGCCGCTATGTCAATGCGGATTCCTTTATATGTAAGCTGGAAAAGGGACTGAACGAAGAAGTGCGGGAGCGGGGCAATAACTTCTCTGCCGGTCAGCGGCAGCTTCTGAGCTTTGCTCGCACCGTGATCCACAAGCCGGCGGTGATGATCCTGGATGAGGCCACGGCAAACATCGATACAGAGACAGAGCTTTTGATCCAGGATTCTCTGGAAAAAATGCGGAACATTGGAACCATGCTGGTGGTTGCACACCGGCTCAGTACCATTCAGCACGCGGATAATATCATCCTGCTCTCCCATGGCAAGATCCTGGAACAGGGTACCCACCAGGAACTGTTGCATCAGAAGGGCCGGTATTACCAGCTTTATACCCTGCAATATCATAAACAGCAGCTGGAACGCTGAAAGGATCCCGGCGTTTTATACCGCCGGGATTTCATTTTAGTTGTGCTTGCATATTGGGTGCTTTTTCGGTATAATAAAAACAGAAAAACAGAAAGTGAGGATAAGCCGTGGCAAAGCTATATTTTAAGTACGGCGCTATGGGCTCCAGTAAAACAGCCCAGGCGCTGATCACCAAGTATAACTACGAAGAAAACGACATGAAGGTCTGGCTGATCAAGCCCAGCGCCGATGTCCGTGACGGTGTAAATATCCTGCGCAGCCGCATTGGCCTGCAGGCAGAGGTGGAGGTGGTATCTCCCCAGGTGGATATATACCGCCTGTTTGAAAAGACCCGCAAGGGCAACTGCGATGTGATCATCTCTGATGAGTGCCAGTTTTTGACGCCGGAGCAGATCGACCAGCTGCGGGCGGTGGTCAATGATTTCGGTATTCCTGTGATCTGCTTCGGTCTGCGGACGGATTTCCAGACCAAGCTGTTTCCTGGCAGTATGCGCCTGATGGAGGTGGCCGACACCATTCAGGAGATCAAGACCATGTGCGATTGCGGCGCAAAGGCTACGGTCAATGCCCGTATCGATAGCCAGGGATATATCGTGACCGTGGGCGAGCAGGTACTGCTGGGCGGCAATGACGCCTATATTGCCATGTGTCATAAATGCTACATCCACGGCATCCAGGAACATAAGCGCATCAAACTGCACGGACAGAATTAAAGCGTGCCATCATGCTCTTTTGGAAAAGGAGGAACTCTATGAACCCGGAAAGACTCATCGAACTGGCAAAGGAAGCCATGACTCATGCTTATATGCCTTATTCCGGCTATAAGGTAGGCGCGGCACTGCTTTGCGCAGACGGCTCTGTCTACCAGGGCTGCAACATTGAAAATGCGTCCTTTACACCCACCATCTGCGCAGAGCGTACAGCGTTTTTTAAGGCGGTGTATGACGGGCACCGGGATTTCAAGGCCATCGCTATCTGCGGCGGCAAGGATGGTGTGATCACCGGTATTTTTCCCCCTTGCGGCGTATGCCGTCAGGTGATGCGTGAGTTCTGCAAGGATGACTTTATGGTATATCTGGCCGGCGCTGACGATAGCTATGAAGCATATCCCTTCTCAGAGATATTGCCCCACAGCTTCAGCTTATAAAAATATCGATCTAAGAAGAGAATGAAAAGGAAAGCATATGGGCAGGAATGAAAAATGAACGAGGCAGTATTTGATGCCAGAACATTGGGGAGGCAGAAAATGTTTGTTTTGGGCCTACAGCACATGTTTGCCATGTTCGGCACCAATCGTCAGCGCGATATCGCTGTCAACTTCAGCTCAATGCTTATAAAGATCAAAAAATAAAGCAGCAGCCCTCCGTCTTAGAACGGAGGGCATTTTTTATAGTGCTTTCTGCAGGTCTGCTGCCAGCGCCTGCATGGCTTTTTCGTCTGCCTTGTTTACTTTGCGGTCATAGGTGAGGAAACCGTTGATCTCGTCCTCCACATCGGAGACCTGGGTGCAGATTGCGGCGCACAGACCCCGTTGGATGGCGGGTAGCACCTTGGCGCGGTAGAGCGCCTCAATGGAGGTCTGAAAATGCTCCAGACTCTCACAGGATTTATAGCCGTAGGCCTTGTCAGGGTTGAACAGATGGCCTTCCACCGGACAGGAATAACCGCCAAACTCGCTTAGCACCAGTGGCTTGTCAGAGTGCTGCAGGGCACTCCAGGGGGTGAAGTAGATATGGCGGCTGTCCACATCGGTCTTTTTCTGCCGGAACCAACCGGAGGTGGCATCGATGATGCGAGAACTGTCCAGGGCTTTTAGCTTTTTATAGACCGACGCGCTGTCAAACTGGCCCCAGCCTTCGTTGAAAATGGTCCAGTAGAGGATGCAGGGATGGTTTTTCAGCTGCCGGACGGTGGCATTCATGGTTTCCAGGAATACCCGGCGGGCGTTTTTATCCTTGTGCATATGCTTATCGGGAAGCCGCTGGATACCCAGGGTGGGAAACGCGGTATCCCGCATAAAACTGTAATCGCCGTTATTCACCATATCCTGGAAAACCACCATGCCCAGCTTATCACACAGGTAGTAGAACTCCTCCGGCTCCACTTTTATGTGCTTGCGCAGGGTATTGAAACCCAGCTTTTTCATGGCAAGAATGTCCTCTGCATAACACTCCGGAGCGGCCGGGGTGAAGATACCGTCGGGCCAGTAGCCCTGATCCAGCAGGCCATGGAAGAAATAAGGCTTTCCGTTCAGACACAGCCGGTGAAAACCGTTTACGATCTTGTTTTCAATGGTGCGCAGGGCAAAGTAACTCTCCACCCGGTCTTGCTCTGTTTCCACAACAAAATCGTACAGATAGGGATCCTCCGGAGTCCACAGATGGGGCTTTTCCGGAGCAATAACGGCTTTTCCGTCGACAAGCGGGTATGTTTGCCCATTACAGACGATCTTGCCGCTGAGCGCAGGGGAGAGGGTGACAGTTGCAGCCTCCAGGCTGACCTGTATATCCAGACTTTCAATGTGGTTTTCCGGAACACTTTCCAGCCACACCGTCTGCCAGATGCCGGTCACCGGAGTGTACCACATACCGCCCCGTTTCTCGGGGCGAACCTGCTTGCCGTAGGGTTGTGTTCTGTCATACAGATCGTCGGAAATACCGACTTCCAGAACATTCTCCTCTTGAAGCACATCGGTGATGTCAAAGGTGAAGGCGGTGTAGCCACCGGTATGGCTACCTAAATCAACCCCGTTCAGAGAGACTTCGGCGATTTGATCCACGGCGCCGAAATGGAGCAACACCCGATCTTTCCGGAATCCTTCCGGTAGAGTGAATTTCCGGCTATAAACCAAGTCCTCTCCTTCAGGAAAGTGCCGACCGATGCCGGATAGACGGCTTTCTGGGCAGAAGGGCACCAAAATAGGCATGCGATTACCCTCTGCTTCTAACTCCCAAATACCGTTTAAGTTTACATAACTTTCCCGTTTTAACTGTGGTCGGGGGTAAATATCCCAAGGGATACCGGCCAAGCCTTCACCCTGGACAGTATACAGATCATTCAGCATGGCCTTTCTCCTTTTTGATCAGCCGGAACAGCGGGATGAATACCAGCCAAATAAAGACGGCGGCGATGAAAGCGGCCAGGAAAATGTTCTCATTAGGGATAAAGGAGGTTGTGCCGTCATCGTTAAGGATGGTCTCGGCGTTTTTTAGAACCCCAGCGCCGATAGCGGGGCCAATGATGCCGGGGATCAGCACCTGCCCCACGATGCGCTGTCCCTGGAACATGCCGGCTTTGTTGGCAGGGGTGTGATCCCGGAGCATGGCGCCGAAAACAGCCATGCCGGACAGATAGCCGCAGAGCATAACAAGGGTGCCGACAAATACCAGGGCGGTATTGCGAAAGAAGTAGAGCACCACAAAGCCTGCCATCAGCATGACAATGGCAGGTACGGCAGAGGCTTTGAAGCCCTTGCGGTCGTAGACCTTGCCGTACAGGGCAGTAAATACCGCGGCCAGAATAATGGCCGGGGCGAAGATCAGCACATAGTTGTCCATGCCAAGGGAAACGCTGTAATACAGGATCAGGTAAGGCATGAAGATCTGAATGGCGATGCCGAATACAGCATAAGCAAGAAGCGTCACATACAGCGTTTTGTTGGAGCAGACAACGCTGGGACGAAAGCCGTAGAAAATATTGGAGAAATAATTTTCGTTGCCGCGGGTATCGATCCCGGGCTCGTGAATAAGGAAAAAGCCCAAAAGACCCAGCAGGAATACACAGCCGCCAATGACGCAGAAAATGATGATCCAGGTCTGGGGAAGGTTTTGATCCAGTCCCATGAAGCCGCCGAACACCACCAAAATGGCCAGCAGCGGCATCATGGCATTGATGCCTTCCACAGCGCCCCGGTTGGTCTCGTCGGTGGAGTCGGTGAGCCATGCGTTAAAGGCGGCATCATTGGCAGAAGAGCCGAAGAAGGTCATGACGCAGTCCATGATAATGGTAAGGGAAACACCCACGGAAGCGGCAGAAGCTGCGGCAGGGAACAGGGCGCCGATCACATCTGTGCGGATAAAGGCGAAGCTTAGGATGGAAATACCCCAGCAGATATAGCCGCCGCAGATAAAGACTTTCCGCTTGCCGAGCTTATCGGAAAGAGCACCGATGAACAATGTTGTCACCGTCGCGGCAATGGCAGAGGCTGCTACCATGGCAGAAATGGCCTCAGCGCTGGCATGGAACATCTTGTAAATGAATACATTGAAATACATGTTCTCCATGACCCAGGCTACCTGACCCACCAGGCTGAAGATCACAAGAGCGACCCAGAATTTTCCGGATTTTTTTGTTGTTTGCATATACACCCCACCTTTCTTTTTCCTATCATAGCACACAAACAAAATAAAGTAAATCTTATGGGATTGACAGGAAGAAAATAATGGATATACTTATGGTAGAACATGCGTTTCAGGGCGGGGTGTGATTCCCCACCGGCGGTACAGCCCGCGACCATCTGAAAAGATGCTGACACCGGTGAGATTCCGGGGCCGACGGTATAGTCCGGATGAAAGAAACAGCAGTCAGAAGATTGATTGTTTGCCCTGTTGTGTCTTTGGCACAGCAGGGCTTTTTGTATAGGAGGTTCGTATGCAAAAAGCCAGTAAAGTCCGAGGCCTGGTGGTCTCCGGCATGTTAAGCGCGGTGGCCTTTGTGCTGATGTTTTTCGATTTTTCCCTGCCTATGCTGATTCCGTCTTTTATCAAGATGGATTTTTCTGACCTGCCGGCACTTTTGGGCTCTTTCGCCCTGGGGCCGGTGTACGGTGTGATTATCAGCCTGCTGAAAAATATTCTGCACATGCTCATTAAAGGCACATCCACCGCAGGCGTGGGAGAGCTGTCCAATTTCCTGCTGGGTGCAGCATTTACCTTCACCGCCGGCATGATCTACAAGAAGAACCGCACCCGTAAAGGCGCGCTGCTGGGCGCTCTAATCGGTGCGGCGGTTATGGCTCTGGTGGGCGTGCCCTCCAACTACTTTGTGACATACCCGGCCTACAGCCTGTTTTACGGGCTGTCCATGGAAACGATCCTGCAGATGTATCAGGTCATCCTGCCCTCTGTGGATAACCTGCTGGAGTGCCTTGTCATATTCAATTTACCCTTTACCTTTGTAAAAGGCATGCTGAATGTGCTGCTGTGTTTTTTGATCTACAAGCCCCTGTCACCGCTGCTTCGCGGAAAAAGCTGAACCCGGAAAAACCGCAAAATCCAACTGCACCCTTGCATTTTCGGCTGTATGTGGTATGATAATATTATTATTGTGGGTCGGTATTTGCCCGCAGTTGATTCGTAACAACACCTGAAAGGAAGGTACTTAAATATGGAGATTTCCAAGATCCTGGCAAAATGTGATCACACGCTTCTGGCACAAACTGCCACATGGGCAGAAATTAAGGCCATTTGCGATGACGGCATCAAATATTCCACAGCATCTGTGTGCATTCCCGCCTCTTTCGTGAAGCAGGCTAAGGAATATGTTGGCGACAAGCTGGCCATTTGTACGGTTATCGGCTTCCCCAACGGCTATGCTACCACCGCTTCCAAGTGCTTTATGGCTTCCGACGCTGTGGCGGGCGGTGCTGACGAAGTGGATATGGTCATCAATATCGGCTGGGCCAAGGAAGGCAAGTGGGATGAGATCACCAAAGAGATCGCTGCCATCAAAGCTGCCTGCAACGGCAAGCTGCTGAAGGTTATCATCGAAACCTGCCTGCTCACAGATGAGGAGAAGATCGCCCTGTGCAAGTGCGTTTCCGACTCCGGCGCGGACTATATCAAGACCTCCACCGGCTTCTCCAAAGCAGGTGCCACCTTCCACGATGTGGAGCTGTTTGCCAAGCATGTAGCCCCGCATGTGAAGATCAAGGCTGCCGGTGGTATTTCCAGCATTGACGATGCGGAAAAATTTATCGCTCTGGGCGCGGACCGGCTGGGAACTTCCCGGATCGTTAAGATCGCCAAGGGCCTGGAAAATGATGGCTCTTACTAAGAAAGGAGAATACTCAAATGCGTACTCCCACCCCTCATATCGCTGCCAAGCCCGGTGATTTCGGCAAGACTGTGCTGATGCCCGGTGACCCCCTGCGTTCCAAGTTTATAGCAGAAAATTTCCTGGAAAACCCCGTTCTTGTAAACAATGTCCGTGGTGTCCACGGCTACACCGGCACCTATAAGGGCGTGAAGGTGTCTGTAATGGCATCCGGCATGGGCATGCCCGCCATCGGCATTTACTCCCACGAGCTGTACAACGGCTACGGTGTGGAAAACATCATCCGTGTGGGCTCTGCCGGTTCTATCCAGGACCATATCAATCTGTATGAGATCGTGCTGGGCCAGGGTGCTTGTCCCGATTCTAACTTTGCCCATCAGTTCCATCTGCCCGGCACCTTCGCTCCCATTGCAGACTTCGATCTGCTGACGGAGGCTGTGGCGGCCTGCAAGGCGCACAACGCCGTATATCATGTGGGCAATATCAACTCCTCCGATGTGTTCTACGGCGACCATGCCGGCGTTCCTGAGGGTCTGGACAGCGTCTACGGCTTGAAGAAGATGGGCGTCATGGCGCTGGAAATGGAAGCTGCCGCGCTGTATATGAACGCTGCCCGCTACGGCAAGCGCGCGCTGTGCATCTGCACAATTTCTGACCACGTACTCAAAGGCGTGGAGACCTCCTCCGAAGAACGCCAGACCGCATTCACCACCATGATGAAGGTGGCTCTGGATGTGGCTGTAGCCATGGAGAACAAGTAATTTCCCGGAGGAGACGGACTTAGTCCGTCTCCTTCGTGGTTTCCGAGGTGAATTTTATGAAAAGAATCTTTTTGATCGTACTGGATTCTTTCGGTATCGGCGCCATGCCTGACGCCGAAAGCTTCGGTGATGCAGGCGTAAACACCCTTGCCTCCTGCGCCACATCCAATCTGCTCAACATTCCCAATATGATCGCAGCGGGTCTTGGCAACATCGACGGTGTTGACTGCCTGCTGAAAACGGCTGCGCCCACCGGCGCATATGCCCGTCTGGCAGAGCGTTCCATGGGAAAGGATACCACCATCGGTCACTGGGAGATTGCGGGTATCGTTTCATCCCAGCCTCTGCCCACCTATCCCGACGGCTTTCCGGAGGAGGTCTTGGAGCCTTTCCGTGAAGCCACCGGCCGGGGGGTGATAGCAAATGCGCCCTGGAGCGGCACCGCGGTTCTGGATGCCTACGGTGAAGAGCACATGCGCACCGGTGATCTGATCGTTTATACCTCTGCCGACTCGGTGTTCCAGATCGCTGCCCATGAGGAGATTGTTCCTCTGGAGAAGTTGTATGAATACTGCCGCATCGCCCGCAAAATTTTGCAGGGCAAGCACGGCGTGGGCAGAGTGATCGCCCGCCCCTTTGTTGGACCCGGCAAGGGTCAGTTCCAGCGCACCTCCAACCGTCATGATTACTCTCTGGAGCCTCCCAGGGAAACTATGATGGATGCCATAAAGGCTGCGGGACTGGACTCCATTGCCGTGGGTAAGATCCACGACATTTTTGCGGGCTGCGGTGACACCGAATATGTCTACAACAAATCCAACAAAAACGGCATGGAGCATACCACCCGTTATGCCGCTAAGGATTTCCGGGGCTTGTGCTTCGTGAATTTGGTGGATTTTGATATGGTCTACGGCCACCGCCGGAATATTGACGGATACGCCGCAGCCCTGTCCGAATTTGATGCCTGGCTGGGAGACTTTATGAAAAACCTGGGCGAGGACGATCTGGTGATGATCACTGCGGACCATGGCTGTGATCCCGGCTACACCGCCACTACCGACCATACCCGCGAGTATGTACCGCTGCTGATACTTGGCAAGGCGGTAAAACCCGGCAATCTGGGTACCCGCGATAGCTTTGCTGATATTGCGGCTACTGTCACGCAGCTGCTGGGTGTGGACTATGACTGTCCCGGACAGAGCTTTGCAAAAGAGCTTTGGAACGACGGGGACTGTAAGCGTTAAGGGAGGATCCTATGCAAGCTACTGAAAAACAATATCATATCCAATGTACCCATGGCGATGTGGGCAGATATGTTCTGCTGCCCGGCGACCCCGGCCGCTGTGAGGCCATTGCCAAGTATTTTGATGATCCCGTACATATCGGTATGAACCGGGAATACAATGTCTGGACTGGTTACCTGCTGGGAGAAAAGGTTTCGGTGTGCTCCACCGGTATCGGCGGACCTTCCGCATCCATTGCCATGGAAGAGTTGGTCAATGTGGGCGCGGATACCTTTGTCCGTGTAGGCACCTGCGGCGGCATTCACATGGATGTGAAGCCCGGGGATGTGGTGGTTGCCACCGGCGCTATCCGGTACGAGCATACCTCTCTGGAATATGCGCCCATTGAGTATCCCGCGGTGGCGGACTTTGATGTGACGCTGGCGCTGAAGACAGCGGGCGAGGAGCTGGGCTACTGCATCCATACCGGCATTGTGCAGTGTAAGGACTCCTTCTACGGACAACACAGCCCCGAAAAATCCCCGGTTTATTACGAGCTGCTAAACAAGTGGGAGAGCTGGAAGCGTCTTGGCGTCAAGGCCAGCGAGATGGAATCCTCCGCACTGTTTGTGGTGGCCAACGCACTGAATGTGCGCTGCGGTTCCTGCTTCCATGTTGTGTGGAACCAGGAGCGGGAGAAGGCAGGCTTGTTCATGCCCATGACCGAGGATACCTCCGGTGCTATCAAGGTAGGTATCGAGGCGGTCAAAAAGCTGATCCTGGCTGACCGGGCCCGAAACAAATAAAAAAGCAATAAAAAAATCTAACGGGTGTACAGGCCGGGTATTTTTTTTTT
>JAZUMW010000079.1:0-18014 GCA_045603825.1 Faecousia sp.
TCGTCACCGGTATCTGGAACGCCAATGCTGCTGCTGAGCACTTCGGCGAGAACCTGGGCGCTACCGATCTGCCCTCCTTCGAGGTCGACGGCAACACCTACCACCTGGGCTCCTACACCGGCAACAAGCTGATGGGTGTTAAGCCCCAGACCGATGCCAAGAAGGCTGCTGTTCTGTCTCAGCTGGCTCAGTACCTGACCAACGAGAAGTGCCAGCTGGAGCGTTATGACCTGGTTCAGTGGGGTCCCTCCAACAAGGCTGCTCAGGCTTCTGAAAAGGTTCAGTCCAACATCTCCCTGGCTGCTTTGGCTAAGCAGAACAACTACGGCCAGCCCCAGGGCCAGATCCACGGCTTCTGGTGGGATATCGCCATGGTTCTGGGCGCCGAGGCTAAGAACGCTGCTGACGACGCAGCTCTGCAGGCAGCTCTGGACAACTACTCCGCTACCATCGACGGTCTGTTCTCCATGACCGAAGAGCAGAAGAACGCATGGTCCGTCATCGGCGGCATCTGCGGCACTTCTTGGGATACCGACTTCGCTATGACCGACAACGGTGACGGCACCTACACCTCCGATCCTCTGGAGCTGCATGCCGGCGAAGAGCTGAAGGTCCGCCAGGGCGCTTCCTGGGATGTGAACTTCGGTGTTGAGTTCAACGGCGCCAACGTGGTCGTCGAGGCTGACGGTACCTACATCGTCAAGCTGACTTGGGACGGCGCACAGGGCGGCCTGGTCGAACTGATCCCCGCTTGATAATTAAATCTTAGGATTTACGCGGTGGGGCGCCGCAAGGCGCCCCACTTTTTCCTTACGCAGGCATTGTTAGCCGGTATGCAAGGACTAAAATGTCTTGTGTAGCGGTTAACAATGCCTATTTTTAATTATTCAGAAGGGGAGGTATCACCAGGAGCATGAAAAAGTTAACTGATCTTGAGTACTTAAAGCTCAATAAATTCCAGGCGTGTCTTTACAATGTAAAGATGTTCTTCTGTGCGATCCCCCGGTGGCTTTGGAGCCTTCTGTGTGCGATCGGTAAATTCTTCGTCCGCTGCGGCGTGGCCATCAAGGACGAATTCGTGGATATCGGCACCACCTTTACCAAGGGTAACTGGGCTGTGAAGCTCTCTTTCCTGATTTTTGGTTTTGGCAACTTCTATTACGGACAGGTCCTGCGGGGACTTCTGTTCTTAGTTTTTGAAATCGTATTTTTCGGCTACATGTTCATCCCCAGCGGCGGTATCCATTGGCTGGCCAAGGGTAACTGGTTCCAGAAGGGTGCAACCGTGGGCGACATCCAGGGTGGCTTCCAGACCACCGTTACCGAGGTCTTCGGCATGAAGGTGGAGACCCAGGACTGGGTGGCCGGTGATGACTCCGTCAAGGTCATGCTGTACGGCCTGCTGACCATCATCTTCATCGTAGCCTTCATTTATACATGGCGCCTGCAGATCAAGCAGTGCCGGATCAATATGGACATCCGGGCACAGGGCAGACGCATCCGCAAGGCCAAGGACGACCTGCGGGCTCTGGTGGACGAAGAGTTCCACAAGACCCTGCTGTCTCTGCCTGTGGTGGGCATTGTGCTGTTCACCGTGCTGCCGATCATTTACATGATCCTGGTGGCCTTTACCAGCTATGATGCCGCCCATGACGGCTATTCCAACCTGTTCAGCTGGGTGGGTCTGGAGCACTTCAATGAGCTGCTGGACTTCGGCAACGGCGGCCTGGGCCTGGCCTTCGGCGAGATCCTGAGCTGGACGCTCATGTGGTCCTTCTTTGCCACCTTCACCAACTACTTCCTGGGCATGTTTGTGGCCATCGCCATCAACAAGAAGGGCATCAAGCTGAAGAAATTCTGGCGTACGGCGCTGGTTATGACCATCGCTATTCCCCAGTTCGTTTCCTTGCTGTATGTGGCCAAGCTGTTTGACTCCTCCGGTATCATCGGTGAAGCCCTGGGTCAGATTCCCGCTGTTGCGGAATACTTAAAGACCAACCACTATATCTCCCTGTGGGATTCTCCCACGGTGGCAAGAATCATGGTCATCGTCATCAACATCTGGGTCGGTATTCCCTATGTGATGCTGCAGGCCACCGGTATTCTGATGAATATCCCCAACGACCTGTATGAGTCCTCCCGTGTGGACGGCGCCAGCGCATGGCAGCAGTACACCAAGATCACCCTGCCCTACATGCTGTTCGTCACCGGTCCTACTCTGCTGACCAGCTTCGTGGGCAACCTGAATAACTTCAATGTTATTTACCTGCTCTCCGGCGGTAATCCCATCAACACCGAGATCGGTACTGCCGGCGGCGTTTCCGTGGGCCACACGGACCTGCTGATCACCTGGCTGTACAAGATGGCTCTGGGCAGCGCCGAATCCAAGTACTACATGGCTTCCGTCATCGGTATTTTGATGTTCGTTGTCTGCGCAGTCCTGTCCCTGATTATCTACAATGTGATTCCGTCTACTAAGAATGAGGAGGATTTCCAGTGATGAGTACTGATATGAAGATCAAGAAATCCGGCCTCAGCGCCAAGGCCAGCCGCCGACTGAGCAATGCGGTCATTTACATCATTCTGATCGCCATCACGCTGATCTGGCTGTTCCCCTTTATTGGTATTGTGTTCGAGTCCTTCAAGGTCAACACCCAGGCCATGGACGGCGAGCTGTTCCCGGAAAAGTGGGGCTTTGATAACTACATCCGTCTGTTCAAGGAAACAGACTTCCTGAAGTGGTTTAAAAACACCGCCCTCATGGGCGTTGCCACTGCCTTCTTCCAGACCTTCTTCGTGCTGATGATGAGCTACACCCTGTCCCGTCTGCGCTTCAAGGGCAGAAAGGGTCTGATGAACCTGATGCTGATCCTCGGCATGTTCCCGGGCTTTTTGACCATGATCCTGATCTACAAGGTCTTCTCCGATCTGGGTCTGACCATGGAAATGGCACCCGTTGGCCTGGTGATCGTGTACTGCGCATCCTCCGGTATGGGCTATTACATCTCCAAGGGCTTCTTTGATACCATCCCCAAGACCCTGGACGAGGCCGCCCGTGTGGACGGCGCCACCCGTATGCAGGTGTTCTTCAAGGTCATCATGCCCCTGTCCGGCTCCATCATTATCTATACGATCCTGATGGGCTTCATGGCTCCCTGGGGCGACTTTATGCTGGCAAGCTACCTGATCCACGAAAACAGCGCCGGTATGAGCGTGGCCGTGGGTATGTACGAGTGGCTTTCCAAGACGATGGTAAATACCAATTACACCATGTTCTGTGCCGCGGGCGTGATCGTGGCGATCCCTGTGACGGCAGTCTTCCTTGCTCTGCAGAAGTACTACGTCGAAGGCGTCACCGGCGGTGCAGTGAAAGGATAAGGATAGAGTATGGCAAGTGTTAAACTGACTAATGTGAAAAAGATCTACGGTAAGGATACCGTAGCGGTCCAGGAGTTCAACCTGGACATCGCCGACAAGGAATTTATCGTGTTCGTCGGCCCCTCCGGCTGCGGCAAGTCCACCACCCTGCGTATGATCGCCGGCCTGGAGGATATTTCCGAAGGCATCGTGGAGATCGACGGCGTTGTGGTCAACGACCTGCAGCCCCGCGACCGTGACATCGCCATGGTCTTCCAGAACTACGCCCTGTACCCCCACCTGACCGTATTTGAGAACATGGCATTCCCCCTGCGCCTGAAGAAGGTGAACCATGATGAGGTCTATAAGCGTGTTACCGAGGCTGCCGAGATCCTGGGCATCACCGAGTACCTGACCCGCAAGCCCCGTGCGCTGTCCGGCGGTCAGCGTCAGCGTGTGGCCATCGGCCGTGCCATGGTCCGTGACTCCAAGGTGTTCCTGATGGACGAGCCCCTTTCCAACCTGGACGCCAAGCTGCGTAATCAGATGCGTGCTGAGATCATTCTGCTCCGCAAGAAGATCGACACCACCTTCATTTACGTTACCCACGATCAGACCGAGGCTATGACCCTGGGCGATCGCATCGTCATCATGAAGGACGGCTTCATCCAGCAGGTGGGCACTCCTACGGAAGTGTTCGAAATGCCCGTGAATCTGTTCGTTGCTGAGTTCATCGGCGCTCCCAAGATGAATACCTTCAAGTGCGATCTGGTCCTGGAGAACGGCAAGTACTATGTCAAGCCCTACGGCGCCAAGACCGAAGTCACCGGCAAGAAGGCCGAGATGCTGAAGGCCAAGGGCATCACCTCCCAGGAGATCATTCTGGGCGTCCGTCCCGAGCATATGACCCTGGCACAGCCCGGCGATCCCGCCGGCATCAAGAGCACCGTCCTGGTCAACGAAATGATGGGCTCCGAGCTGCACATGCACGTTGTGGAAGAGAACGGCGACAAGCTGATCGTCCGCATCCCCACCGTCAGCCTGGAAGACGACCAGCGCAAGGAGCTGGTCTACGGCGGCACCATGTATGCCACCTTCGAAGGCAAGGTCATGCACTTCTTCGATCCTGAGACCCAGCAGAATCTGCTTGTTTAATCAACCGTAACAAAAGAAAGGATGGCTCATTATGGGTAAATTCGTAGTAAAGGAAACCGCTACCGGTTTCAAGTTCGACCTGAAGGCTTCCAACGGCGAGACCATCGCCACCTCCGAAGTCTACACCACCAAGGCTGCCTGCCTGAACGGCATTGACAGCGTCAAGACCTGCTGCGCAGGCGGCGTGGAAGACCAGACCGTGGAGAACGTGGAAGAAGTCAAGCACCCCAAGTTCGAGGTCTACACCGATAAGGCCGGCGAGTACCGCTTCCGCCTGAAGGCCCGCAACGGCGAGATCATCGCTACCTCCGAGGGCTACAAGGCCAAGAACAGCTGCCTGAACGGCGTGGAGAGCGTGAAGAAGAACGCTCCCGAGGCTGAGATCGAGGAGTAATTCCAAACAGAAAAAGCACCGGGGAAACCCGGTGCTTTTTGCTGTTCTTGACTTTTCCGGGGAAAAGAACGATAATAGAGAAAACTGCTTCGAAAGGATGCACAGATCATGCAAAAGCAAAATCAAAAGGAACTGCTGGGCTCTGCACCGGTGGGAAAACTGCTGTTCAAGCTGGCGATTCCTACGGTGACTGCTCAGCTTATTAATATGCTCTACAACATTGTGGACCGCATCTTCATCGGTCACATGCAGGGGGACGGCGACCTGGCGCTGACAGGCGTGGGTGTGTGCATGCCCATTATTCTGATCGTGTCCGCCTTTGCGGCGCTGGTCAGCTCCGGCGGCGCACCCCGGGCATCCATCTTCCTGGGCAAGCAGGAGCATGAAAACGCAGAAAAGACCCTGGGCAACTGCTTTGTGGTCCAGATCCTCATTTCTCTGATCCTGACGGTGGTGCTGTGCATTTGGGCAAGACCCATGCTCCTGGCCTTCGGCGCCAGCGAGAACACCATCGACTATGCGGTGGACTACATGTCCGTCTACGCATTGGGCACGGTGTTCGTGCAGCTGACGCTGGGCATGAACGCATTCATTACCGCCCAGGGCTTTACCACCGTATCCATGCTGAGCGTGGTGATCGGTGCGGTGACCAATATTGGCCTGGATGCCCTGTTCATCAATGTTCTCGGTTGGGGCGTGGAAGGTGCCGCATTGGCGACCATCATCTCCCAGAGCGTATCGTGCACCTGGATCCTGCTGTTTTTGTGCGGCAAAAAGACCCTGCTCCGCCTGCGGCCCAAGTATTTTAAGCCCTCTGCCCGGATCATTTTCCCCACGCTGGCGTTGGGTGTGGCCACCTTCATCATGCAGGCCAGCGAGAGCGTGATCGCCGTATGCTTCAATTCCTCGCTGCTCAAGTACGGCGGAGATATTGCGGTGGGTGCCATGACGATCCTGACCTCCGTCATGCAGTTTGCCATGATGCCCATGCAGGGCTTCGCCCAGGGCGCACAGCCCATCCTCAGCTACAATTACGGCGCGAAAAACGCCCAGCGGGTGAAAAAAACCTTCCGGCTGCTGCTGATGATCTGCTCGGGCTATGCGGTGGTGCTGTGGGCGACGGTCATGCTGTTCCCGCAGACCTTTGCGGCCATCTTCACGGCGGAGCTTGCGCTGCAGCAATTTGCCGGGGCTGCGCTGCGGATCTATTTTGCGGGCATGGTGCTCTTCGGCATCCAGATCGCCTGCCAGATGACCTTCGTATCCCTGGGTAAGGCGGGCAGCTCGGTGATCGTGGCGGTGGTGCGCAAATTCGTGCTGCTGCTGCCGCTGATCTATCTGGTGCCGCTGTTCACGGAAAACAAGACCAAGGGCGTATTCCTGGCTGAGCCCATCGCTGATGTGACGGCGGTGCTGTTTACGGCGGTGCTGTTCTTCTTCCAGTTCCGCAAAGCCATGAAAAAGATCGAAGAAGGAGAGCATGTATGAATAAGAAGCTTCGCTGGATCACGGAAACGGCGGTCATGCTGGCGCTGCTGATTTGCCTGCAGTGGGTGGGCTCCTTTGTACCCAATCAGCTGCTGAAGCAGCTCATCACCGGCACCTGCGTCAACTGCGTGCTGGCGGTGACGGTGCTGTATGCGGGCATGGGCAGCGGTGTGGCCCTGGCGCTCCTATCCCCGGTATTTGCGTGCCTTCTGCGTATTGCCCCCAACGTTATTACGGTGCTGCCCATCATGCTGGGCAACTGCTGCTATGTGATCCTGCTGCGCCTGATCGTGGGGCAGGGAAGACCCTTCTGGCGGCAGCCGGTGGGCCTGGCTGCGGCGGCAACCGTGAAATTTTTGGTGCTGTATGTGCTGGTGGTGAAGGTGATCTGCGGGATCGCCGCTCCGGCGCTGCTGGGACAGAAGCTGGGCAATACGGTCTTGCTGGCCGAGCCCATGCTGAAGATGCTGCCCACGATGTTCGCCTGGCCCCAGCTGGTGACGGCCCTTGCCGGCGGCATCATCGCCCTGTGCATCACGCCCACCCTTAAAAAAGCTTTGCATAAATAACCGGAGAATAATAACAAAAAAGCTGTCATTGCGAACCAGTGACCGACGTCACTGGTGTGGCAATCTCCTTCTTTCGGAGGGGATTCCCACGCCAGTGTGCACACTGGCTCGGAATGACAGCTGTTTTTTACTTGATGGCGGATTTATTCTGCTTCCCAAAGATCTGCCAGGGTGATGCCCTCGAAAAATTCGTCGATCATCTTGTCCAGCTTGATCCACATGGGCTTGGTCTGGCAGCACTCAGAGCGGGAGCAGGCGGCAGGGCCTTGTGCGGTGCAGGAGACCGCTGCCAGAGAGCCTTCGGTCAGCTTCAGAATGCTGCCCACGGTGTATTCCTCCGGGGAGCGGTTGAGCCGGTAGCCGCCGCCCTTGCCGTGGACGGCATCCACAAACCCGGCCTTGCTCAGGGTGGACATGATGGATTCCAGGTACTTCTGGCTGATGCTTTCTGCCTCTGCGATCTCCTTGAGAGGGATGTAGGTGCCGTCACCGTGAAGGGCGAAATGCACCATCACCCGCAGGGCGTAGCGTCCCTTCGTGGATACGATCATGGGCGCACCTCCTTAGTGGCAGTGTGCGCAGTTTTCGCAGTCGGGGAACAGAGTCTTGTCGTAGGGAATGTTGTTGCGGGTGTAGTAGTCCTTCAGGGCGTTCTTGATGGCTTCCTCTGCCAGCACGGAGCAGTGCATCTTGGCAGCGGGCAGGCCCTCCAGCGCTTCCGCAACAGCCTTATTGGTCAGCTGCATGGCCTCCTGAATGGACTTGCCCTTGATCATCTCCGTGGCCATGGAGGAGGAGGCAATGGCAGAGCCGCAGCCGAAGGTTTCAAACTTCACATCCACGATGATGTCGTTTTCGATCTTCAGGTAGATCTTCATAATGTCGCCGCACTTGGCGTTGCCGACCTCGCCGACACCGTCGGCGTTCTCAATAATACCCACATTCCGGGGGTGCATAAAATGATCCATTACAACTTCGCTGTATAATGCCATAGTAAAATCTCCTTTTTGTCGATTAATTGACAATTGACAATGGACAATTGACAATTATTCTTTAGATGTTCGGACGATTGCAACAAGAAGTTTTTCGGTTTCTGCGCAATCAGAAATGATAGAATGATATTCCTGGTCGTTCAAATACTCAGTTGCGTGAAGCAATCGCAACCAGTAATTTGTCTCATAGGCCTCTTTTAATGCAATATTCATTTTGTGAGTAAAATCAGATTTGCTCTGTGCTTGTTGTGCTTCTGCAACATTGGCACCGATACTGGTTCCGCTACGCAAAAGCTGCTTTGATAAAGTATATTCGTTTTTTTCGTTACGCAGATGCTTACACAAATTTACAATGCGAATAGCAAAGGCAAAGCTTTTTTCTTGGATCGCTGGATTCATAAAACATTCTCCATTGTCCATTGTCAATTGTCCATTATAGAATATACTGCCGTTTTCCGGTCTGCAGATCACGCCACACGGGGCTCATGTTCCGCAGCAGATTCACCACCTCCGGAACGGCCTTCAGAATATGGTCGATCTCTTCCTCGGTATTGTAGTGACACAGGCTCAGGCGCAGAGAGCCGTGGGCCCCATCGTGGACTCTGCCGATGGCCAGCAGCACATGGCTGGGATCCAGGGAGCCGGAGGTGCAGGCAGAGCCGGAGGAGGCACTGATGCCCTGGGCGTCCAGCAGCAGAAGCAGGGATTCGCCCTCAATGCCCTCGAAGCAGAAGCTCACATTGCCGGGCAGCCGGTTGACCGGGTCGCCGTTCAGGGCACAGTGGGGGATCCGGGAAAGACCGGCGATCAGCTTGTCCCGCAGGGCTGTTACCTTGGCGGTGTTGGCTTCCAGGTTGGCGCAGGCATCCTCCAGAGCGGCAGCCATGCCGCAGATGGCGGCCAGGTTTTCCGTGCCGGCCCGCTTGCCACGCTCCTGGGCGCCGCCCTCGATCACATTCACCAGGGGGAAGCCCCGGCGCACATACAGCGCACCCACGCCCTTGGGGCCGTGAAACTTGTGGCCGGACAGGCTGAGCATGTCGATGTTCTGCTCCTTCACATGGATGTGCAGGTGGCCGACGGCCTGTACGGCGTCGGTGTGGAAGGGGACACCGGCTTCCTTACAAACAGCGCCGATCTCAGGAATGGGCAGCACAGAGCCGATCTCGTTGTTGGCGTACATGCAGGTCACCAGGCAGGTGTCCTCCCGGATGGCGTCACGGACCTGCTGAGCGGTCACATTGTGGCCGTTCTTTACATCCAGGTAGGTGACCTCATAACCCTCTTTTTCCAGCTTTTGCAGGGTGTGCAGCACCGCATGATGCTCAAAAGCGGTGGAAATGATGTGCTTTTTGTTCTTCCGGGCGCCGTAGCGGGCGGCGGAAAGGATGGCCTGATTGTCGGCCTCGCTGCCGCCGGAGGTGAAGTAGATCTCCCGGGGCTCACAGCCTAAGCAGGCGGCGACTCTGGCACGGGCGTCCTCCAGGGCTTCCTTGGCCTCCTGACCTGCGGAGTGCAGGCTGGAGGGATTGCCGTATATGTTTTCAAAATAAGGCAGCATGGCATCAATGGCATGGCGGCTCATTTTGGTGGTGGCAGCATTGTCTGCGTAAACTTGCATGAACATTCCTCCTTTGGTATTTACCTACAAGGTTCATAGGTAATATACCATCATTTACCTACCGTGTCAATGGGTAAATAACACATTATAATAATATATGTGCGGCTTTGACAAAAAATGCCCATTTGCCCAGGTGCACCCTGATTTTTCGACTTTTGCATCGGTTACGAACGGCTGCCCGAGGAATATTAACTCTGTGAGCGAGGTTCACAGATGGAGGGCAGAACATGAAGAAAATCATCAATCGCGCACTGCCGCTGGTGCTGTGCCTGTGGCTGCTGGTGCAGTCGGTCAGCGCAGCCAGGGTGCTGGTGCCGGGCGGGCAGGTGATCGGTCTGCAGCTCGCGGACAATACGGTGACCGTCACGGCTTTTGACGAGCAGCTGGGCGCTGCGGCAAAGGAAGCGGGGCTGCAGGTGGGCGACCGGATCGTGAGTATTGATACACATTTTATAAAAAGCGCGGAGGACATTCGCCAGGCGCTGAGCCGGTCTGATGGGGAAGTGGATGTGAGCATTTTGCGCAGCGGCAAAGCAAAAAAGCTTCATTTGCAGCCGGTCATCACCAAGGACGGACCAAGGCTGGGGGTGTATCTGAAGCAGGGTGTCACCGGCATCGGCACGGTCACCTGGTATGACGCCGAAACCGGGGAATTCGGGGCCTTGGGCCACGGAGTCAGCAACCCGGACGGGGAGCTGGTGACCATGGAGGCCGGCTCGGTGTTCAGCGCAGCGGTTCTGTCCGTGCGCAAAGGCCAGGCGGGTGATCCCGGTCAGCTCATGGGAACGCTGACCCGGGCAGAGCCCATCGGGGTCTTGCGGGAAAACAGACCCCAGGGCGTTTTTGGAAAATTGGAAGAGCTTCCTGCCACACAGCCGCTGCCTCTGTGCGGCGCAGACCAGGTGCATACGGGGTGCGCCACCATCCGCTGCACGGTTGCGGATGCGCAGGTACAGGAATATTCTGTGGAGATTCTGAAGATCTATCCCAATTCCGGGTCCACCGGGCGGAATATGCTGCTCAAGGTCACTGACGAGCGCCTGCTCACCGCCACCGGCGGCATCGTCCAGGGCATGTCCGGAAGTCCTCTAGTACAGGACGGGAAGCTAATTGGCGCAGTTACGCACGTGCTGGTAAATGATCCTACAATGGGTTACGGTATCTTTATTGAGAATATGTTGGAAGCCGCAGGCTAATCCAAAAAGCCACCGATTTTGCATAAATCGGTGGCTTTTTCTACAAAATAATATCCAAGCCAACTGTATTCGACAAGATTTGCAGCTGGCTTTTTATATACTTATTTTAAACTAAATAAAAGAAAGGTGGCATTTCGAATGGCCCGTAAACCAAGACAAAACAGATATTTCCCCGAAAAAACCGAAGCGAAATGGAAAGCAGGAGTATATGCTAGGCTTTCCGTAAGTGACAATCGCGTATATGGTGAATCACTCATATATCAGCTTAAACTGGCACAGGAATTCCTATTATCCAAGGCGGACATCTCTTTTGTAAAAAACTATGTAGATGACGGATATAGCGGTATGCATTTTAATCGGCCAGCGTTCCAATCTATGCTGGAAGATCTGAAGTGTGGCATCATCAATTGTGTAATCGTGAAGGATGTGTCCAGAATCGGCAGAGATTATTTAGGTGCTTGTGAGCTGCTACTGGAGACATTCCCCGATATGGGTGTTCGTTTTATCAGTATAAACGATAATTATGATAACGTATCAGATGTGGATGAACTAATTGCCTTGGAAATGATTTTGAGAACCATTATGCACTATGGTACCGCAATCGATACTTCAAAGAAGGTAAAGTCGGCCATTGATGCTAAAGTTCAGTCCGGAACCTTTTTGCCAGCTTCTGGAAGTATTCCTTATGGCTATTTGCGAGATCCGGCAAACAACACCTATGCGATTGATCCGGAGACGCGACTGGTAATCCACCGAATATTCAAATTGCGTTCACAGGGCTATGGCTATACTGCAATCGCTCAGTCACTGAATAAAGATGATATTCCCTGCCCTGGTAAATTGAAATATCTACGAGGCGCATCCAAAAAGGCAAGCTTTGCGGATGCAATTTGGCAAAAAAACGTTATCAGATCAATTCTGCATGATCAAGTTTATATTGGCAACCGTGTCCACGGAAAGGTGAAGAAGGACAGCCTGCGCCTTCCTAAGCACACAACCGACGAAGACGAATGGACGATCATTGAGGACGCACATCCTGCCATTATCTCTAAAGAATTGTTTGATGCTGTCCAAGCAATAAATCAAGCAGAGATAGAGCGGCTCTCCCATTATCAGAAGCGGGCAGAGGTAGAACATGATAACCGCAAGCTGTTGAATGGAAGGCTTATCTGTGGTGATTGCGGAAAACGCATAACCTCTTCTAAAAATGCTGCAAAGCCCGGCTCCAGTATGGAAAGCTATGTCTATTATGATTGTGGTCTGTACAGGACATCAAACCGTACTATGTGCAGTTCACACTTTACAAGGGACGATGTTCTCATAAAAATAGTTGAACGGGCCGTGGCACAGCATGTTCCCCATATCTTGGTAGCAGAGTATGTGACGGAGCATATTGGTGTTATGGAAGATAGGCGGGATGAAATTCAATCTGAGATAAGAGAACTGCAAGAAAAGTCAAACAGGATTGGGCAGTGGTACGAAAACGTATTTGAGCATGCAGAATCAATTGATCTGCCGGAAAGTGTCTACATGCCAAATGCCCAGAAAATGCGTAAGAAACAGCTTGATATACAAGCACGCTGCGAGGCACTGATAGACGAAGATCACGAGCTGACCAGAATGCTATATGACAGCAACCAAAGGCTAGAACTCTGTAAGCAGTACGCCAAGTCCCCGAAGCTAACCGGCGAACTTCTAGACTCCCTAATTGATAGAATCGTTATCTACGCAGACAAACGAATCTGCGTCCACGTCAAATATAATGATGAGTGCTACCAGGAGATGTATTCTGGAAGATCATAAAAGAAACCATCGCCAGACAGTATTATACGCTGTCTGGCGATGGTTTTGTTACAGGTGTGAATATTACGTTTCACACAATTCGCGAATTAGGTCTTTGAAGTCAATTGGTTGTACTTGTGGGAGTCCACCATACTCGTTGTTTAAGTATTTGCTTCTAATGTTATTGCTAAGATATGTTCGCTTGTCATAGTCAGAAATAGCTTTCACAATTTTGTTGCCGGATTCCTCTTCACTTAGGATATATGTAGCATTACGTGCAAAATCTGCTTCCATAAGCATTGTGTTATGTGTTGTCATGATAACTTGTCCATCAATAAAGGGAGCTATTTCATTAAATACCTTTTTGAACAGATAATCATGTACTGCAGAATCCGCTTCATCAATGATAACAACTGATTCAAAGCAAGCGGTCAATAGATAGCATAATACTCGCAGAATTTGATGGTTGCCAGTTGATTCTCTCGAAAATTCGATCTGCCGATATTGGCCAGCAACTAATTTCTCAAACACAAGTTCATAGTTGATATACTTATCATTATATGTACGCCGGTAATATGCTCTCTTTATGTCGGAGTTTATTGCGGAAAAAAACTTAGTAAAAATACTTTCTGCGATGTCCAAATGCGATTCTTTAGTGGAAGATATCTTTCCTGCGTCCGCCGACTCCAAAAAGTCAATATCAGATTGCAACTTGTCCCAGCGCCGCGTGCCAATCTTTACATAGCATGACAAGGAACCTAGTAAATTTAGAATGTCATTAAAGTTATCGGTGATATTATCAAGACCATATGCCTTAGCTTTATCAACCAATTCATAAACAATAATAGAAAGAATGGAGTGCTTTCCCCAAAACCGTTTTGCTGAAGATTTAATATCATCGAGCAGATCCTTGGATTTTACAACACTGGAATTTATGCTGATACCAGATTTTGAGCATTCAAAGTATGTGCCTTTTCTTTTGCTGAGCAGATACTCCAATTTTTCATATATGATCTCATCTTGACCGAACACGACGCTATATTTTCCGGTGTTTCCAGAAATTCGAAACTCATATTCAGCAATAATAGGTTCATCGCTCCCTGCCATGCGATAGTCATCAATGATTGCCTGCATGTCGCGCATTCCAGATTTAATTTTCTGGCGGAGTATGCTTTCCATACTCTCGTCTGTAAATATAGCCTTTTGATTAAGGAATTCCTCGTACATATCCCGGACATTCATGGTAGAGAATATTTCGCCCAGTAGAACAAAGGCAGAGGCAAGGTTAGATTTGCCGGCTCCATTCTCACCATAGATAACAGCGATATTTTTTGGGGTTCCGCTTTTTTCAGTTAAGTCAAGGGTAATGTCGCCGAAGGAACGGAAGTTCTGCAGACGTATCCTTATAAACATATCATCACCTCGTATGACAGTATCTCATATTTTCTTCCAAAAATCAACCATAAATTTTAAAATTTGTAAATTAACATCGAAATCGGAGATTTTTTCTCTCAATACAAGATATTGTGGATAAATTTTCCTTGACAAAGTGGACTATCTGGTATATACTGTCATCAGAACTTAGCACTCAGGCATCGAGTGTGCTAAGAATGCACCTTGACAAGGCAATAGAAGGCAAGCAAAAAGACACCCCTGGTCAGGGTGTCCTCTCGCACCAGAAAAGCATCTGGTTGGGATATTGCGTAGTAGCGAACCTAATATACCACAGCCGCGACCAATTTGCAAACTATTTTTCGGATTGAGGGAAGAAAAGCGAGATGCATGTGCCTTTTATAATATAAATGAAAGGCTTTTGATAATTATGGCAAAGACAACTGTGAAAACCGGGCAAATCGCCCCCAAATCTGGCCAATATCGGCCCATCGGCAGCAAAACTGAAGTTACTCTGGTCCAGGGCAAACGAGTTCCGCCCACTCCGCAGGGAGCGACGAAATTCATGCTGGTTGACCCCACGAAACACAAGGAGGGAGCAAGATGAAAACAATCTCCTTGGAATTTGATGGATACTGGCGTGAAGCCAAGAAAGAATACCTTCCCGAAGTATCTGGTATATATTGCGTTTATGCCTGTACGTATAATCCGACTGAAAGCACGGTGTCCTTAAGAACCTTGCTCTATGTCGGTGAATCCGATGATGTGCGGGAGCGATTAGCAAACCACGAACGGCTGCAGGATTGGAAACGGCTTTTGAGAGGCGGAGAGACTTTGTGTTATTCCGTTGCGGAAGTAAGTAGTAATGACCGTGTAAGAGCGGAAGCTGCTGTAATCTTCCGACATAAACCGCCGTGCAATACGGAGTACAAAAACCGATTCCCCTTTGAGAATACGGTCATCAAAACCAGCGGAAAGAATAAGTTCCTGGATGCTGAGTTTACGGTGTTCACAAAGTGGTAAGCTAACTATGGGCCTGGATCAGAATCCAGGCCCATCATCTTATCACGGAATTGCTTGTAATTATCAAATCGCTATATTTACCCTTACTGATCGTCAAACAGGCGAAAAGTAAAATCTGAAGAAATAGAGGTAGAAATGAGCAGTATAAATTTATATAAAATTGATGAAGAACGACTTGAGGAGTTTACCCGTGACCTTCTCAAAAAGATGAACTATGTTAAGACAGTTGAGAGAAAAGGAAGGGTCCCAAATGGTGAAGTAGAATCCTTTGGATTAACGCTATATCTCGCACGTCCGGAACAACAAAGAGACATTAGCTGGAATTGGGTTCTTGAAGAATTTGAAGAAGCGCAGATAAAGACCCCTCTGGTACCCAAAGCGGTTGTATTGGTCGAATGTGACGACGAGTCAGTTTACGCTGTGAGTTTTGGTCACTCCTTTTTTACTGTGGATAAGTATTGTGACCGTGACTTTGGTTTTGAGTTTGCGCGTAGGCTTAAGTACAAAGAAATTAAGACAACGACGCTAACTACTCCTAGCTCTCGCAGAAATAAGACAGTTAATACATATATCAATTATAGCGAGTTGGAGTTTGACAGTGGCGAGTCCTTTGCTAAATTGAAAGCAAAAGTAGATTTGGCAGACGGATTCCCTTTATATAAACCAGCAATTGAAATCGGAAGTTCTATCAAATTTGCGACACTAGAAGAATCATTGGACCAAATTGTATCATTGGTTATTCATGTGAAGGATACTATTCAAAATCACCCCGAAACTTGTAAGATTCCTGTGTTTTCCAGGATTAAGGACGATGAAGTGATTCAATGCTTGAATAACCGATTGAAAACGAGTATCAAAGACAATCCCGGGCAAGTCAATATTTCTGAGCTTGATATTATCGGTGCAACAGAAATATTCAACAATAACGACAGTGAATTTGAACTGAGGTATCACAATGCCAGCAAGAAGGTTACTTCCCTGTCTAACGAAGAACTGCAGTTATTCTGCAGGGAAAACGCATTGGAATACAGTGCTGTTATGTTGGATATCTTGGTAATCAGTTACTATAACGGAACATCCATTGATTCCAAATTCGTACGCGACCTTATTGACTATACGGACGACGAAGAAAAAGCCTTGCTGTCAAAGGGAGTGTGGTATAAGTTCAATGATGATTATCTTGCTTACCTAAGAGATTCCGTTGCAGAAATTGATGCCGAGTATCACCCGGAATACGATTTTACAGCAGCAATTCATAATGCGTTTTTAGAGAAAAAGTTTGCTGATGAGAAGGATAGCCCGCAATATGCAGGCAAGAGTGCTACTCAAATACAAAAATCTCTTAAACAGAAGTATTATGCTGAAAGAGCGTTCAACCTAATTAGAGCATCTGAAGATGGTTTTCAAAACTTCGACCGAGCGTTCACCGGAATAGGCGGTTCTAGTGTTGAAGAGATGGACCTTTATAAGGATGAAAAGATGCTTGTCGTAAAAATTGGCAATACATCCGCGAAGCTTTGTTATGCCGTAGACCAGTCTCTGACATCTCTTAAATTACACAAAAAGGGTGAACTGCCTGGAATGCCCAAAGTCACTACAGCTGTGCTTTGGTTTGTCCTTGAGCGCGAAACCCATATTGAAGATGCCGATGGAAAACCTGACTTGAATCAACTTCGGTTACTCATGCTTAAAAACAAGTTGGACCAGTGGAAAAAGGAAGTTCGCTTGATGGGAATTCGCCCTCTTGTATACGTGAATTATCGCAGTAATTAAGCTTTATGTTATGCATGCCCCAGTCTGAATTTAGACTGGGGCATTGTCATTCCCACTTTGCAGTGATGCTTATTAGTTTGTAGCCATATTAGGGACTAGGTTTTATAAATCTAAAAACAAACCCCATTAAGATGTATCCAGGGCATAATAAAATATGATTAATCGTTGAGAATGGAGGATAATTGTATGACCTATGGATATGTACGGGTTTCGTCGCGGGATCAGAATGAGGAGCGGCAGATGATCGCAATGCAGGACTTTGGGGTTGAGAAAAAGCAGATTTATTTGGACAAGCAATCCGGCAAGGACTTCGAACGACCACAGTATCAAAAGCTGATGCGGAGAATAAAAGGCGGCGATACACTTGTGATCAAGAGCATCGACCGCCTGGGCAGAAACTATGATGAGATTTTGGTGCAATGGCGAACCATTACAAAGCAAAAGAAAGCTGCTATTGTTGTCTTGGATATGCCCCTGCTAGATACCCGGCAGAACCGGGATCTGACCGGAACACTGATTGCAGACATTGTGCTGCAGCTACTGTCCTATGTGGCACAAACAGAGCGCGAGTTCATCAAGCAACGGCAAAAGGAAGGCATCGCTGCCGCCAAGGCACGAGGGGTTAAATTCGGTCGCGCGCCGCTGGAAAGGCCGGCAGAATTTGATCAACTGCAAAGCCTATGGTTACAGGGTGAAGTGTCCGCACGGGAAGCCGGACGGCAGCTGAATGTGACACACAAGACCTTTTTACGATGGGTACAGTCAGAGAATTTTGGATAAAAAGGTAGAATTTGGTCGCCGCCTGATTCTTGCGCCAATCACCCTTTGTTTTTGTAATTATACTGTATTATTGCCCCGTTTTCAAGCGTGGAGACAAAACTCTACCTTTTTATCCAAAATTATCTGACTGTACCCATCGTAAAAAGGTCTTGTGTGTCACATTCAGTTGACGGCCGGCTTCCCGTGCGGACACTTCGCCCTGTAGCCACAGGTTTTGCAGATGATCAAATTCCGCCGGCTTTTCCAATGGAGCCCGCCCAAACTTGACGCCTCTTGCTTTGGCTGCAGCAATGCCTTCCTTTTGCCGTTGCTTGATGAATTCGCGTTCTGTCTGCGCTACGTAGGATAGTAACTGCAGCACGATATCCGCAATTAGGGTTCCGGTCAGATCCCGGTTCTGCCGGGTGTCCAGCAGGGGCATATCCAGTACAACGATGGCCGCTTTCTTCTGCTTCGTGATGGTTCGCCATTGAAGTCGGAGGCCAAGCGGTC
>JAZUMW010000080.1:0-21505 GCA_045603825.1 Faecousia sp.
GCCACTTCCGCCATCTCCACCATGAAGGTGGACTGGCCGGAGGCCAGATCGTCGCTGGCACCGATTCTGGTAAATACCCGGTCCACGATACCGATCCGGGCAGAACGGGCAGGAACGAAGGAACCCATCTGTGCCATGAGAACAATGAGTGCCACCTGGCGCATATAGGTGGATTTACCTGCCATGTTGGGGCCGGTAATGATGGAAACCTGATTGTCCGCGGAGCCGATAAAGGTGTCGTTGGGGACAAACAGCGAATCCTTCAGCATTTGCTCCACCACAGGGTGACGGCCATCGGTGATGAGGATCTCGCTGCCTAGTGTGATCTCCGGACGGCAGTAGTTCCGCTGGACGGCTACCACAGCCATGGAACAGAGCACGTCCGCTGCGGCAACAGCGGCGGCGGCGGTCTGAACACGGGCAGCCTGGGCGGCCATATGTTCCCGCAGCTGGGTGAAGAGCTGATATTCCAGAGCGGTCAGCCGGTCCTTAGCGGTGAGCACCTGCTCCTCCAGCTCCTTCAGCTCGGGGGTGATGTAACGCCCGTTGTTGGCGAGGGTTTGTTTGCGGATATAGTAGGCAGGCACCTGATCCATAAAGGATTTGGAAACCTCAATGTAATAACCGAAGACCCGGTTGTAGCCCACCTTCAAAGTGCGGATGCCGGTCTTTTCCCGCTCGGCAGCCTCAATGGCAAGGAGCGTACCCTCACCGCCGTTCATGATGTCACGGAGGCGGGCGGCCTCCTCATTGGCGCCGGGGCGGATCAGCTTTCCTTCCCGAATGGTGATGGGGGGATCGTCGGTAATGGTATTTTCAATCAGATCGGCACAGTCGGTCAGCGGGTCGATGGACTGGGCCAGCTTTTGCAGCAGGGGAGCGTCCAGAGATTCCAGCTGACGCTTCACTTCCGGCAGTGCCCGCAGACCCTGGGCAAGACCCAGCATATCCCGTCCATTGACGGAGCCGGTGACGATCCGGGTCATAACGCGTTCCAGATCGGTAACATTTTTGAGACCCGCCTGCAGTTCGCCCCGGGTGATGGTGGTGTTCACCAACTCTTCCACAGCTTTTTGACGGCGGCCGATCTCTGCCGGATCCAGCAGAGGCTTTTCCATCCAGCTGCGGAGCATTCTGCCGCCCATGGCGGTATGGGTTTTGTCCAGAACCCACAGAAGGCTGCCCTTCTTTTCCTTGGTACGCAGAGTCTCTGTCAGCTCCAGATTGCGGCGGGCGTCCATATCCAGCTCCATGAACCGTCCGGTGGTGTAATACTGCAGCTGACGGATATGGGCAAGATCGTTTTTCTGCAAGGTCAGCAGGGTGTGCAGAAGATTGCCGCTGGCAAGGATAGCTTCCGCAAGACCGGTCAGACCCAGCTGGGACAGGGGCTGGTGGAAATGGTTTTCCAAAAGATCCTCGGCCTGATCCCGGGAAAGCGCTTCGCTGCCCTCGTCCACACAGCAGCTCAGCCGCAGAAACAGCGTCTCATCCAGAACGGAGTCACGGCAGGCAGAGCCAAAACGGATCACCTCGGAGGGGGAGAAACGGCCCAGCTCCGACGCGGCGGAATACACATCGATACAAGTGGTGGCATAGAATTCGCCGGTGGAAATATCGCAGAAGGCAAGACCAATCTTGCCGCCGTCGGCAAACAGGCAGCCCATATAATTATTTTTGCTTTCATCCAGCATACAGCTTTCCGTGACTGTGCCGGGGGTGACGATCCGGGTGATGTCCCGCTCCACGATCCCCTTGGCTGCGGCAGGATCCTTCATCTGCACGCAGATGGCTACCTTGTATCCCTTGGCCACCAGCCGGGCAATATAAGCATCCACAGAGTGGTAGGGAACACCGCACATGGGTGTCTGCTCCTCCGCGGGCTTATTCCGGTCCCGGGTAGTGAGGGTTAAGTCCAGTTCCTTCGCGGCAACACGGGCATCCTCGTGGAACATTTCGTAAAAGTCACCCAGACGGAAGAACAAAATCGAGCCAGGATTCTTTTCTTTTATGGCATTGTATTGCTTTTGCATGGGAGTCAGCTCGGCAGGATTCTTAGCCATAGGATTCAGTCCTTTTCTGTTAATTGGCCGGTAAGGCTCCAGGTGGTGGCACCGGTAATGGTCACCGGAACGAAGGATCCCACCAGCGCGGGATCACCGCTTAGACGAACCAGGCGGCCACCTTCGGTGCGGGCGGTGAGGTACTCCTTGTCCGTGCCGTCAATGAGGCACACCATAGTCTTACCGATATAAGCATTGTGGATTTCTTCAGAGATGGCATTCTGAACGGCACACAGCCGGTCAAAACGGCGGTTTTTCTCCTCCTTGGGAGTGGGATCCTCCATGGAAGCGGCAGGGGTCCCTTTCCGGGGAGAGAAAATAAAGGTGAACAGAGAGTCATAACGGACTTCCTGAATGAGGCTGATGGTCTCTTCAAATTCTTCCTCGGTCTCACCGGGGAAGCCCACGATCACGTCGGAAGTCAGCACCAGCTCGGGCATGACAGACTTTGCATAGCGAACAGCTTCCAGATATTTTTCCCGGTTATAGTGGCGGTTCATGGCCTTTAGGACACGGCTGGAGCCGGACTGGAAGGGAAGATGAAGCTGCTTGGCGATCTTGGGAGAGGATGCCATGGTATCAAATAATTTTTTGCCTGCATCCCGGGGGTGGCTGGTCATAAACCGGATGCGGAAGTCACCGGGGATCTGGGCGATCATGGCCAGCAGATCGGAAAAATCAACCCCCTGATCCAGATCCTTGCCGTAGGAATTCACATTCTGTCCCAGGAGTGTAATATCCTTGACACCATTTTCCACAAGGCTGCGGCACTCTGCCAGAATGTCCTCGTATTTACGGCTGCGCTCCCGTCCCCGGACATAGGGAACGATACAGTAGGTACAGAAATTGTTGCAGCCGTACATGATGGACACCCATGCCTTCAGACCGTTGTCCCGCTGTTGGGGTAGACCCTCGGCGATGGAGCCGGGCTCATCCTGGACAAAATATGTCCGCTTACCCCCGGTCAGCACTCGGTGGAGCAGCTCGGGGAACCGCCACAGATGGTGGGTGGAGAACACGCCGTCTACATGGGGATAGCTCATTTTGATCCGCTCCACCACATGGGTTTGACCGGCCATGCAGCCGCACAGAAAAATTTTTTGACCGGGATGACGGCGCTTGGTGTGGGTCAGCGCGCCCAAGTTACCGAAAACACGCTGCTCGGCATGCTCCCGGATGGCGCAGGTGTTCATCACCACCACATCGGCGCCTTCGGCAGTATTTGTGATCGCATAGCCACTTTCCACCAGAAGTCCGCGGATCTTTTCCGAGTCGGCTTCATTCTGCTGACAGCCGTAGGTTTCCACATAGGCAAGGGGGGCGATACCCAGGTCATGCCAGATCGATTGTATTTGATGACAGAAGGACATCTGCTGCTGCAGAGCCTCCTGCGTAATGACAGTTGTTTTTGTGTTCATGGGAGTGCTCCTTAAGCATACTAATACAGTATAAAATAATACCATTTTTTTACCCTGTTTGCAAGAGCTGCGGGATGTTTTTTCCTCATAGAATGATTTTGAAGGATGGCGGTTGTAAATTGGTTACAAAGATGTAAATAATCCGGTTTTTTGCTTGCAATATAGGGCTGTTCGTGGTAAACTAACCAGGATTCAGTCCCCGTAAGGGGGAGAAAGAGGAAACAACATGATTTGTAAGAACTGTCAACAAGAAATGCCGGAAGTGGGAGAATTCTGTCCTTTCTGCGGTGCGGTCAAGGAAGAGACTCCCGTTCAGACACCCGCTCCGGAGCCTAAGCCCGGCAAGAAGATTTGGCTGCCCATTCTCATTATTGCAGGCGGTATTGTTTTACTGGGATTACTGACCTGTGCGATTTTGTATGGCCTGGGTATGCTTTCGTTTGAAAATAAGGAGCCCGCAGAGGAAACACAGGCGCAGGTGGTGGGAGAAAACGGATCGCTGATCTACTCTGAACCTTATACTGCCGACGATGCTACCGCCATGGCTGGTAGCGAAAAGATCGTTGCAACCATGGGCGATAAGACGCTGACCAACGGTGAGCTGCAGCTTTATTATCAGAACATCATTTATACCTTCTATTATGAATACTATTACTACATGAGCTACATGGGCCTGGATCTTTCGCTGCCTTTGAATGAGCAGGTGTGCGGCATGTCCGCGGATCAGACCTGGGAGGAGTTCTTCCTGGAAGGCGCTCTGGCAAACTGGCAGTCCTATACCCTGGTGGAAATTCTGGCTGAGCAGGATGATTTCCAGGTCAACGAAGAACTGCGGGCGATTCTGGACGGCATGACCGATGAACTGAAGGTATACGCAGAGGCAGAAGGCTACGATGATATGGACGCATACATCCGGGAGGGTATGGGCGTCAATGTCCGGCTGGAGGACTATCTGCATTTCAATGAAGTCTACTATGTGACTGGTGAGTATCTGGATGCTTATGCGGAAACCATCCACCCCACAGCCGACGAGATCGAGGCATACTACACAGAAAACGAACCCACCTTTACAGAAAACGGTGTTACCAGAGATCTGGGTCTGACTTCTTCCGTACGGCACATTTTGGTGGCCGTGGAGGGCGGTACCGAGAATGAAGACGGCACTGTGACCTACTCTGAAGAGGACTGGAACACCGCCCTTGCTGAGGCAGAGCGGATCCTGGAGCAGTGGAAGAACGGCGCAGCTACGGAAGAGAGCTTTGCGGAGCTGGCCAACAGCTGCACCGATGATCCTGGCTCCGCCACCACCGGCGGTCTGTATGAGGATGTCAATGTCGATGCCTCCTATGTGGAGCCCTTTGAGAACTGGGCCATTGACGCTTCCAGAAAGCCCGGCGATACAGCCATTGTCAAGACTGATTTCGGTTATCACATCATGTACTTTGTAGAGGGCGAGGACTACTGGAGCTATCTGGTAGGTGAGGAGCTGGTGGCAGAAAAGATTCAGGAGATTCTCCTGGCTGCCAAGGAACAGTACCCCATCGACATCAACTACGAAAACATCTGCCTGGCGCAGGCATCTTTTGTGTAAGATAAGAAAGACGCGTGAATCGGTTTGATTCACGCGTCTTTTTATTCGTCTAACCGGTTGAAAATTTCTCCGATGATGGCCCTGTATTCCTCCAGGTCTGTGGTCTTCCGCAGGCGCTTTGCAAGCTTCTCATCCCTGCAGAATTTGGGAATCAGCATGCCCCAGTGTTCTTTTAAACGGAACATGGCATTTCGGGAACCGCCGAAGGTGGCCAGGTATTCTTCCAGCAGTTCGTTCAGATATGCTTCCAGAGCCGTTTTGGTAGTGCCGCCGGGAGTGAGCATGCCCGGATCAGCAATGATTCCCCTGCCGATCATCACAGCTTCCAGACCGGGATATTCCTGCTCCAGTTCCGCGGTACGGGACAGGACGGTAATGTCACCGTTGTAGCACACGGGATTTTTGCTGTGTTCCATACACAGACGGAACATATCCATATCCACCGCGCCTTTGTAAAAAGCCGTGCGGACCCGGGGATGGACCGTCAACTCCCGGATGGGGTAGCGGTTGAAGATCTTCAGCAGTGTGGGGAATTCTGCGGCATCATAAAAGCCGATGCGTGTCTTGACGGAGATGGGCAGGGGAGAACGGGCGAATATCTCCTCCAGAAAGTACTCCAGCCCGGACAGATCCCGGAGCATGCCGGAGCCCTTGCCCTTTGCGGTAACGGTGCCGGAGGGACAGCCTAAGTTCAAATTCACTTCTTTGTAGCCCAGATCCCGGCACTGACCGGCCATCCAGATAAAATCCTCCGCCACCTTGGTCAGAAGCTGGGGAACCACAACGGCATCCAGACTGTCGGCAGGCGGTAGCTCCCGGGCTTCCCGGGGCGTCAGCGCCCGGTGAACGGTGGGGGAAAAGAAGGGGGTGTAGTACCGGTCCGCACCGGGGAAGTATTTATGGTGGATCCGGCGGAAGGCGCTGTCTGTCAGACCCTCCAGGGGCGCGATGTAATAACGCATATATGTTCTCCTTGAAAAATGGGTGCATCCTCGCAGAATGCACCCATTTGCTTAGATCTCCATGATAACGGGCAGGATCATGGGGTTGCGCTTGGTGGTCTTGAACAGGTAACCGCTCAGATCGTTTTTAATGGCGGTCTTGACAGCGGTCCAGTCACGGATGCGCTTGCGGCCGCACCGTTCGATGGCTTCCAGAGCGACCAGCCGCAGCTCTTCCATCAGCTCCTCGGATTCCTTCACATAGATAAAGCCCCGGGTGATGATGTCCGGACCGGTAATGACAGAACCGTCCTGGCTGGAAATATTGACGCATACAACGATCATGCCGTCCTGGGCCAGATGTTTTCTGTCCCGCAGGACCACGCTACCCACATCACCCACGCCGGTGCCGTCCACAAAGACCTTGCCGGCGGTAACAGTACCGTTAATTTTACAGGTTTTACCTGTGATTTCAATGACATTGCCCAGCTCGGCGATCCGTACATTCTTGGGAGATACGCCCAGCTGCACAGCCAGCTTTCCGTGGATCTGCAGATGGCGCTGTTCGCCGTGGACAGGAATGAAGAATTTGGGCTTGCACAGCGCGTGGATGATCTTCAGCTCTTCCTGACAGGCATGACCGGAAACATGAAGGCCCTCACTCTTTTCGTACACCACATCCGCGCCCTTGCGGTACAGCTCGTTGATGATCTTGGAAACAGCCTTTTCGTTGCCGGGGATGGCGGAGGCGGAAATGATGATCCGGTCGCCGGCGACAATATCGATCTGTTTGTGGGTGGAGAAGGCCATGCGATACAGCGCGGACATATTTTCCCCCTGGGAGCCGGTGGAAACGATGACCACCTTGTTCTTCGGCAGGCTCTTGACCGCGTTCAGATCCACGATCAGACCTGTGGGAACCTTGATATAACCCAGCTCCTGCGCCACCTTCAGCATATTTTCCATGCTTCTGCCGGTGACAGCAACCTTCCGTCCGTACCGCTGTGCCGTGGCCAGGACTGCCTGGATGCGGTGCATATTGGAGGCGAAGGTGGTGACGATGATCCGCTGATCACAGTTTTTGAACTGCCGGTCCAGACCCTCAGCCACAACACTTTCACTGGGGGTGTAGCCTGTACGCTCCACATTGGTGGAGTCGCACAGTAACGCCATAACACCCTGGTTGCCCAGCTCGCCCAGACGGGCAAGGTCTGTCATGCCTTCTTCGGCGGTGGGGTCGATCTTGAAGTCGCCGGTCATGATCACAGTACCCACAGGTGTGTGGATCGCAAAGGCTACTGCGTCTGCGATGGAGTGGTTCACATGGATAAATTCCACGGTGAAGCAGCCGGCCTTGACTACATCGCCGGGGCGGTGGGTGATAAGCTTGACCTTATCGGCGATACGGTGCTCCTCCAGCTTCAGCCGGATCAGACCGTTGGTCATGGCGGGTGCGTGGATGGGACAGGTGACCTCCTTCATACAGTAGGGGATAGAGCCGATATGGTCTTCGTGTCCATGGGTGATAAACATACCACGGAGCTTCTTAGAGTTCTGCACCAGATAGGTAAAGTCGGGGATCACCAGATCCACGCCGTACATATCTTCCTCAGGGAAGCCAACACCGCAGTCAACGACGATCATATCCTTGCCGTATTCCAGAACGGTAATATTTTTGCCGATCTCATCCAGACCGCCTAAGGGAATAATTTTCAGTTTTTCTGCCAAAGGGAATCAGTACTCCTTTCAATTTTTAAGTACATAGAATCTAAAATAGACAACACAAAGCAAGCGACCGCCTGTTTCCATTTTGGCCCTGAATCGCCGCATGAGAAACAAAAAGACGCCCGCAAAGATATTACATTTTAAAGTGCGCAGGTCTGCCAGCCTGCCGCCCGTAGCCATAGTATACCACAAAAACCGCAAAATGTACACAATTATTTTTTCCTCTCATTCCGACAAGGACCGTAAAGGGCGGGAAAATCAGTGAAATCCGCAAAAATGATGTTGCACCTTTTCTTTACCTTTGCTATAATAACCTTTACATTAGGGTACTATTGGTATCTGTAAGGAGGCGGCGCAGATGAATAAAAAACTTGGCAGACATTTACGACCCGGTGTGGGTATCTATTTTGTGGTGCTGCTGATGTTTACTGTGGCTGCGGGCTTGCTGGAACAGTATCTGCTGGCAGCCGGCACATTGGGCGTTACCGCTCTGCTGTTTGTGCTGCATCTGCTGATGCGGGCAAACCGCCGCAAGAATCTGAAGGCGTTCCTGGAATCCAATTTGGATGAAATGGAGCAGAACAATGCTGTGGCTCCGTTCCCCATGGTGGCCATCCGTCTGGACGACAATGGAATTATCTATGCCAGCGACGGATTTATTCAGCTGACCGGCTTCCGGGATACGCTGAAAGAACAGTATATCACCAAGATCCTCCCCTCCCTAAAGCTGGACTGGCTGATTTCCGGCAAGACCGAGTATCCCTATGATGTTACGATTGACAAGCGCCGCTACAGAGCATACGGCACCACCATTCAGGCCAATGACCCCCAGGGGACATGGCTGGGCGTGCTGTATTTTACAGATCTGACAGAACTGTATCAGGTGCGGGATGAATATATCCGCTCCCGCCCTGTGGTGTCCATTATCCTGGTGGACAATTACGAAGAACTGACTAAAAATCTGACGGAGGCCGCTTCTTCCGCATTGAATGCCCGCCTCAATGAGAGCATTACAACATGGACAGAAGGTTACCACGGTCTGCTGCGCCGGCTGGAACGGAACCGGTTCCTGTTCATCTTTGAAAAGAAAGATTTGAAACAGGCCATCAACAACAAATTCTCCCTACTGGAAGACATTCACGAGATCACCAACCCCTCCGGTCTGGCTGCATCCATCTCCATGGGTCTGGGTGTGGACGCGGAGACCTTTGAAGAAGCCTATGAGTTTGCGGCGCTGTCCATTGAGATGGCGCTCAGCCGGGGCGGTGACCAGGCGGTTATCAAGGACCGGGTAAACTTCGAGTTCTATGGCGGCCGTACCAGGGAGTCCGAGCACCGCAGCAAGGTGCGTTCCCGTGTTACCGCAAACTCCATGATCGAGCTGATCGGCCAGAGCAGTCAGGTGTTCGTCATGGGTCATAAAAACGCGGATATGGACGCTGTGGGCGCAGCCATGGGCGTTGCCTGCCTGTGCCGGAAAAAGAACAAACCCTTCTATATCGTGCTGGATCTGGAGAACAACGCGTCAGAGCGGCTCATTGAAGAGATCCGGCAGGTACCGGAATATAAGAATGCTTTTATTTCTGCCCAGGAAGCGCTGCTGCTGTGCGACAACCGCAGCACCCTGGTGGTGGTGGATACCAACCGTCCTGACCAGGTGGAGAGCCAACATCTTTTAGAGGCTATTCCGAGGGTCTGCGTGGTGGATCATCACCGTAGAGCAGCGGATTATATCACCCCGGTGGTGGTAAACCTTCACGAACCTTATGCTTCGTCCGCTTCGGAACTGGCTACGGAGATACTGGAATATGCGGTGGAAAAGAAGGATGTGCTGCCCATCGAGGCAAAGGCTTTGATGGCCGGCATTTTCCTGGACACCAAGAGCTTCAATGTCCGTACTGGCGAGCGCACCTTTGAGGCGGCTGCGTTTCTGCGGCAGCTGGGTGCCGATACGCTGGAAGTGAAAAAACTTCTGCAGAACGATTTCCAGAACACTATGGAAAAGTATCAGATCATCAAGGCTGCCCGACTGTACCGGCAGGATCTGGCTATCGCTGCGCTGAATGCCACCACCTCCCGGATACTGGCTGCCCAGGCAGCGGATGAACTGTTGAACATCTCCGGTATAACCGCGTCCTTTGTCTTGTATCCCGACGGGGATCAAGTGATCATTTCCGCCCGTTCCATCGGCCAGACCAATGTACAGGTAATTTTGGAGCCCTTGGGCGGCGGCGGCAACTCTGCCACCGCAGGCGCACAGGTCCGCAACAGCAATGTCAAGGAAGTGCTGGACCGGCTGGTTGCCTCCATTGACAGATTTTTTGAACTATAAGGAGGAAAATACCATGAAAGTGATTTTGCTTCAGGATGTAAAAGGTAAAGGCAAGAAAGGCCAGATGATCGAAGTATCCGACGGCTATGCCAGAAATTATATGCTCCCCAGAAAGATTGCTGTGGAAGCCACCGCTGACGCCGTGAATACCATGCGCATGAACGATAAAGCGGCCGCTGAAAAGGCAGCCCGGGAGCGTGCGGAGGCTATGGAGATTTCCGGCAAGCTCCGCCAGATGACCCTGGTGGTCAAGGCCAAGGGCGGTGGTGCCGGCAGACTGTTCGGTTCCGTGACCAATGCTGAGATCGCCGATGCGCTGGCAAAAAATTCCGGCATTAAGCTGGATAAGCGGAAGATCGTCATTGCAGAACCCATCAAGAGTGTGGGCACCTATACCGTCCAGTGCAAGCTGGGCTATGAGATCACCGCGCCTTTGACGGTAAAGATCGAAGAGGTTTAAGAAATCCACGATAGAGGAGAACTCCTATGGATGAAGAATTGATGGCCCGACAAGCGCCCCAGTCACTGGAGGCGGAGCAGGCTCTTTTGGGTTCTATTCTGATCGACAGCCGGTGTGTCACCGATGTGATCGGTCTGGTGCGGCCTGAGGACTTTTATTTGCAGCAGAACCGGGAGATCTATGAAACGATCTACGCCATGTTCAACTTTTCCCAGACCATCGACCCGGTGACAGTTCTGGATAAAATGCGGGAATTGGGCTACCACAAGGATAATTCCCGTGACTACATCATGCAACTGATGCAGATCACCCCCACCGCGGCCAACGCGGTGCGGTATGCCAATATTGTTCGGGAAAAGGCCATGCTCCGGGGTCTTGCGGATGCTTCTGCGGACATTTCCAATATGGTCTACTCTCAGGTCGGCACACCTGCAGAGATTTTGGAAAGCGCGGAAAAAAAGATCTATGCCCTGCGCAAAGGCGAGCGTACCGATTCTTTGGAGCATATCGGCGTAACCATGCACCGGGTTTTTGACCAGCTGACAGAGCTGAGCCAGTCCGATTCTGTCATTCCCGGCATGTCTTCCGGCTTGCGCGATCTGGATAAGAAAATCAACGGTCTGAACAAGTCCGATCTGGTGATGCTGGCTGCCCGTCCTGCCATGGGCAAGACCGCTTTTGCGCTGAATGTGGCGCTGAATGTGGCAAAGAAATATGATAAGACTGTGGCGGTCTTCTCTTTGGAAATGTCCAGAGAGCAGCTGGCCATGCGACTGCTTTCCAACGAGAGCTTTGTAGAACTGCAGAAGCTGGTTACCGGCAAGCTGTCGGAGGATGAGTGGACCAAGCTGTGCATGGCATCTGCCGCACTGAGCCAGACAGACCTCCGGGTGGATGATAATCCTGCCATTACCGTGGCGGAGATGAACGCCAAGTGCCGCCGTGTGGAGAATCTGGGTCTGGTGGTCATCGACTACCTGCAGCTGATGAACGGCTCCGGCTACGGCAAGGGCGGCGAGAACCGCGTCACCGTAGTCAGTGAGATATCCCGATCCTTAAAAATCATGGCCAAGGAACTGAATGTACCTGTGATCTGCTTGAGTCAGCTTTCCCGTGGTCCGGAAAGCCGTACGGACAAGCGCCCCATGCTGTCCGACCTTCGTGAATCCGGCTCCATCGAGCAGGATGCCGATGTGGTATTGTTCCTGTACCGTGATGAGTACTATAATGAGAATACCGAGGAAAAAGGCGTTGCGGAATGTATCGTGTCCAAAAACCGCCACGGCGAGGTGGGTACGGTAAAGCTCCAGTGGGTACCCCAGTATCAGACCTTTGCGGACCGGGAGTGGAAACATGCTGAATAAGCTGCTTTCCTTTTTACGGAAGTACGATATGCTGCAGCCCGGCGACCGGGTGGTCTGTGCAGTGTCCGGCGGCGCGGATTCCATGGCACTGCTGTGGAGCATGTATCTGTTGCGGGACAAGCTGGATATCCGGCTGTCTGCAGCCCATTTCAACCATGGCCTGCGGGGTGAAGAGTCCCTCCGGGATGAGGAATTCGTTCGGGATTTCTGCGCCGGCTACGGAATCCCCTTTGTCTGTCAGCGCGGAACGGTAACGGCAGGCAAGAAAGGCCTGGAGGCTGCTGCAAGGGATGCCCGGTATCAGTTTTTAAGAAGTCTGCCCGGCAAGATCGCAACGGCCCACACCGCAGACGATAATGCGGAAACGGTACTGATGCACATGGTGCGGGGTACAGGGTTGAAAGGGTTGGGAGGTATTGCGCCGGTAAACGGAACGCTGATCCGACCAATGCTGTTGGTTACCCGGGAAGAAGTATGTGCATTTCTGCGGGAATACCATATCGCCTACATTACTGACAGCTCCAATGAAACGGATACTTTTCTGCGAAACCGTCTGCGGCACCATGTGATGCCGCTGTTAAAGGAAGAAAACCCCCGGCTGGCGGAGAATGTATCATCCATGGCCTTGCGGCTGCGGGAGGATGAGAAGGCGTTGACCCAGCAGCCGGAGCCCCGTGTGGAGGTGCTGCGGCAGATGGAGCCTGCCCTGCGGGGCAGGGCTCTGAGCGCCTGCCTGGAGCAATGGGGCGTGAAGGAACCGGAGGCTGTGCATATTGCCCTGGCGGAGCAGCTGGTATTTTCCGAGAAGCCTTCCTGCCAGGCGCAGTTTCCCGGCGGTGTGACTGTCTGCCGGAATTACGGTGTTCTGGAAGTTAAAACATGTTTGGAGGAGATCGTACCCACGGAACTGACTTGTCCCGGCGTAACGGAGCTTCCCCAATTGGGGCTGCGGATCATCTGCACCCCGACACAAGAGGTTTTTTCAGAGCCGGACCGCTTCACGGTCTCTGCCAGGGGAGCACTTTGGGTGCGTTCCCGACAGATGGGTGACGGGATGTGCTTGCCCGGCGGCACCAAAAGTCTGAAAAAATTGTTTATTGACCGGAAGATCCCCGCATCCCTGCGGCAGCGGATACCTGTGATCGCGGACAGTAAGGGAGTTCTGGGCGTGTACGGGATCGGCCCTGACCGGAACAGAGCCGGTTCTGGTGTGGAGATCCGCTTTGAAAAGGAAATATGCAGCAATGACTGCAAAAATAAAAAGCAGAGATAGATGGAGGAGTGTTCTATGAGAAACGACATGCTGGAAATAATGTTTACGGAAGAACAGATCCGGGAGAAGGTTAAGGAACTGGCAGCCGTCATCAGTAAGGACTATGTCGGTAAGGATCCGGTTTTTGTGGGCGTACTGAAGGGTGTGGTCATCTTCTTTGCGGACATTATCCGCAATATTGACATTCCCTGCGAGATCGACTTTATGAGCATTTCTTCCTACAGCGGCACCACATCCACCGGCAGAACAGAGATCAGAAAAGACCTGTCCGTGGACATCAAGGACCGACATGTGGTGATTTTGGAGGATATCTTCGATACCGGCAACTCTTTGACATTTACCTGCAACCATCTGCTGAACAAGGAGCCTGCTTCCCTGAAGGTCTGCACCTTTCTGGATAAGCCTGAGCGCCGAAAGCCCGGTGTTACCCTGAAGCCTGACTATACCGGCTATGTGATCCCCAATAAGTTTGTGGTGGGTTACGGCCTGGACTACAATGAGCATTACCGGAATCTGCCCTATATCGGCGTGCTGAAACCGGAAGTATACGAAGAATAAGGAGAACCCAATTTGAAAAACCGCAAGTTTGTATCTGTGATCATCTATGTACTCCTTCTGGCGGCTGTGTTTTCATGGATGATCGGCCTGTTCGGTCCCCGGGATGACGGCCTGCAGTACTCGCAGGTGGTGAGCCTGTTCCGGAACGAGCAGGTTAAACGCTTTACTGTTGAAGGCGAGTATATCGCCATGGAGCTGTATAACCCGTACGACGGAGACACCGAGATCCAGACCAAGATCGGTGACCCCGAGGCTTTCCGGCAGGAACTGAGTGAACTGTTCCGTGCCCAGCAGGAAGCCGGAATCCTGGAAAGCTATAATTTTATTCAGGAAAAGGGGCTGTCCCCTTATGATTACATTCTGCCCATCGTGATCGCAGGTCTGGTGCTGCTGCTTGTGTGGATGTTCCTGGCGGGCCGTGCCAACCAGAACAATCCCATGCAGAATTTCGGCAGAGCCAAAACGGTAAACGGCCTGCCTGCCGGTAAAAAGGTCACCTTTGACGATGTAGCCGGCGTGGATGAAGAGAAGGCAGAGCTGCAGGAGGTGGTGGATTTCCTCCGCAATCCCCAGAAATTTACCGGCATGGGCGCAAAGATTCCCCACGGCATTCTTCTGTCCGGCCCTCCCGGTACAGGCAAGACCCTGCTGGCCCGTGCGGTGGCAGGTGAGGCAGACGCACAGTTTCTGTCCATCTCCGGTTCTGATTTTATGGAGATGTATGTCGGTGTCGGTGCCAGCCGTGTCCGTGATCTGTTTGAGCAGGCAAAAAGAGTGGCACCTGCAATCGTTTTCATCGATGAGATCGATGCTGTGGGCCGCAAGCGCGGCTCCGGTCTGGGCGGCGGTCACGATGAGCGTGAGCAGACGCTGAACCAGCTGCTGGTGGAAATGGACGGCTTTGCGCAAAATGAAGGTGTTATCGTGTTGGCAGCCACCAACCGGGGTGATATTCTGGACCCGGCGCTGCTGCGTCCCGGCCGGTTTGACCGGCAGATCTATGTGGGCGTGCCGGATGTGAAGGGCCGTGAGGAGATATTGAAGGTCCACGCAAAAGGCAAGCGGCTGGATGATACTGTTGATCTGAAGCTGATCGCCCGTTCCACCGCCGGCTTTACCGGCGCTGACCTGAGCAACCTTCTCAACGAAGCCGCCATCATGGCTGCCCGGAGAAATGCTCCCGCGGTGAGCATGGAGTGTCTGAACGAAGCCATGATGAAGATCATGGCCGGTCCGGAAAAACGCAGCCACATGCGTACCCGTAAGGACCTGAAGGAAACGGCCATCCATGAGGCAGGACACGCCGTTGCCATGTACCGGCTGCCTACACAGGCTGAGGTGCGGCATATTACCATTATCCCCAGAGGTCAGTCCCTGGGTGCTACATGGTACATTCCCGATGAGGAAACCTCCAGCCTTACCCGGAATCAGATGTACGAAAAGATTGTGGGTCTGCTGGGCGGCCGTGTGGCGGAAGCATTGTTTGTGGGGGATATTTCCGTGGGTGCAGCCAATGATATCGACCGTGTTTCCAAGCTGGCACGGGATATGGTGGCACGATACGGTATGTGTGAGAATTTGGGTACTGTGTCCTATGTAGGCGGTGAAGAACTGTTTATCGGCAGAGATTACCAGAGCACCAAGAGCTATTCCGAAAAGGTGGCCGGTACCATCGATGATGAGGTCAAACTCCTTGTTGACAAGGCCTACGACCACTGTGCCCGCATTCTGAAGGAGAATGAGGACAAGGTGATAGCTGTGACGGAGTATCTTCTGACCCACGAATCCATGACCGGCAAACAGTTTGCCCAGTGTATGGAGGGTCAGCCCATAGAGGATGGCTCTGCCACATCCATGTTTGACATCCATACAGAAGATTAAAAAATAGCGGTACTGCCTTGTGCAGTACCGGTATTTTGCATGGCCCCGGGATGCCGATTTCGCTATTGAAAACAAAGTGAAAATCTGTTATAATGAACAAAACTATGTTCTGGAGGCAAAATATGAACGACGAGAAGCTGAAATTTCAACTCGGCGCGAATATTGTATTATACCGCAAGCATCATGGCTTAACACAGGCAGGACTGGCGGAGAAAATCAACTATTCCGACAAAGCTGTGTCCAAGTGGGAGCGGGGTGAGTCCATGCCGGATGTGCTGACCCTGGTGCAGCTGGCTGAGCTGTTCGGAATTACCGTCAACGACCTTTTGAAGGATCCGGATGAGCTCCCGGAAAATCCCGGAAAAGTGGAACAGGTCATGACCAAGGCTGTGGAAAAGACTATGAAGCGGAAAGCCAACAAGCGGATCATTCTGGGACTGTCCAGTATTTTGGTATGGACGGTGGCGCTGCTGCTGTTTGTGATCCTTTCTTCTCTGGACATTCCTAAAAGCTGGATCGCGTTTATCTATGCCATCCCTGCTGACGGGATCGTCCGGCTGAGCCTGCGGTCTGCCTGGCATGATTTCCGGTGGAATCAGCTGAACATCAGCCAGATCATGTGGGGCGCGCTGCTGAGTATTTATATGACCTTGCTGCTGTTCTTCGGTGCGAATATCTGGAAGCTGTTTTTGCTGGGTATTCCCGGACAGCTTGCTATTTTCCTTGCCTTCCGATTCCGGAAGCCAGAGAAGGAGGAACCCAATGGATAAGAAAGAGCTGCGCCGTCAGATCCGTGAAAAAAAACGGGCCATGACCCCGGAACAGATCGAACAGGCAAGCCGCCGTCTTGGTGAGTTGTTTATGAACACGCCGGAATATCAAAACGCAAAAACCATCTACGGCTACCTGCCCTATAACCAGGAGGTGCGGACGGTTCCTATGCTGGAGCAGGCACTCCGGGACGGAAAACGGGTGGCAGTACCCAAGGTGTACGGCGATGATATGAAGTTCATTTACATGGATGACCTGTCTCGGGTGGAATTGGGTTATGCGGGGATCCCCGAGCCTGTTGCCGATGGTCCTGTGGCTGAGGATAAAACCGCGCTGGTGCTGATGCCCGGTATGGCGTTCACGGAAAAAGGTGACCGCATGGGCTATGGCGGCGGTTTTTACGACAAGTTTTTGGCGAAGGAGCCGGAACATCCCACCGTTGCGCTGTGCTACAACTTCCAGATGGTGGAATCCCTGCCTACAGCCGAGTATGACATTCCTGTGGACTGCGTTTTGTGGGCCTGAGAGGAGAAGACTATGGAGATCGCATTGGTGCTGCTGGTGGCGGCACTGGTATTTGGTGTCTGCTTTCTTGTGGACAAGGGATTTAAAAAGCTGTTTCGAAGCCAGGCCGAGCACATGAGCGGCAAGGCTGTACGGCTAAACAAGCGGTACGGCTCTTTGGGCCTGATCATCGGCGTGATCGGATTGGCAGCGGTTTTTTCCGGTCTGTCCGGCAACTGGCTGATGATTGTTGGCGGCTGCATTTTGATCGCACTGAGTGTATGCCTTGTGGTGTACTACATGACCTACGGCATTTTTTACGATACTGACAGCTTTATATTCAACAGCTTCGGCAAGCGGCGCAGAAAGTATTATTACCGGGATATTCAGAATCAGCAGCTGTACAACAACCAGGGGCATCTGCTCATCGAGCTGTATATGGCGGACGGAAAATCTGTCCAGCTGCAGTCCGGTATGGAAGGCTGCTTTGACTTTATGGATTACGCTTATGCGGCGTGGCTGCGCCAGACCGGCAGACAGGAAAAGGACTGTCCCTTCCATGATCCTGCCAACAGCTGTTGGTTCCCACCTGTGGAGGGTTAAGCATGCATATTCCCCAGGATACGACCCACCGGCTGGAGCTGGTAACATTTCAGGAAGCGCTGGCCTCTGCCAATGCGCCGAATCCTTATTACGACACGGGTGAGTGGCTGTACGCCCCCAATTTCTACTGCGATTACCGGTACATATTGGGAACGAGGGGCAGAAATCCGCTGATCTGTATCGGCATCAACCCTTCTACGGCGCAGCCGGGAGATCTGGATAATACCCTTAAGTCTGTGGAGCGTATTGCCATCGGCAACGGCTTTGACAGCTTTATCATGTTCAATGTCTATGCCCAGCGGGCAACGGATCCGGATACCATGGAAAAGACCTGCAATCAGCAGCTCCACCGGGAAAATCTGGAAGCCTTCCGCTATGTGCTGTCCATTTCCGAAAAACCAACGGTATGGGCGGCATGGGGCACCATTATCGAAAAGCGGGATTACCTGTCCCGGTGCCTGGCGGACATGCTGGCGGTGGGCCGTCAGTACAATGCCCGATGGTGCTGCGCGGGCAAAGTAAGCAAAAAGGGCCACCCCCACCACCCCCTGTATCTGCGCAAGGACGAAAAGATCAGACCCTTTGATGTGACGGCATATTTGGAGACTTTCAGCTATGAATGAATGTGAATCCTGCTGGCATTACGATTACGATGAAGAGTACGATGAGTACTACTGCACTATGGATCTGGATGAGGACGAAGTATACCGCATTCTGACATCCAAAAGTCAGCACTGTCCCTATTACCGTCAGGGAGACGAATACTACTTGGCAAGGAGACAATAAGCGTGAAGCGAATTTTACCGATCCTTTTACTGATACTTCTGCTGACCGGCTGCGGAAGCGGCGAGGTTACGGAGGCGATAGCGCCGTCTTCTCCGGAGGCAACTGCTGCTCCCGTTGAGTTGGTAAGCCTTTACGATGCCAACAGCGATATGGAACAGCAGACGGGCGGAGCAGTCCGGGTTTATCCCTTGGGAGACGGGGCAAAGACCGATCTGCTGATCATGGGGGATAAACTCCTGGTGGTGTTTGATGACGGGATCGTGACCCTGCTGCAGGGAGAACTGGGAGAAGTGGCTGCCACGGGTATTGTGGATCTGACCCAGGACCGAACCGACGGCGAGCTGATTGCGTGGAGCGACGGCGTGATGTACTTTGACAAGGGAACCCGGGAAGCAGTAATCCTGGATGCCCAATTGCAGGAAAGCTTGCGTGTGGCGCTGCCGGTACAAAGCCAGGGAAGCCCTGTGCTGCAAAGCAACGGCGAGGTCTTCTACTGTACAGAATCGGAGATCCGTGCGCTGGACATCCACTCGGGCATTTCCCGGCTGGTCCGTCAGCATAACTGTGCCGAGCAGGCGCTGACGGGAAGCTATTTTGACGATAAGGTGATCGGCTGCCGTATTACTGATGACGCAGGCGCGCAGCGTGTTATTTACATCTACGCCGATACGGGAGAAGCAGTGGGAGAAGATACCGCACTCTACCGGATGGAGACTGGTGGCCAGTGGTATTTCGCATCCAATGGGGAGAATGAAACGCCCTACATATTCGGCAGAGCGGATACGGAGCCTATGTGCCTGTATGCTGCCGAAGAAACGGTGGAGAGTGCACTGCTGCTGTACGGCGCGGTGGGATATACCGCGGAAGAAGACGGCTTGCATTTAAGCTTTTATGATTTCAACAGCGGCAAGCGCACGGCGGAAGTGACCCTGAGCGGCGTAGGTGCACCGGATACACTGACCTCTGACGGAACATATGTCTGGCTGACGGCAGAGGGTGTCCTGTACCGCTGGGATGTGTCCATGACCCAAATCGCAGACGACACTGTCTATACCGATCAGCGGTATACCGCGGAAAGCCCGGATACCGATGGCCTGGCAGAGTGCCAGGAACGGGTGCAGCAGCTGCAGCAGACTTACGGCCTGTCCCTGCATATCTGGCAGGATGCGGAAATGCTGGCAAAAGACTATGCGCTGGAAGAGGAGTACCGGGTCAGTGTGATCCAGAATGCTCTAGACCAGATCGAAGGCTTGCTTCAGCAGTTCCCGGAGGATTTCGTGAAAAATACCGGCAATGTGACATTCTGCCTGGTGAATACACTGAAAAGCGGAAAAACCTATGAACAGTACTGGGACGGCGCAACCTGCACCGTGGTGCTCAGCAGCCAGAATGTGGGAAAATCCTTCCTAATGGGTCTGGGCGTTGCCATCGATACCAAGGTTCTGGGCAACAGCCGTGACTTTGACACTTGGGATGATCTGAATCCCAGAGGCTTTAAGTACACCTATGACTATGAAGCCAACGAGGAAAGAGAAAATGCCGACAAGTATCTGGATGCTTTCATCGACCGGCATTCCATGAGCTTCCCCACGGAGGATCGCAGCAGGATCTTTGCCTATGCGGTTCTGCCGGAGGGCGCGGAGTACTTTACCCATGACAATCTGCAGGATAAGCTGCTGCGGATCTGCGAGGCCATCCGGGAAGCTTATGACCTGGAGGAAAGTACCGTGATTTTCCCCTGGGAACAGTTTTTGGATGAGCCTATTGCCGAAGAGGAAGACTGACCGGCGCTGTTATAACAAAAAATCGCCCCTGATGCTATGCATTAGGGGCGATTCTGCTTGATTAGTCCTGGTCCCAGTTGTGCCAGACATTCTGCACATCGTCATCATCTTCCATGATGTCGATGAGCTTTTCCATGAGGGTCACATGGTCAGGGTTGTCCAGCTTCTGATAGTTCTGGGGAACCATCTCGATCTGGGCGGAAGCAAAGGTGTACTTAGAGAGATTTGCAACCACGTCGTTAAAGTCGTCGGGGAGGGTGTAAATGGTGAAGCAATCTTCTTCAGCTTCAAAGTCGTCAGCGCCTGCGTCCATGGCGTCCATCATGACTTCTTCCTCGTCATAGTCGCCGTCTTCGTTGTCGATGACCAGAACACCCTTCTTGTCGAAGCTCCAGCTGACACAGCCGGAAGCGCCCAGGTTGCCGCCGTACTTATCAAAGTGGTGGCGCATGGAGCCTGCGGTACGGTTGCGGTTGTCGGTCATGGTCTCCACGATGACAGCAACGCCGCCGGGGCCGTAGCCTTCGTAGGTAATGGTCTCATAGTTATCGCCGCCGCCTGCGCCGCCGGCCTTCTCCAGGATGCGCTTAATGTTGTCGTTGGGCATATTGGCAGCCTTGGCCTTGGTGATGACAGTGGCCAGGCGGGAGTTGTTGGCGGGATCAGTGATGCCGCCGCCTTCCTTTACGGCAACGATCATTTCCTTGGAGATTTTGGTAAAAGCGGCAGCACGCTTTGCGTCTTGCGCGCCCTTGGTTTTGTGAATGTTATGCCATTTGGAATGTCCGGACATAAGTATCTTCCCTTCTTAAAAAGCTGCTACATATTCTAACATACATGAATAGAAAAAATCAACACATCAGCAGAAGAAATTTGCGCAATCTGTATGATTTTGGGAAACAATGACCTTCACTTCCGGGAAAGCGACCTGCAGCTTCTCCGCCAAAACGGCGCAGACCGGGTTTTCGGTATGGAAGTGACCGGCATCGATGAGGTTGATGCCCAGTTCCTTTGCGTCCCAGAACTGGTTGTACTTCAAATCTGCTGTGACGAAGGTGTCGCAGCCTGCATCGGCAGCATCCACAAGCGCACTACCGCAGGACCCGCCGCCGACAGCCACCCTGTGTACGGGATTACCGCCATCAACATACTTCAGACCCTTACAGCCCAGGGCGTTCTTTACATGCTCCAGGAAGCAGGGCAGCGCCTGCGCTTCCACAGTACCCTGCCGCAGAAGACCCCAGGGACGGCCCTCTTCGTCCACACCGTTGGGGGCGATGACGGAAATGTCCTGCAATCCCAAAGTCTGTGCCAGAACATCGTTGACACCGCCGGGAGCGCAATCCAGATTGGTATGGGCGTTGATGCAGGGAATACCGTGTTCAATCAGAAACAGCACATTCCGTCCCTGAGCAGTCTGATCGGTTATAAAGCCGGGCTGCCAAATGAGG
>JAZUMW010000081.1:0-4527 GCA_045603825.1 Faecousia sp.
ATTCTGCCCCAGATGCCCCTATGCAACAGAAAGCTGCAAGGGTGACATCCCTTACCGCGAACTGACTCCGGGGCATTTCTGCCGCTGCATCAAGGAGGGTTAAGCTATGGAAAGACCCATTATAGAAGTAAAAAATCTGAAAAAGTATTTTGATGTTCCTGCCGGTGTGAACCATGCGGTGGACGATGTGTCCTTCACCATCGAGCGGGGCAAGACCCTTGGTGTCGTTGGCGAGTCCGGCTGTGGTAAGTCCACCCTGGGCAGAACCATCATCCGCCTGCTGGAAGCCACCGACGGTCAGGTGCTGCTGGACGGTGTGGACATCACCCATGCTCAGGGCAAGCAGCTGCGGGACATCCATGAGAAGTGCCAGATCATCTTCCAGGATCCTTACAGCTCTCTGAATGCTCGTATGAGCATCGAGGCAACCATCAAAGAACCTCTGAAGTACTCCAAGCGTTTCCACAGTAAGAAGGAGCTGTTGGATGAGACCCGGCGCCTGATGGAGTTGGTTGGCATCGACCAGCGACTGTGGGAAAGCTATCCCCATGAGCTGGACGGCGGCCGCCGCCAGCGTGTGGGCATTGCCCGTGCTCTGGCTCTGAACCCCGATTTCATCGTCTGTGATGAGCCGGTTTCCGCGTTGGACGTTTCCATTCAGGCCCAGGTTCTGAACCTGCTGATGGATCTGCAGCAGCAGATGGGCATGGCCTATATGTTCGTTACCCATGACCTGTCCGTGGTTAAGCACATTTCCGATGACATCGCAGTTATGTACTTAGGCCAGCTGGTGGAAAAGTGCAGCAAGCAGGAGTTGTTCTCCCGTCCTCTGCATCCTTACACCAAGGCACTGTTCTCTGCCATTCCCTCTACGAATATCCATAAGCCTATGGCGCCCATCGAAATGAAGGGTGAGATCACTTCTCCCATTAACCCCAAGCCCGGCTGCCGTTTTGCTGCCCGTTGCCCCCATGCCACGGAAGCCTGCCTGCAGCCTCAGATTTTGGAGGAAGTATCCAGCGGTCACTTCGTGTCCTGCTGCCGTGTGAAGGAACTGAATTAAGGAGACGCTATGGAACCGAGAAGAAAAAGACCGGAACCTATCAAAACCTTTATGACGCAGGATCTGGGAGGCGGCATCATCAACATTACCGCACCTCCCATGCGCTTTCAGCAGTATTTGGTGCTGGGCAAGGAAGAGGCACTGCTGATCGATACCGGATTTGGCATGGGTTCTCTGAAGACTGTGATTGATGGCCTGACCCAGTTGCCCATCATTCTGATCAATACCCACGGACACCCCGACCACGGCGGCGGCAATGCCGAATTCGGCGCACCCCTGCTGCATCCTGCAGATAACGACCTCTATGCCTATAAATGCGCCAGAGAGACCCGTCTGGAGGAAGTGACCCGTTGGGGTCTGGCTGAGGAAGCAGACAAGCTGCAGCCCACACCGCCTGCACCGATTCCTGTGGAAGATGGCACTGTCATCGACTTGGGTGACAGAAAGCTGACAGTCCATCATACCCCCGGTCATACCGCAGGTAGCATCTGCATTTTTGATGAGCAGACCGGCTACCTGTTCACGGGAGATAACGTGATGGGCATGGCCACCGCTCTGACGGAACCCAGTGCCACCAGTGTTGCGGTGTATCTTGCGTCTATGGAGAAAATTGCAAAGCTGCCGGTGAAGATGGTTTGCACAGGTCATATGCCACCTGTGATTTCTCCCGAAACCATTCACAGTAAAATCGAATGCGCCAGAAAGATTCTTGCCGGTGAGCAGGGTGAGTTTATCCAGACCCCCATGGGCAGCGGATATATGATGACCGTAAACGGAACATCCGTCCATTATACACCCGATAAGGTGTAATCAAGCTTGGAGTATTGCAAATGAAACTACGGGAAAGACTGCAGGATGACCTTGTTAAAAAAGGCCAGGAAGCAAATGAACAGGATTTTCAGAACAACAGTTGGCACAGCCGCTACTATCACCGTTATTTCAAGGACTACAAGGAAATCGTGGAGCCTTCGGAAGATGGTCGGCCCCGCATCCGGCGGATTTATGTGGGACTTTATCATGAAGCCCGGGTGTCCGCCGGAAAGTGGCTTGGACTGAAGCTGGGTTACTGGATACTGGCAGTGCTTTCCTTTGCAGGTTTCTCTGTTTTGGCATTACAGAGCAATCCGGTCAATATGACTTGGTACGGTGTGCTGCCTCAGGTGGTGGCATTGTGTGCTTATTTGTTCCTGGCGTGGTTCTTGCTGGGCAGACTGTTTGCTCCCCTGAAACTCACCAGGCAGCAGTTTGCGGAGTACTCCAAGAATGTCAGAATGACGGCCCTCGCCGCAGGCATGGCTTTGCTGCTTGGCGGTGTAGCGGCACTGGGACATTGGCTCCTGTGTGCTGGCCCCATTGCTCAAGTGATGCAGGCAGCGGGGTTTGCATTCAGCGCCCTTCCGGCTCTGGCGATCTGGTGGCTGGAAGGGAAAACTCCGTACGCAGTCGTTGGCAATACCAATAAGGCACCGGAAGGTGCCGTGTCGATGTCGGAGAATGCATAATGAAACAGAAGTTAATGGCCGGCGCGGGCAGGGCGGTGATACCCATCCAGCCCCATATGCTGCCGCTGGACGGATTTACACAGGTTCATGACGAACTTCATATTCGTGTGCTGATCTTGCAGCAGAAGGTTCGTTTCGTAATTGTGTCTGTGGAGATTACCTCGCTGTTTCCGCAGACTCAGAAGAAACTACGCGATCTTGTGCAGGCGCTGACAGGCGCGGAGCAAATTTGGATCACTCTGACCCACTCCTTTGCAGGCCCCCATATCTGGCCGGAACCGGAGCAGGGGATGGCAGATCGCCCGAGACCGGGTCATAAGGAACGGTCGGCAGAGGAGATCGCCCGGTGTGCAATGCTGGAGCGCGCTTACATAGACGCAACCCGGCAGGCAACGGAAGCAGCACTGAAAAGAATGCACCCGGCTCGGGTTGGCTGGGGAACGGGAATCTGCAAGGTCAATGCAAGCCGCAACGTCCTGACAAAGGATGGCTGGTGGATCGGCACGGATGACACCCAGCCTTGTGACCATAGCCTGCAGGTTTTGCGGATCGACCGCTCCGACGGCAGACCGTTGGCGCTGCTATATGTTTACGGCATGCGCTCCTGTGTTACATCTCGGATTAAGGGTGCGGATGGCGGCATGCAGATATCCTCCGACCTGTGCGGTGCTGCATGTAACTATCTGGAACAGCAGATGGGCGAAGATTTTACCGCCTTGTTTCTGTGCGGCCCGGCAGGGGATCAGGAACCCCGATTGAAAGGCATCTTTCAGGAACCGGATGAATGCGGTGAAATGCGCAGCTTCAATCTGGGTCAGGGTGCTTATGCGCTGCTGGATGCTCAGGGGGTTCGGCTTGGATCTGCTGTTTTGCAGACCTACGGGCATATTACAGATTTGCAATCGGATGTTTCCATTCGCTGCGACCGGAAGAGTTTTACCTGCCGGACAAAGAGAATGGAACGGAATTTGTCCAAGCTGAAGCCCACCCGAATTGCAGAATTTGAGTATGAGGGTAGCAAAGAGCTTTCTGTATATGCGGCAAAAATCGGACAGTTCCAATTGGTCGGCGTTCAGCCTGAGATCGACGGCATTACCGGCATGGAAATCAGGAAAACTTTCCCAAATCACTGCAGTGCCGTGGCAATCATGGTCAATGGCGGCGATAAATGTATGCCGGAAGCGGCGGCATACGAACAAGTAAAATATCAAAGTTTGAACTCTCCCTTTATGCCGGGGAGTGCGGAGCGTCTGCGAGACACCGCAATCGAACTATTAAAGTCAATATAAGGAAGTGAAAAGCAATGAATCAGCATTTGAAGCAGCTTATTTGCTTAACGGATAACTATCCTGACGGTCAGAAAATCTGCGGCGTGGAGCTGGTGTATGACAGCCCTGTGGATCCCGGCAGCGTGGCTTTGGATACATACTGTGTTAAAGACCGCAATATTACCGATGTTACCGTCCAGGAAAACAGCGTGATCATTTCCCTGAATATTCGCGACAGAAAGGCCGGCATTATTGCCGAGCCGCCCCCCTTTAAGCCGGGAAAAGGCCCCGGTGGTCCGGGAGGCCCTGGTGGACCCGGCGGCCCCGGAGGTCCTCCTCCCGGTGGCCCTCCCAAGCTGCCCACTGCAGTTCGTGAACCCCGAGAAGCTCGTGTTGCACAAGTGAAGGATATCTTGGCTGCAGATGGCACCGTGATTCATGGCAGTGAAGAAATGATGGCGACCGAATCTGCCGTAGAGCCCATCATCGAACAGTTCCAGCAGTTTGAATTTAAGGGCCTTGGCTACAATCTGTACATCCCCGAAATCTATGACGGAACCAATGCATTGCCGCTGGTGGTGTTTATCCATGATGCAGGACCCTGTGGTCCGGATACAAAAATCGCTCTTTCTCAGGGCAACGGTGCCATCAATTTTGCAAAGCCGGAATGGCAGAATGAACATCCCTGCTTCGT
>JAZUMW010000082.1:0-7444 GCA_045603825.1 Faecousia sp.
GAGGGCGGTCTCTTCAAATCTCTGGAAGACTTCATCGAACGGATGGGAGAAGGGTAACTGAACAAGCGGGCCGTTGAAAACTTCATCAAGTGCGGTGCCATGGACTGCTTCGGCCACAACCGCAGCGAGCTTCTGGCGGTGTATGAGCAGATGATGGATTCCATCGCTTCCTCCCGGAAGAAAAATTTGGAGGGCCAGATGGGCCTGTTTGCCCTGCTGGACGATGATGATGCTTCTGCTGCAATTCCTGTGCCCAGTCTGCCGGAACGCAGTCGTGCCGAGCTCATGGCCATGGAAAAGGAGACCACCGGTATATACATTTCGGGACATCCCATGGATGGCTACCGCCAGTATCTGAAGAATACCCATGTGGTGCCTATTGCGGCGCTGATGGAGGAGGAAGAGGGTAAATTCCGGGATGATCAGATTGTCTCCGTGGCCGGTATTGTCCAGAGCGCCAAGATGAAAACCACCCGGAATAATTCCATGATGGCCTATGTGACGGTGGAGGACGATACCGCCGCCATCGAGATGCTGGCATTTTCCAATGTGCTGAATCAGTACGGCGGATATCTGAAGGAAAACAGTCCGGTGGTGATCACGGGCCGCCTGTCCATCCGGGATGAGAAGGAGCCCCAGATTGTGATCAATCGGGCACGGCCCATCTCTGATTTTGCCCGGGAGGAAAGTCGTCCCGAACCGGAGCGGGACAGAAGGCAGGAACCTCAGATGGTCAGGGGCGGAACGCTTTACCTGCGCCTGTCCAGCGAGAATGATCCAGCCTTCCGCAAGGTGAAGGCGATTTTGAATATGTTCCCCGGAAACAGCAGTGCGGTTCTTTACTTTGCCGACACCAAGGTTCGCCGGGGCACCCGGGTTACATTTGCGCAAAGCATGTTACAGGAGTTAAAAAAAGTGCTGGGCGATGTAAATGTTGTGTTGAAATAGCTTTCAATTTGGTAACAAAGATGATATAATATCTGTTTGAGAGGAGTTGATGCCATGAAACGGATATTTCTGGCGGCTGTGCTGCTCATGGCGCTGCTCCTGAGCGGCTGCCAAATGCAAACCGTGGACCAGATGTATGCGGTGCCGAGACGCTCTGCTGAGTATGAAGAACTCCAGAAAGCCATCGACCGGGTTATGACAGATCTGGAATACTGCGCCCCTCTTTCCGGCGAGAACCGGCAGTCCGTGCAGATGATGGATTTGAACGGAGATGGGGAAGAGGAGTATCTGCTCTTTGCCAGAGGAAATTCGGATGACCCGCTGAAGATATTCATCTTCACAAAAAATGGTGAACGCTACGATCTGATGCAGGCCATCGAAAGCCGTGGCTCCGCCTTTGAGCAGGTGGAATATGTGGACATCGACGGCAACGGCGGAAAAGAGCTGGTCGTGGGCCGCCAGGTCAGCGATCAGGTTCTGCGGTATCTGACTGTGTATACCTTTCGTGGAACCCAGGCGGAACGGCTGCTTGCGGTTAATTACGTCCGGTTTGTTGTATCGGATTTGACTGAGGATGGCCATTCAGATCTTGTGATCATTTCTTCCGGTGAATCCGAAGCGGAGAGGGGCTCCGCAGCCCTGTATCACTTTGAGAATGATGCCATGGTCCGCTCCCGGGAAGCCGGGCTTTCCGCAAAAAGCGAGCATATCAAGCGGATCATGGTCAGCCGTCTCCACGGAGGCAGAAACGCTGTGTATGTAGCAAGCAGCGTGGATGAAAGTGCCATCATCACGGATGTGTTTTCGCTGTGCGATGGTCAGTTTACAAATGTATCGCTGTCCAACGAGTCCGGCACCAGTGTCCAGACCATCCGCAACCATTATATTTATGCTGATGATATTGACGCTGATGGTACGCTGGAGCTGCCGGATCTGATGGAGATGAGCCCGGTGCAGAACGATATCCGGAATTCCGAGCAGCATCTGATCCGCTGGTATGCTATGACGGAGCAGGGCGCTGAGGTTGATAAAATGTATACCTTCCACAATTTCGATGGCGGCTGGTATCTGACACTGGACGAAAGCTGGGCATCCCGCATCAGCGTCACCCAGCAGGGAAGTGTATGTACCTTCTATATCTGGGATGAAACCTTTGAAAAGGCGGAAAAGCTTTTGTCCGTCTATGCCATGACCGGTTCTGACCGGGAATTGGAAGCGGAAGAGAATAAACGTATCATATTGTATAAAACCGAAGGTGTGGTCTATGCCGCAAAGCTGGAAGTGACAGCCCTTTCTTACGGTCTGACCGAGGAGAATCTGGCCGGAAGCTTCCATCTGATCCAGATGGATTGGAAAAACGGTGAAACATAAAAGAGGTAAGAAGTATGAAGAAAGTTCTGATTATGGAAGATGAAGCCAATATCCGAAGCTTCGTGGTGATCAACCTGAAGCGGGCAGGCTATGAACCCATCGAGGCCGCTACCGGCCCCGAGGCGCTGCAGCGCATTGCGGATAACCCCGATATCGGTGTTGCGATTCTCGACATCATGGTTCCCGAGATTGACGGCTTTGAAGTCTGCCGCCGGATCCGGGCCACCAATAAGAAGATGGGTATCATCATGCTGACCGCCCGCACCCAGGAGATGGACAAGGTCACCGGTCTGATGACCGGTGCGGATGACTATGTCACCAAGCCCTTTTCTCCTGGGGAGCTGACGGCCCGCATTGATGCCCTGTATCGCCGCATTGGCGGCGACAATGTGATGGATACAGAGCTGCTTGCCCAGGGACCCTTTGTGATGAACACCCGCAACCACACCCTGGAAAAGGCCGGCAACCGCATCCGTCTGACCCAGGTGGAGTATTCCATTCTGAAGCTCTTTATGCAGAATCCCGGCCGTGCGCTGTCCAGAGAGGACATTTTGGCCGCTGTTTGGGGCCGTGATTACGAGGGCGAACTGAAGATCGTAGATGTCAACATCCGCCGTCTGCGCATTAAGATCGAGGATGATACCGCCAACCCCACTTACATCACCACTGTTTGGGGCTTTGGCTACAAGTGGGGCGCATAATAGACACCGATATTTTGAAAGGAAGGAGGAGTATCTGTGAAGATCAAAGGCTTGCGCAAGCGCTGGATGATCAATACCCTGGGCATCTTGTGTGCGCTGGGACTGGTGTGTGTGATGATCGTCACCACAGCTTTTGCGGTGTATTACTACTCCTCCATGGAGTCGGATCTGACTTACCGTGCCCGTACAACTACTGACTTTTTTGCTGATTATCTGAACCAGGACTACAATCAGTTCTATCAATCCTGCATCACCTATGCCCGCACCTTTGAGGACCGCAATACCCTGGAACTGCAGTTTATCAATTCTAAGGGGCAGATCGTAGCTTCCTCCTATGGAGAGTGGGCAGGCCCGTCTCCCAGTACCTCAGACATATCTTTGGCAGTGGAGACCAAACAGATCCAGCCCTTCCGGGGAGAGGATCCCCTCACCGGGGAGCGGATCATCGCTGTTTCCAGCCCTATGATCTATGTGAATGGGGAAGTGATCGGCGTTCTGCGCTATGTGACTTCCACTCAAATCGTGGACAGGCAGATCATGATTATTGCCTGCATCGCTTTTGGAGCACTGCTCCTGGTGATTGGAATCGTATTGCTCAGCAGCAATTACTACATTCATTCCATATTGAGCCCTTTGTCTGAGATCATCGACAAGGCGAAAATGATCACAAGCGGCAGCTACGGCAGCCAGATCCAAACAAAATACGACGATGAGGTGGGCGAGCTGGCCCAAACCATCAATGAAATGTCCCTCCAGCTCAACCAAAACGAAAAAATTCAGACGGAATTTATTTCCTCCCTTTCCCATGAACTGCGCACACCGCTTACGGCCATTACCGGCTGGAGCGAGACATTGCTCAGTTCGGATACGCTTGACAGCGGCACACGCCGGGGTATAAAGATCATCCATAGAGAAGGCCAGCGGCTGACAGAAATGGTGCTGGAGCTGCTGGATTTCACCCGGATCCAGAGTGACCGCATGACACTGAATATGGAGCTGACAGACATCCGCAGCGAGTTTGAGGATACGGTATTCATGTATGGCAGCCGACTGGCTCAGGATGGTATCGTCCTGGAATACCTGGACAGCGATGAGGAGATCCCGGAGATCTCTTGCGACCCCAAAAGACTCCGCCAGGTGTTTTTGAACATCTTGGATAACGCCGCAAAACACGGCGGTGACGGCAAACGGATCGAAGCGGACATGAAAATGGACGGCGACGATGTGGTTGTCTGTATCCGGGACTTTGGCCCCGGTATCCCCGAAGATGAGATCCCGCTTGTGAAAAAGAAATTCTACAAGGGAAGCTCCAAGGCCCGCGGGTCCGGTATCGGTCTTGCGGTCTGTGACGAGATCGTCTCCATGCATGGCGGCGAACTGATTTTAGAAAATGCCCTCGATGGCGGCACGCTGGTAACGGTTCGCTTGCCGGTATCGAGTTAAGGAGATTATAGATTATGGCAAAAGAAAACAACGAAAAGTTTAAAACAACCATCGGCGGCCAGGCGCTGATCGAGGGAATCATGATGCGTGGCCCCAAGCTGGATGCGATCGTCACCCGCGGCCCTGATGGCCTGCATGTGGAGACCACGCACCGTAAGCTCCATCCTAAAAAATCCATTCTTTCCTGGCCCTTTGTTCGTGGAGTAGTGAACTTTTTTGATGCACAGCTGACCGGCGTGAAAGCGCTTATGCACTCGGCGGATCTTTCTCCCGAGGAAAGTCAGGAAGAACCCTCCAAGCTGGACAAATGGCTGGAGAAAAAGCTTGGCGATAAGAAATTTCAAAATTTAGTGGTGGGTGTAGCGGTTGCACTGGGCCTTTTGATGTCCATCGGCCTGTTCTTCCTGCTGCCCATGGTCATCAGCAGCTTCCTGGATCACTGGATCGAAAGCCAACTGCTGTTGCACTTAGTGGAAGGTGCCATCCGTATTATCATTTTTGTAGTGTACTTGCTGCTGGTCTCCCGTATGAAGGAAATGAAGCGGGTCTTCTCGTACCACGGTGCGGAACATAAGACCATCCGCTGTTATGAAGCAGGCCTTCCGCTGACTGTGGAAAATGTCCGTGCCCAGACCCGCAAGCATCCCCGCTGCGGCACCAGCTTCCTGCTGGTCATCATGATCCTGGCGATCTTGATCTTCTCCGTTGGATCGACCCTTCTGCTGACGATCATTCCGGAGCTCGCAGCATTGAAGGAAACAGCCTCTATTCTGTATAAGCTGATTATGATCGGCTTCAAGCTGCTCCTGCTGCCGATTGTGGTGGCTATTGGCTACGAGCTGAACAGACTGATCGGCCGCCACGACAACTGGTTTACCCGCATCCTTACAGCACCCGGCCAGTGGTTCCAGAACTTTACCACCTTTGAGCCGGATGACTCCATGATCGAGGTTGGAATCGCTGCCCTGGAGGCCGTGATTCCTGAGGAAGAGGGGTCAGACCTTTGGTAAAGAAAATTTCCGAGCTGTACATGGAAGCGCGCCGCGCATTTATGACACAGGAGGACGCCGACTATGCCAGTTTTCTAGCAAGAAATATACTGTGTCATGTGACAGGTAAGACTCAGGAGCAGATCTTAGCTGACCGGGATACCTTCGTGGGCGATGAAACCTGCGAGAAAATGTCGTATTGTGTACAGCGTATCTTGTCGGGTGAGCCACTGGCGTATGTGCTGGGTCAGTGGGACTTTTACGGCATGACCCTGCAGGTAGATCCTCATGTGCTGATTCCACGGGACGACACCTGTGCGGTGACAGCATTGGCGATCCGCAGAGCGATGTTCCTTCAGAGTACGCCCCGCATTCTGGACCTTTGTACCGGCTCCGGCTGTATCGGCCTTGCGGTGGCGAGCCGGGTGAAGGATGCGAAGGTCACATTGGCAGACATTTCCAAGGAAGCCTTGGCAGTAGCGAAGAAAAATGTAACCTTGCAAAAGCTCTCCGCCCGGGTATCCTGCATTCAAGCAGATGCTTTAAAAGAACCCTCTGCTTTCTTAGGTAAATTTGATATGATTATCTCCAATCCGCCTTATATCACTACCCAGGAGATGTCAGTTTTGCCGAAGAGCGTCAAGGATTATGAGCCGCACCTGGCATTGCATGGCGGCGATGACGGCCTTGAGTTCTATCGGTCCATCGCAAAAAACTATTTCCAGGCGCTGAAACCCGGCGGCTATCTGTGCTTTGAATTCGGCATGGGTCAAGGCGATGCCGTTTGTGCCATCCTGGAAGAGAATGGGTATACCGTACTGGAGCGTTCCAGAGATTATAATCAAAGAGAAAGGGCAGTCATCGCCCAAAGGAAGGAAAATTGATATGGCAACTAAAAAGACAGTCTATGAAGCGCCCACTCCTGCAAGCGACAAGAAGAAAGCGCTGCAAACCGCGATTTCTCAGATTGAAAAAAACTTTGGTAAGGGCACTGTGATGCGCCTGGGTGATCGCCCGGAAATGAATGTGGAAGCGATTCCTACCGGCTCCCTGGCCCTCGATGCCGCTCTGGGTATCGGTGGTGTTCCTAAGGGTCGTATTATCGAGATTTACGGACCGGAATCCTCCGGTAAGACCACCCTGGCTCTGCATATCCTGGCACAGGCACAGAAGATGGGCGGAGAAGTAGCTTTTGTGGATGCAGAGCACGCCCTGGATCCCCTCTATGCGGCTGCTCTCGGCGTAGATACCGCCAATATGCTGGTCTCTCAGCCCGATACCGGCGAGCAGGCCCTGGAGATCACTGATGCTCTGGTTCGCTCCGGCGCCGTTGATGCTGTCGTTGTGGACTCTGTTGCAGCCCTGGTGCCCAAGCAGGAGATCGAAGGCGAAATGGGCGATACTTTTGTGGGTCTGCAGGCAAGACTCATGTCCCAGGCTCTGCGGAAACTGGCGGGCACCATTGCCAAGACCAACTGCGTGGTTATTTTTATCAACCAGCTGCGTATGAAGATCGGTGTTATGTATGGTAACCCCGAGACCACCACCGGCGGCAACGCTCTGAAGTTCTACTCCTCCGTCCGCCTGGATGTGCGCCGTGTGGGGGCCATCAAGGAAGGCGGCAATGTGGTCGGCAACAAGACCCGTGTGAAGGTCGTTAAGAACAAGGTTGCGCCTCCTTTCCGCGAAGCCTACTTTGATATTATGTACGGCGAAGGCATCAGCAAGTGGGGCGAACTGGTGGATCTGGCTGTGCAGATGGACATTGTGCAGAAGAGCGGCAGCTGGTTCTCCATGGGCGATGAGCGTATCGGCCAGGGTAAGGACAGCGTGAAAGCCTTCCTGCAGGCAAACCCAGATGTTGCTGAGGAAGTGGAAGCCAAGGTCCGTGAGAAGCTTCTGAACGCGTCCGGCGCTCCCAAGGCTGCTGCCAAGGCTGCTGAGCGCCCCGTAGCCGTCAGCGCAGACGATTTCGATGATGAGGATTGATTC
>JAZUMW010000083.1:0-2393 GCA_045603825.1 Faecousia sp.
CGTGGCCGGCTACATTGCTGACGCTGCCAAGAAGCTGGGCGGTTCCGTTAAGTTCGTGAACGCTGTCCACTACATCAAGGGCGAAGGCATTGAGAAGAAGGAAGAAGACTTCGCTGCTGAGGTCGCTGCTCAGATCGCAGGTGCAAAGTAAGAAATCCTTGCCCCAAAAAATGAAGTGCTGTCCGATTCGGACAGCACTTTTTTTATTCTTCTATCGCTTCTTTCAATGCAAACAGGTTTTCCAGGGGGGTGTCTCTGGGAACCTCGCAGCCGGGAGCTATGAAGCTTCTGTTTTTATATTGAATGTTTTTGCAGCGGCGCACATCCTCTTTGATCCTCTCCGGTGTGCCCTGCAGCATGATCTCCACAGGGTGGATATTGCCGCAAATGCAGCAGTCCTCCGGGAAAATATCCGTAGCCCGTTCCATGTCCACCATAAAATCCAGGTCGATCATATCCGCGCCGGTCTGAGGCAGCAGCTCCAGCACCGGGTTTAGGTCACCGCAGATATGCAGCTTCACCTTCGCGCCCATATCGTGGATGGCACGGATCATTTTTTGCTGATAGGGCAGGGCAAATTCCCGATACAGTCTGGGTCCGATAAGGGAGGACGCAGCATCGCCCAGACCAATGATGTCCGCGCCTGCCTCCACCTGTGCCCTGGCAAACAGCAGGCCCTGCTCCACACAGGTCTGCAGCAGCTGATGGATCACTTCCGGCTCATCCAGCATGTTGATGAATACCTCCTGCATATCCATCAGATCGCAGGCCTCCGCCAAGGCGCCTTCGACCCAGCCCACCACCGGAACATCCGTACCTGCCCGCTGCTTCATCAGGCGGACTGCTTCCACCCGGTCGGTCATACGCCGTCCGGCGGAAGGGTCGATCACCTTCAGGGTATCAATGTCCGACAGCTCCTGAATCCGCTTCACGGGGCTGTAAGGAACAGAGTCCTCCGGGATCACCACCTGCGCGCCAAAGCCCTCTGCCTCCCGCATGGGATCGGAAATGGCACAGACCATATCAAATCCGAATTTTTCATAGCACCAAAAAGCGCCGTCAGCCAGCAGGCGGCAATCGCTGCAATAGCTTCCAAAGCTAACCCCGATCTGCTTGGCTGCAAACATCATCACCAGGCTGAGATTAGGAAGTCTGTCCACGGGTTTTCCGGCAAACCGGTTCATAACGCGTTCATAGCTATTCATAACGGAACCTCCCGCAATTTTTCTCATTTTACTATATTCCCACACCATTGGCAACCGCCTTTTCCACTTTTTGTACAGGTTGTCAAAAGGGGCGGGATTATTTTCTGATGAGTGTGTCACAGATGAGGCGGTTTTGTGGCTTGTCCGGTGGCTTTGTATTTTCTATAATTGATAATAATATATAATAAGGAGTGTATAGATATGGCACAATTTGTAGCTTTAAAAGCAAACGGACTGAATCCCCTGCGGGAGATGAACCCCCGGCTGGTCTCCTATAATGTGGAAATGACGGAAGTCACCGGCGGCACCTTCTGGAAGGCATATACCGAAGCACAGATCGCCGGTACTGAGGCATTCCCGCCCATCGCAGGTCTGCACGAAATGGCCGGTCTAATGCAGTGGTACGATCCCATCCGCTCCACTGATCCCCGGCTCATCAAGCTGGCTAAGGAGCTGGGCCCCGTGTGGTGCCGTGTTTCCGGCACCTGGGCAACCAAGACCTACTACGATTTTGAGGGTACCGGTGTGACCCCCGAAGGCTATCAGAACCGCATGACCCGGGAGCAGTGGATCAATCTCATCAATTTTGTGGAGGCCGTGGGCGCAAAGCTGCTGATCTCCGTTGCCAACTGTGAAGGCCTGCACGCTGCGGAAGAGCCCTGGAATCCCAGCCAGGCAGAAAAGATCTTCGCTCTAAGTCAGGAGCTGGGTCACCCCATCGACGCTGTTGAGTTCACCAATGAACCCAACATGTTCCAGGTCACCGGCTTCCCCGCAGGCTACAAGGTTGAGCATTTCATCCGTGACCAAAATCTGTTCCACGCATGGGTCAAGGAAAATTATCCCGACTGTATTCTGGTGGGTCCCTGCACCGTGGACACCATGCAGATGGGTCCCGGAACGCCCGAAGGCATGAGTTCTGCCGGTATCGGCGCCGCCTTTGGCACAACCTGCTCCACCGACGATCTGCTTACCGGCTGCCAGATCATGCCCGCAGTCTTCAGTTACCATTATTATAACGGTATTTCCGAGCGTCTGGCTGCTGTGATGCCCACTGCCCACTGGCTGCCCGAGCAGGCAACCACAGAGCCGTATCTTGCCATGGCCGGTCTTGCCGCAAAGGGTGCTGTTCCCTACCGGGACAAGTATACTCCCGGTGCCCAGATGTGGGTCACCGAATCCGGCGAT
>JAZUMW010000084.1:0-11102 GCA_045603825.1 Faecousia sp.
CAGAGAAAAGCGATGCTGCGTCAGCTGGTGACCGATCTGCTGGAGAACGGCAAGATCGAGACCACCTTCTACCGTGCCAAGGAAGTCCAGCCCGTGGTCGAAAAGATGATCACCCTGGGCAAGAAGGCCGGCCTGGCAAACTATCGCAGAGCTCTTTCCTATATCACCAAGGAAGATGTAGCAAAGAAGCTGTTTGACGAGATCGCTCCCAAGTATGCTGACCGTAACGGCGGCTATACCAGAGTGACCCGTACCGGCGCACGCCGCGGTGATGCTGCTGAGATGGCAGTCATCGAGCTGGTGTAATCCGGAAACGATTGTAAATAAAAGCGCGTACTGCATATGCGGTACGCGCTTTTTATTGCAATTTGAGAAGGGCTATGGTATAATAAATATATACTTTACTGAAAGAGGTGTTTGTATGTATTCCGGTTTTCCTGATATGAACTGGCTGCCGGGCATGGATGCTTCCAATGCGCTGGCAACCTTTATGGCTTTGTATTTCGGCACGCTGCTGCTTGCGAATCTGTACAGCATCGCAGTATATATTCTCCATGCGCTTGGCCTGTATACCATTGCAAATCGCCGCGGAATCCATCATCCCTGGTTGGCATGGGTCCCTCTGGGTAATGTTTGGATCCTGGGCAGCATTTCGGACCAGTACCGCTATGTGGCAAGAGGTCAGGTGAAGAACCGCAGAAAAGTACTTTTGGCAATTGCGATTATTGTAATTGTTATTGCTTTGGCGGTTTCTGTGCTGGCGATCGTGCTTATGGTCAATGCCATCAATGCGGAAATAACAGGTGCTTCTATAGATGCCCAAATCATGCCCTTGGCCATCGGCATGCTGATCTGCTCTTTGGTGATAATGGCCCTTTCTGTGATCGATCTGGTCATTGAATATATGTGTTACTATGACCTGTTTGTATCCTGCACCCCCGACAACGGTGTGGTGTTCCTGGTGCTGGGCATTGTTTTCTCCTTCCTGCTACCGTTCTTTGTGTTTGCTGTTCGCAAGAAGGATCTGGGAATGCCCCCCAGAAAGCAGCCGGTGGCTGCGCCTGTTCTGCAGATTGCACAGGAGGAGACTCCTGCGCCTGCCGCAGAGGATCCTGAGGAATAAAAGAATACCGGGTGCGTTTCAAGCACGCACCCGGTATTTTTATAATACCCCAAAGAATGGGACAGATCTATCATCTATTCCCCGGTGAGCTCCGGGGATTCGGTAGATTCCGCCGGAACAGTTTCTGCCGGTGTGCCGGAATCGGACTGCATCTGGAAGCCCTGGATCATACCCTTGGCAGCGGTATTTGTAATGTCTCCGCCGATCACTTGATTTTTGTAGATCAGCAGCGTGGCATACACCGGTTCTGTTGCTCCCGGGAAGTTGTTGATTTGATACACATACCGCATCACGGTTTTCCCGGCGTATTGGCTCAGATCATACCCCTGGCTTTTTTGAAGCGCATTGTAACGGTCGAATACCTCAGTAGACTCCTCTGGAATTCGCACCTGGCTGGATTCTTTTGGGGAAGTGGTCACTTCCCAACCGAAGTTTTTCAAAAACTGAACCCGGGCGTCGTTGTTTGAAACTGCCGCAGTGGCAGCGGGGGTGCTTTCTTCATTTCCCTGCAGCAGCAGGACAAGGGCAACGATCACGCCGACGATCGCAGCCAGTACCAGAAGAATTTTTTTCATATCCACTTTAGTGGTCATAACCATCATAGAAATCCCTCCCGTAGTTGTGTGGCGTATTCCCTTACAGCTTATTCACCCTACGGGAGCGGTAGAACGGAGAAGGCATGGAACGATTGGACAAATTCCTGTGTGATTGCGGTGTTGGAACCCGCAGCCAGGTAAAAGCGATCCTGAAGGCCGGCAGAGTGACAGTGGACGGCCGTCCGGAGCGGGACAACGGAAGAAAGATCGATCCCTCCGTCCAGCAGATCTGCCTGGATGGGGAACTGCTGCGTCTGCGGGGCAGGGTGGTGGTGATGCTCAACAAGCCGGCAGGCTTTGTGACAGCCACAGAGGATGCCCGGGACAAGACGGTTATGGAGCTGCTTCCAAAGCAGTTGCAGTATTTGGAACTGAAACCGGTGGGCAGACTGGATAAGGCAACAGAGGGCCTTTTGCTTTTTACCAATGACGGCGACCTGCTGCACCGGCTTATCAGCCCCAAAAAGGAAGTGCCCAAAATTTACTACGCACAGCACGAAGGTACGGCAGATGAAGCAGATGTGGCAGCCTTTCGGGAAGGACTGGTTCTGGGAGACGGAACAAAGTGCCTGACTGCTGTTTTGAAACCCTTGGGAGCAGGGGAGAGCCTCATTACGGTCTGCGAAGGCAAGTACCATCAAGTGCGGCGCATGATGGCAGCCCGGGGCAAGCCGGTGACTTATTTGGAGCGCCGGCAGGAGGGGGCGCTGACCCTGGGAGACTTGCCCCGGGGCCAGGTGCGGGAACTGACAGAGACGGAAATAGAAACACTAATATAGCAAAATGCCGAAACAATTTGGATAATTTATTCCAATTGTAAAGGTGTTTGGACATAAATCCGTAACAATATAGGTATAATAGCCAAAAATCACATCAACTTTTGCAATATTATGTCAAAAGGCACTTGCAAAATGTGCAAAATTGATGTATAATACTGTTACATATTTGTAGAATACGCATTTGTGCATAATTCTAAGGAGGCCTTATTATGGCAAACAGTGTTTTTCAGGGCGTAATGGTTCAGTTAAAGGATGCCGTAGACCGTGTTTTTGGCGTCATCGATGCTGATGGCTATGTTGTATCCTGTACAGATAATGTATTGCTGGGTGAGCGTTGGTCTGACGCTGTGGTGAAGATCACCGGAAGTGACCATCATACTGTTACTTTCGGTCAGAAAACTTTCCGGGCAATTATGAGCAGTGCTAATTATTTTGAGTATGCTGTATTTTGCAGCGGTGACGATGAGCAGGCCTGTGCATACTGCAACATCGCATATATTGCTCTGAACGATGCCAAGACCTTCTATGAGGAAAAGCATGACCGCGGCACTTTTGTGAAGAACATCATCATGGACAATATCCTGGCCGGTGATATTTACATCCGTGCCAAGGAACTGCACTTTGCAACCGACGCTCCCAGAGCTGTATTTCTGGTACGACAGATCGGCAGCGGTGATGTATCTACCGTGGATGTATTGTCTGACATGTTCCCGGACAAGATGCAGGACTTCGTTCTGAGCATTAACGAGACCGACATTGCTGTGATCAAACAGCTGAGCGGTAACACCTCTGCTGAAGATCTGGAAAAGATCGCCAAGGCTATGGAGGAGACACTGAAGAACGAACTGTATATCAAGACGGTGATCGGCATTGGTACTGTGGCAGAGCATCTGCGTGAACTGTCCGATGCTTATAAGGAAGCACAGACAGCCATTGATGTGGGAAAGGTGTTTGATACTGAAAAGAGCATCATGCACTATGAGAATCTGGGGATCGGCAGACTGATCTACCAGCTTCCCACCACACTGTGTGACATTTTCCTGTCTGAAGTATTTAAGAAGAATTCCATTGATTCCCTGGATCAGGAGACCCTGTTTACCATCAATAAATTCTTTGAGAACAACTTGAATGTATCTGAAACTTCCCGTAAGCTTTTCGTCCACCGAAATACACTGGTATACCGTCTGGAAAAGATCAAGAAGCTCACGGGCTTGGATCTGCGTCAGTTTGACCATGCCATCGTCTTTAAGGTGGCATTGATGGTGCGGAAGTACCTGTCCTCCCGGGAGACCAGATAACATCTGAGCCGCACCATTGAGTGCGGCTCTTTTTACGAATCGCCTTTCCAGTATTTTTCATAATGCTGTGGTTGACAGGATAATTACAATATGTTACAATTTAGTTACACTACATATGGAGCGAAATATTTATGATCGAATTTACTGATGTAACCAAGTCCTATGTTGAAGGCAATGAGGCCCTCCGTGGCATCAGCCTCCAGGTTGAGGACGGCGAATTCGCGTTTTTAGTTGGACCCTCCGGCTCCGGTAAGTCCACCATTATTAAGCTGATCACCGGCGAGCTGAAGCCCACTTCCGGCACAGTTCATGTGAACGGTTATTCTCTGGAGCGGATCCGCAAGCGTGAGATTCCTTATCTGCGTCGTACCGTAGGTGTTGTTTTCCAGGATTTCCGTCTGATCGCCAATAAGTCTGTTTACGAGAATGTCGCCTTTGCCATGCGCGCTGTCGGTGCAAGGGAGAAGGAAGTCCGTACCCGAGTGCCTTACATTCTGGAACTGGTTGGCCTTGAGAATAAGAGCCGCCGCCGCCCCAACGAGCTTTCCGGCGGTGAGCAGCAGCGTCTGGCCATTGCCAGAGCGCTGGTGAACAACCCCTCCACCATTATCGCAGACGAACCTACCGGTAACCTTGACCCAGCCATGGCCCTGGAGATCATGAGCCTGCTGCAGGAGATCAACAACCTGGGCACCACCATGCTGGTGGTTACCCACGCAAGAGAACTGGTGGAGCAGTTTGGCAAGCGTGTCATTGCCATCAACGAAGGCTTGGTGGTTCATGACGGAATGGATGGGTATTACGGCTTATGAAAATTCACAATATAGGTTATTTGATCAAGGAAGGCCTGAAGGGAATTTTCCTCCACGGCTTCATGTCCTTTGCTGCTATTTGCGTTACGGTGGCTTGTCTGCTGATTGTCGGTACATTCTCCAGCTTGATCTACAATCTGAATATCATGGTGGAGGATCTGAACAAGACCAATGAAGTGCTGGCTTATGTGGATGAGAATTTGACGGACGCAGAGGCAAGAAGCATTGGAACATATATCAACCGGATCGACAATGTGCTGGAAGCAACCTTCGTTTCCCGAGAACAGGCGCTGAAGGATTTTATTGCTGACTATGATAATCCTGCTGCCTTCGACGGTACCGATCCCACAACACTGGAGCATCGGTTTGTGATCGTGCTGAAGGATAACCGTCAGCTTACAAAGACCATCGCGTCGCTGTACAGCATCACCGGCATTGTGGATGTGGTGGCATACAATGAACTGGCAGAAGGCTTCACCATGCTGCAGGATGTGCTGCATCTGGTCTCTCTGGTGGTTATCGGTATTCTGCTGATCGTATCCCTGCTCATCATTTCCAATACGGTCAAGCTGGCTATGTATGACCGCCGGGAAGAAATCTCCATCATGAAGATGGTGGGCGCGACAAACAGCTTTATCCGGCTGCCGTTTGTGGTTGAGGGCTTTGCGTTGGGCATCATCGGTGCTGCCATCGCCTTTGGCCTGGAATGGCTGCTGTACGATTACCTGGTGGATCGGATTGCGCAGATCGATATTGCTACAAAGCTGTTTAGCTTTGTGCCCTTTACCGAGTTGCTGGGCTCCATGATCCTCACATTTGCCGCCGCCGGCCTGTTTGTGGGCGTGGTTGGCAGCTGGACATCCATCCGCAAGTTTATGAATTCTTAACTGAGGTTTCCCTATGAAAAAAAGAAAGTTATGGGTATCCATTATAGCCGCCCTCCTGGCGCTATTGATGGTACTGGGTATCGTTGCAAGCGCGATCCCCACGCCGGTCAGCGCAGAAACATCCGCTGAGATCAAAAAGCGGATCGAAGCACTGGAGGAAGACAAACAGGCAATCGATGAAAAAATTGAGTCCATCGATGCCGATATTGATGCCAATTTCAGCGAGATCGAACAGATCGTAGCGCAGAAGAACCAGGTGGACCAGGAAGTATTCCTGCTGACCCAGCAGGTCACTATTATCAACAACCAGATTGCGGAATATAATCTGCTGGTTGCGGATAAGCAGGAAGAGCTGGAAACTGCCGAAGAGCATCTGGCACAGCTGCAGGCTGACAATAAAGAGCGTATCCGCGCTATGGAAAAGAACGGCAAGCTGTCTTACTGGTCTGTGGTATTCCAGGCCAACAGCTTTACCGATATGCTGGATCGTCTGCAGATGATCGAGCAGATCCAGGAAGCCGATCAGCAGCGCATTGAGGAAATGTGCGTAGCCGCAGAGGTGGTTACAGTTGCAAAGCAGGAGCTGGAAGCGGAAGTTGCAGTTCTTGCCGCCAATAAGGAAGAACTGAATGTTGCCCAGGAAGAGCTGGAAGTAAAGAGAGAAGAATCCGACGCGCTGCTCAATGACCTGGTTGAAAAGGGCATTGAGTTTGAAGAACTGATGGATGCAGCGGAAGAAGAGCTGGAGGCCATCGAGGCAGATATTGACGAGGCAGAGAAGGATTACAAGGATGCCAAGGCCAGAGAATGGGCTGCCGCCCATCCCAGCACCGGCACAAGCTCTTCCAGCAGCGCCCCTTCCAGCAGCGGGTGGATCGTGCCCTGTCGGTATACAGCCTTTACCAGCGCTTTCGGCTGGCGGACGCATCCCATTTACGGCACCCGGAAGCACCACAACGGTGTTGACCTGGCGGGTCCCAAGGGTACTGCAATCTATGCTTCCAAGGGCGGCACTGTCAGTGCCTGCTCCTACGACAGCAGCCGTGGTTACTATGTTATCATCAATCATGGTGACGGCTTTAAGTCCTACTATTATCACATGACCCATTACATCGTATCTGTGGGTCAGACAGTCAGCCGGGGTCAGACCATCGGCTATATGGGATCTACCGGAGCCTCCACAGGCCCGCACCTGCATTTTGGTATATCCTATAACAACAGCTATGTGAACCCTGCTTACTACATTAGTATTTGATGTATAGGCCATAATATGGATACATACAATTCCCACAGCCTAACCGGGCTGTGGGAATTGCTGATACAACCAAGGGGTGAGGAAATGGAAAACCGGAACCGCAATCAAAGATTCCTGCTGCGTCTTTTGTCGTATATTCTGGTAGCCGTGCTGGCCTCCGGCATAACACTTTTGCTGTTCTGCCAAAATACAAAGCTGAAAAAGCTGCAGAATATCATCACTCAGCGCTTTGTGGGAGAAGTAAACGAGGAAGCCTTGGAGGATGCTGCCGCCGCTGCAATGGTGAATGCGTTGTCTGACCGCTGGAGCTACTATGTCTCTGCGTCCCAATACGCATCCTACTATGAGGGGAAATCCAACTCATATGTGGGCGTGGGCATTACTGTTATGCTCAGGGAAGACGGTCAGGGGTTTGACATCATCCGAATCGAACCCGGCGGACCTGCACAGATAGCGGGTATTTTGCCCGGTGACATTTTGTTGGAAGCAGACGGTCAGTCCATTGCCGGCATGGGTCTGGAAACGGTAAGCGGGATCATCAAGGGAGAAGAGGGGACTGCTGTAACGCTTGCGGTTTTGCGTGACGGAGAGAAGCTGACCTTTGAACTGACCCGCAAGAGGATCCAGGTGGCAGTAGCCGAAGGAAAAATGCTTCCGGATAATGTGGGTTATGTAAAGATCGTCAATTTCAATAGCAACTGCGCAGACCATACCATCGCGGAGATCGATAAGCTGCTGGAGCAGGGCGCAGAGCGTTTTATATTTGATGTGAGAAACAACTCCGGCGGATATGTGACGGAAATGACTGAGGTGCTGGATTATCTGCTGCCTGAGGGCCTGCTGTTCCGTTCTGTCAGCTATAACGGCGATGTTACGGAATATGACTCTGATGCAGAATGCATCGAACTGCCCATGGCGGTTCTTGTTAATGCAGACAGCTACTCCGCTGCGGAGTTCTTTGCTGCAGCCATGTCCGAATATGATTGGGCAGTAGTGGTGGGTGTACCCACCTGCGGCAAGAGCTATTATCAAAACACCTTTGAACTGGGAGACGGCTCCGCGGTGGGCCTTTCGGTGGGACAATATTTCACCCCCAAGGGAGTAAGCCTGGCAGAGGTTGGCGGCCTTGTGCCGGATGTGACGGTGGAGGTGGATGAAGAGACCGCTGCGCTGATCTATGCGGAGCTGGCAGAGCCTGACCAGGATCCGCAGCTGCAGGCGGCCATTGATGTGCTCAAAGAAAACGGTTAATCTGTGCTTGACGAAACGGCATTATTCTACTATAATGTTAAAAGGTATCGAAATTTTTACGATTAGAAAGGATCGTTATTATGGCAAAGGAATTTAAGATCACAAGTCTGCGTCTGGCTGACCTGGAAAAGGAACTGAACTATCTGAAAACTACCCGTGAGCGCGAGATTGCTGCAATGATCGCAGAAGCCCGCTCCTACGGTGACTTGTCTGAAAACTCTGAGTACGATGCTGCCAAGAACGAGCAGGCAAAGCTCTATGGCCGTATTGCCGAGATCGAGGATATTCTGTCTCATGCCGTTATTATCGAGGATGAGAACGAGGCATCCGGACGTGTTGGCCTGGGCTGCACCGTTACTGTGGAAGATCTGGACACCGGCGCACAGACCGACTACCGCATCACCGGCTCTCAGGAAGCCAACCCCATGGAGAACAAGCTCTCTGACGATTCTCCCTTTGGCCGCGCTGTGGTGGGCAAGGGTATTGGCGATACCTTCATGGTCAACGCACCTGCCGGCTCCTACCAGATGAAGGTTGTGAATATCACACGCGAGGGCTAATACTATGGCAAAGTTTGTACCCCAGGCAGAACTGCCTGTATCTGAGCAGGCCCAGATCCGCCGCGACAAGCTGGCGGCTCTGCAGGCTGAGGGTCGTGACCCCTTTGTGCAGACGAAGTTCGACTTCAATGCTGACGCTGCTGCCATTAAGGCCGACTACGAAGGCTACGAAGGTAAGATCGTTAAGGTCGCCGGCCGTCTGATGAGTAAGCGCGGCCAGGGCAAGGTCATGTTCTGTGATCTGCAGGACTCCACCGGCCGCATCCAGCTGTTTGTCAAGATCGACGAGCTGGGTGAAGAGGAATATGCCCGCTTTAAGAAAAATGACATCGGCGATATCGTTGGCGTTGAGGGCGAAGTCTTTAAGACCAAGACCGAGGAGATATCCATTCGGGTAAAGAATGTGGTTCTGCTCAGCAAGTCTCTGCTGCCCCTGCCCGAGAAGTATCACGGCCTGACCGATAAGGAGATCCGGTTCCGGCAGCGCTATGTGGATCTGATGGTAAATCCCGAGGTAAAGCGCAACTTCGTGATCCGCTCCAAGTTCATCAAGCACCTGCGCAATTACCTGGACAATATGGGTTACATCGAAGTAGAGACCCCCGTGCTGAACACCATCGCCGGCGGTGCTGCTGCCCGACCCTTCATTACCCACCACAATACCCTGAACATCGATATGTTCATGCGTATTGCCACCGAGCTGCCTCTGAAGCGTCTGATCATCGGCGGTATGGACCGCGTCTACGAGGTTGGCCGTATCTTCCGAAACGAGGGTATGGACCCCAAGCACAACCCTGAGTTTACCACTGTGGAGCTGTACCAGGCCTATGCCGATTTCCATGATATGATGGACATTGCTGAGGGCGTATACACCACTTTTGCCCAGGAGGTGCTGGGCACCTATGAGCTGGAATGGCTGGGCCATAAGGTCAATCTGGCACCCGGCTGGCCCCGTATGACCATGGTGGAAGCTGTCAAGAAGTATGTTGGCATCGACTTTGATGCGATTTCTGATGATGCTGAAGCCGTTGCAGCCGCCAAGGCTAAGGGCGTAGAGCTGGCAGACGCTGCCGAAAAGACCTGGGGCAATGCTTTGTACGCCTGCTTCGATCAAAAGGTGGAAGAGCACCTGATACAGCCCACCTTCATCACCATGTATCCCGTTGAGGTATCTCCTCTGACCAAGCGCTCTCCCAAAGATTCCAGACTCACTGAGCGTTTTGAGTTCTTCATTTGCTGCAGCGAGATGGGCAATGCTTACTCTGAGCTGAACGACCCCATCGATCAGAGAGAGCGGTTCATGAAGCAGGTAGAGCAGCGGGAGCGCGGCGACGATGAGACCGAAATGCTGGACGAGGATTTCCTAAACGCTATGGAATATGGCATGCCTCCCACGGGCGGTATGGGCATGGGTATCGACCGCGCGGTGATGCTGTTCACCGGCGCCGACACCATCCGTGAAGTTATCCTGTTCCCAACAATGAAGCCCCTGGACTAAAAACAAAGGACTATGACATGCAAGTGTCATAGTCCTTTTTACTTTGTATAAATGTTATCAGTGAAAGATCGTTTTGAAATTGGAAAAGGGCAATATGTACAAACGGATAACGGCAAGCAAAGCCTAAAAACGGATATAAAACAGAAAAATCGCAAGATTGTCGCCTTTGCGAAATGGCTTGTTGCACAAAAAGCAAAAGTATAAAAAATCAAAATAGTATTAAGAAAAAGTTTGAAGTTCTAATACTAAATCGTTAAAGTAGAAACATTTATCTGCAAAACGATTCGAAAATGCGGGTGGGTAAATTGTCAATTTTACTAAAAGAGAATTAGAAATTTTATACATTAAATCAATTGAAAAGGAAAAGTACATGATTTATTATAGTTACATATTGAGCCATTCTTCGTAACTTTTGACGGGTTATGGCAATAAAAAGGGTTGATTGTACCGTTGGTACTCAACATAAATTTTAAATATGGAGGAACAAAAATGAAAAAGATCATCGCTTTACTGCTGGTCCTGGTAATGGTTATGGGCCTGGTAGCATGTGGCGGCAATGATGCTCCCGCAGCTGATGCTCCCGCAGCTGACGCACCCGCTGCTGATGACGGCTTCAAGGTCGCTATCAGTGTTGCTGAGTACAACGAGTGGAACAAGCTGTACGAAGCAGTCATTGCACAGAAGTGCGAAGAGTGGGGCTGGACCTACGAAATCTTCGATTCCAAGCAGGACGCTGCTACCCAGATCGACCAGGTCAACTCCATCGTTGCTCAGGGCTTCGATGCAATGACCATCCAGGCTGTTGACAATGCAGCTCTGGCTCCCTCTGTTGGTGCTGCTGCTGACGCTGGCGTCATCGTTGTTGACCACTACGGCTTTGCCGACGAGCTGGGCATCAGCGACAAGATTTACAAGGTTCTGTTCGGCCAGAAGGAATCCGGCATCCTGGAAGCTCAGGAATACATCAAGGCTTGCGGCGAAGAGGGCAAGGTTGCTATCATCTCCGGCCTGACTGGTGCTGACAACGCTATGCAGCGTGTTGC
>JAZUMW010000085.1:0-1933 GCA_045603825.1 Faecousia sp.
ACCATCATCGGCTGCGCCGGCGGCGGCCCTAACCTGGCCGGCCTCATCGCCCCCTTTGTGGGCGAAAAGCTCCGGGGCGAAGCCGACTACCGCATTATTGCCGTAGAGCCGGAATCCTGCCCCAGCTTCACCCGGGGCGTGTACGCCTATGACTACTGCGACACCGGCAACATCTGCCCCCTGGCCAAAATGTACACTCTGGGCTCCAATTATATTCCTGCCGCCAGCCATTCCGGCGGCCTGCGGTTCCACGGTATGAACTCCACCCTCTCCCAGCTTTACGCCGACGGGCTGATGGAAGCCCTGGCCGTTCCCCAGACCTCCGTCTTTGAGGCCGCCGAGGCCTTCGCCCGGGTGGAGGGCATCCTCCCCGCCCCTGAGAGCAGCCATGCCATCAAGGTCGCCATTGACGAGGCCATGAAGTGCAAGCAGACCGGCGAGGAAAAGACCATCGTCTTCGGTCTCACCGGCACCGGCTATTTCGATATGACCGCCTACGAAAAATTCCACGACGGCGTGATGACCGACTATGTCCCCACCGACGAGGAGCTGGCCGCCGGCAGAGCAAAACTTCCCAAAGTCTGACTGCCACTTGAAACGGTAACGACACCGGACAAAAGGCCCCCTTGTGTAAAAGGTAGCATTGGACGGTGCGTAATTGTCAATTGAAATAGCAAAGGTAGGGGCCGAAGACCACTTTGGCCCTGGGCGGATGTAGTCATCCGCCCCTACAAAGGGAGAACGGCACCGGGCATAAAAAAGTCCTCCCCAAAACCCATGTCATTTCGAGACCAGTTCTCAAACTGGTCGTGGGAATCCGCATCTTTACCGCCGTTTCGGCGGCGCGGCGCTTTGCGCCGCAGGGGAACGGATTGCCACGGTCGCTTCGCTCCCTCGCAATGACAGAGGCGTAACGATACCGGGCAAAGCCTCCCTTACCCAAGGGAGGCTTTCTTTATGGGGTGATTGCATTTTTGGGTAATTCGTGCTATACTCGCCGGGAGGTGACCAATTATGGCAAACACAAAAGCAAAAGAAGAGCTGCTCCGCAGCGTAAAATTCATTCTCTTTTCCATCAGCGCCGGCATCATCCAGATCGGCAGCTTCACCCTTTTAAACGAGCTGCTGCATTTCAGCTACTGGGTCAGCTATCTCATTTCCCTGACCCTGTCCGTTGTGTGGAATTTCACTCTGAACCGGAAATTCACCTTCCGCTCCGCCAACAATGTTCCAGTAGCCATGCTGAAGGTCGCCCTGTTCTATGTGGTCTTTACCCCTCTGTCCACCTGGCTGATGGCGGTACTCACCGAGCCTGCCTACGGTCTTTTGTGGAACGGCTATCTGGCAGAGATCCTCATCATGCTCTTAAACTTCGTGACGGAGTATTTCTACCAGCGGTTTGTAGTCTTTGGAAAGTCCATTGACACAGCAAAATGAAAGTTTAAAAATTTTTCTTGCAAAGCATTCCAGAATATGGTAATATAAGCAGGTCATCAATACTGTTTGGTATATGCTCAAAATACGGTTGAGCGTTTCTACAAACCACCGCAAATGGTTGTCTACCGGCACTCCCCGGCGGACAGCCATGTTTTTTCTCCGGGCAGCTTTACCCGAAGAGCAAAATTCTACAGGAAACGGAGAGAAATGTTATGAAGTTTAAATGCGATCTTTGCGGATGGATCTACGATTCCCAGGTGGGCGATCCCAAGCGGAAGATTCCCGCCGGCACACTGCCGGAGGAGATCTCCAAGTATTCCGGCTGCCCGATCTGCGGCGCGGACTGGGAATCCTTCACCAAGCTGGACGCCCAGAAGAGTGCCCCTGCCGTAGGCAAGCAGGAGCATGAGATCTGGAGCGCCATGAAGTATCAGGACAAGCTCCAGTCCGACCGATAAAAAAAGAATCGCATCAAGGAACACAAATACCCGGGTGG
>JAZUMW010000086.1:0-7727 GCA_045603825.1 Faecousia sp.
CGGAAGAAGTTCTGGCTCTGATAGAAAGTGAATTTGAAACCATTGCGGCTGCGGAGCCGGTTTCTCTTGGCGATGCCATGGGCCGCGTGCTTTCAGAAGATATTGCCGCCACGGAATATGTTCCCGACTTTGACCGCTCCACCGTAGACGGCTACGCTGTCCGGGCAAGGGATACCTTCGGCTGTACCGATGCCATTCCCGCTATTTTGCCCCTTCAGGGCGAAGTGTTTATGGGCGAGGGTGCGGAATTTGAACTTAATCCCGAAGAATGCGTGGCAGTTCCCACCGGCGGTGCTGTACCCAAGGGCGCGGACAGTGTGGTGATGATCGAATACACCGAGGATTATGGCGACGGCACCATTGGCATTTCCAAATCCGCTGCGCCGGGGCAGAACATGATCTTCCGGGGTGACGATGTATTTCCCGGTAAAGTAATTCTGAACAAAGGCAGAGTGCTGTCCTCTCAGGATATCGGTGCCCTGGCGGCCATCGGTCGGGTACAGGTTCCCGTTGTCAAAAAGCTGACTGTTGGTGTCATTTCCACCGGTGATGAACTGGTTCCCCCGGAAGTCGTCCCCGGTCCCGGTCAGGTCCGGGATGTGAACAGCCCTATGCTGGAAGCCATGCTCGATGCATTTGGTGTGAACGTCATCAATTACGGCATTGTCATTGACAATGAAGCGCTTCTTTCCGAGAGGGTAACCAAAGCCGTTTCCGAATGTGACGCGGTGCTGCTTTCCGGCGGCAGCAGTGTAGGTGTGAAGGATGCCGCCTGCCGAATCATTGAGTCCATGGGCAGCCTGCTGCTTCACGGCATTGCCATCAAGCCCGGCAAGCCCACTATTCTGGGCAAGGCGGGCGCAAAGCCCCTGGTGGGTCTGCCCGGCCATCCCGTGGCGGCTTACTTTATTACCAAGCTGTTTGTCCTGCCTCTGCTGTCCCGCCTGATGGGAAGAAAGCAGGCAAATTACACCACCACCGCCAAAATTACCGAAAGCGTCAGCGCCAACCACGGCCGGGCCCAGTATCACTGCTGCCGCCTGGAGCGGAAGGACGGCCAGCTGTACGCCTACCCCATCCGGGGCAAATCCGGTCTGATCACCACCCTGGCAGGCGCGGACGGCTACTTCTGCATCGACCGGGACTGCGAGGGTCTGCCCAAGTACGCGGAAATCCAAGTAACTGTTTCTCAAGGAGATTGATAGAGTATGGGATTTGAATATTTGAATAACATTCCCCTTGCCAAGGCAAGAGAGGATTATCTGAAGCTGCTGGAAAGCCATGGCTTTGGCCCTAAGACAGAAGTGATCCCTGTGTGGGATGCCTGCGGACGGGTGACCGCCCATGCAGTCTATGCCCACATCTGCGCTCCTCACTATGCCGCCAGCGCCATGGACGGAGTGGCTGTGAATGCAAAGGACACCTTCGGCGCCACCGAAACCACCCCCATCACCCTGAATCCCGGTCAGTATATCGTGCTTGACACCGGCGATCCCATCCCCGATGGCTGCGATGCTGTCATCATGGTGGAGGACATCGTGAAGAACGGCGACGGCACCATCACCATCCACGGTTCCGCTGCACCCTGGCAGCACATCCGCCAGATTGGCGAGGATATCTGCGCAGGCGAAATGATCCTTGCTTCCCATATGACCGTTTCTCCCTCTGCCATCGGCGCCATGATCGCCGGCGGCATTCTGGAGATCGAAGTGATCCGCAAGCCCAAGGTGGGCATCATCCCCACCGGCGATGAAATCATTCCTCCCTGCACCGACCCTAAGCCCGGCGATATCCTGGAGTTCAACGGCTCTATTTTCTCTGCCATGGTTCGCTCCTGGGGTGCGGAAGCGCAGGTTTACCCCATCGTTCCCGACAAATTTGATCAGATTAAGGCTATGGTTGCCAAAGCTGCCGGGGAGTGCGATCTGGTGATTCTGAACGCCGGTTCTTCCGCCGGTCGGGAGGACTATTCCGTAAAGGTCATCCGGGAGCTGGGCGAAGTGCTGTATCACGGCATTGCCATGAAGCCCGGCAAACCTGCGATCCTGGGTCGCCAGGGAAGCAAGCCCATTCTGGGCGTTCCCGGTTACCCCGTTTCCGGCATCATTGTCATCGAAGAGCTCTTAAAGCCCCTCATCGACCACTGGCTGAAAGCACCCGCCGCCCCCCGTCAGTATGCCAGGGCAACCCTGACCCGACCTGTGGTGTCTGGCCTTAAATACGAAGAATTCGTCCGTGTCCGTATGGGCTATGTGGGAAGCAAACTGATGGCTTCTCCCCTGAGCCGGGGCAGCGGCGTTGTTTCCTCCTTCATGAAGGCCGATGGCATTCTGGAAGTTCCCCAGGGTCTGGAAGGCTATGAGGCAGGCGCGGAAGTCAACGTACGCCTGCTCAGCCCTGTGGACAAGCTGGAAAATACCCTGGTGGTCATCGGCAGCCACGACCCGTTGCTGGACGAACTGGGCGATATGCTCCATCTCGCCAATAACGATGTATATATGAGTTCCTCCCACGTTGGCTCCATGGGCGGTATTATGGCCGTGCGCCGGGGCGAAGCCCATGCCGCCGGCTGTCACCTGCTGAATACCGAAAACGGTGAATACAACATTTCCTTTATGAAAAAGTATTTCCCCAAGGGCGGCGTGAAGCTGATCCGCTGCGTAGGCCGTCAGCAGGGCATGATGGTGGCCAAGGGGAATCCCCTGAACATCCAGAAGTTCTCTGATATTGCCCGGGAAGGCATCCGCTATGTGAACCGTCAGAAGGGCTCCGGTACCCGGATCCTCACCGACTACCTGTGCAAGCAGGAAAACCTGGACACCGCAGCCATCTACGGCTACGACCGGGAAGAGCTGACCCACACCAGCGTCGCGGCTCAGATCGTCAGCGGCAGCGCCGATGCCGGCATGGGCATTTACTCCGCTGCAAAGCTCTATGACCTGGACTTCATTCCCATCTGCATTGAAGAATATGACCTGATCATTCCCGATCATGCATGGGATAGCCCCATGGTGCAGCAGCTGATCGTCACATTGAAGAGCGAAGAATTTAAGGAAAAGATTATGGCGCTGGGCGGTTACACTGTGGAAAATCCCGGCGAGATCATCCCTCTGGATTGATATGAAGCAGTACGATGCTATTGTTATCGGCGGCGGAATCTTAGGCTGCTTTGTGGCCCGGAACCTGCGGCGGTGGAACATTTCGGTGCTGCTGCTGGAACAGGAAGAAGATGTCTGCATGGGCATCACCCGGGCCAACTCCGCCATCGTATACGCAGGCTACGACAACAAGCCCGGCAGCTTAAAGGCAGAACTCACCGTCCGGGGCAATGCCAATATGGAGCTGCTCTGCGAAGAATTGGACGTGCCCTTTTCCCGGTGCGGTTCGCTCCTTGTGACCTACGATGAAGAATCGGTGCCGAAGCTGCACAGGAAGCTGAAAAACGGCACCCAAAATGGCGTGCCGGGGCTGAAGCTTCTGTCAGGCACGGAAGCGGAAGCCATGGAACCCATGTTGAAGCCCGGTGTAGCGGCGGCGCTCTATGCCCCCACCACCGGAACGGTCAATCCCTGGCAGCTGGGAATTGCCGCTTATGAAAACGCCCTGCACAATGGTGCCGCTGCCATACTGAACACCCAGGTGCTGGGAATCCGCAAATGCGAAGCGGGCTTTGTGGTGGAAACCAATGAGGATGCTTACCAGTGTAAAATGGTCTTCAACTGCGCGGGGCTCTCTGTGGACAAGGTGCAGGAGCTTGCCTTTGCGCCCTCTGTCCGGCTGAAACTGGACGGAGCGGAATATCTGGTGCTGGACAAGCGGGCAGAAAAGCCCAGCCGGGTGATTTTCCACCAGGCGGATAGCTGCGGAAAGGGCATCACCGCCATTCCCTGCGTGGAAGGGAACCTTCTGATCAGCGGCGTCCGAAAAGAAATCTCCCGTCCATTTGCTACCACTATGGAGGGCTTAAGCGAACTGCACAGCGCCACAAAAGAACTGCTGCCCGGTGCAGACCTTAATCAGGTGATCCGTTCCTTCGCCGCTGTTCGTCCCAATCCCTATCTGGAAAGCGGAGAAAGCCTTCACGACTTTTGTATTGAAAATCCCGCGCCGGGATTTTACAGCCTCATCGGCATCAAAACCCCCGGTCTGACCTGCGCCAACGAACTGGGACTGCACCTTGCAGAGCGCGGAGCGGCGTATCTGGGCGCGGAAATAAACACTGCTTTTGATCCCCACCGCCCGGCGATTCGGAAGAAAGATGCGCCGGACTATTACGAAATGATCTGCCAGTGCGAGGGCGTTACCCGGGGTGAAATCCTGGAAGCCATCCGCCGGGGCGCAACCACCGTGGATGGCGTGAAGCGCCGGGTAGGCAGCGGCATGGGTCGCTGTCAGGGAAGCCGCTGTACCTTAAAAATCGAAAAGCTGCTGGAGGAATACCGTGATGGAGCATTATGATATTCTGATCATCGGCGGCGGTGCGGCAGGCATTGCCGCAGCAAAGGCGGCAAGAGGCGCAAGGGTACTGCTTGTGGACAACAAACCCGCCCTGGGCGGTGTTCTGCTGCAATGCACCCACTTTGGCTTTGGCAAAAATAAAAGCGGCATCCAATATGCCGCGGATTTATTACAAGACTTCCCCGAAGCAATCACTGTTGTGCTGAATACTACTGTGCTGTCAGTTTCGGAAGACCGAACCGCACTGCTTTCCGGTAAGGAATTTGGACGGAAAAGGGTTGCGTTTTCTCAGCTGATTTTAGCTGCCGGCTGCCGGGAGATCCCCATTGGTGCACTGCCCATCGGCGGCACCCGTCCCAGAGGGATTTACGCCGCCGGACAGATGCAGGAAATGATGAACCTTCATGGATTCACCCCGGAGGGGCCGGTGGTGATCCTGGGCAGCGGTGATCTGGGGCTGATCCTGGCCCGGCAGCTGGCGCAGATCGGACTGTCCGTGACCATGGTGGAGAAAAAAAGTCAGTGCGGCGGCATGGCAAGAAATCAGCGCTGCCTGGATGAATATCCGATTCGGCTTCTTTGCGGTGATACCCTCCGGGAGATTCAGGGATATCCCCACATTACCGGATGTGTAACAGCAAACGGCAAAAAACTTCCCTGCAAAATGCTGCTCATTGCCGCAGGGCTGATCCCGGAACGGGAACTTACATCCCATTTGGGAAATCCCGACTGGCTGCATATATGCGGAAACTGTAATACGGTTCATCCCATGGTGGAAGCCGTTGTAAACGAAGGAAAACAGACGGGCGTTGCCGCCACAGAGAAATTGGGAGGTGCCTTATGATTGATAAACAGGGCCGGGACATCACCTATCTGCGGATCTCCCTTACGGATAAGTGTAACTTACGCTGCCGGTATTGTATGCCCGAGGAGGGCGTGTGCAAGCGCTCCCATCATGAGATGATGAGCGAGGACGAGATCGTTGCGGCTGTGGAAGTGGCGGCTTCCCTGGGCATCCGCAAAATCCGGCTGACAGGCGGTGAATCTCTGGTGAAAAAGAATATCCTGTCCATCTGCCGCCGGGTGGCAAGTGTTCCGGGCATCACAGAGGTCTGCCTGACCACAAACGGCATCCTGTTGCCCCAGCTTGCAAAGCCCCTGAAGGAAGCGGGTGTCAAGCGGGTAAACATAAGCCTTGACACATTGGACTCGGAGAAATATGCTTACATTACCCGCATCGGCAAGCTGGAGCAGTTTAAAGCCGGTCTGGAAGCTGCGTTGGACGCGGGCTTCGACAAGGTCAAGATCAATGCGGTTCTCATCGGCGGCTTCAATGACGATGAAATCGAAGAACTTGCAAATCTGACCATGCGGTATCCTGTGGACATGCGCTTCATTGAGCTGATGCCCATTCAGGATCATGACGAGTTTGGTCTGGAAGCCTACCTACCCTATTCCAAAGTGCTGGAAAAACTGCCGGATGCCGTTCCCGTACCCCAGGACGGCGGTGTGGCAAAGCTCTACCGGCTCCCCGGTGCAAAGGGTAACATCGGTCTGATCAGTCCCATCAGTGCCCATTTCTGCAGTGAATGTAACCGCCTGCGGCTCACCGCAGACGGCAAGCTGAAGCCCTGTCTCCACGCCCCGGGCGAGTATCCTATCAAGGGTCTGGACAAGGAGGGCATGAAAGCTGCCTTTGAGCGGGCGATCTGGAACAAACCCGCCTGGCATGGAGATTTGGATGCACTGAACCGTTCCAAGGCAGGCAGAAACATGAATGAAATCGGAGGTTAATTATGTCCGACTTTACCCATTTCAATGAACAGGGTCGCGCCAAGATGGTGGACGTGGGCGAGAAGCCCATCTCTCAGCGCTTGGCAGTGGCAGCAGGCCGGGTCCTGGTGAACGAAAAGACCTTTGCGCTGATTCAAAGCGGCGGTATGAAGAAGGGCGACGTGCTCACCGTTGCCCAGATTGCCGGTGTCATGGGCGCCAAGCGCACCCCGGATATCATCCCCATGTGCCATCCCATTTTGATGGACGGCATCAATCTGGAGCTTTCTCTGGATGAAAGCAGACAGTCCGTGGAAATCAAGGCCACGGTTTCCTGCGACGGCAGAACCGGCGTGGAAATGGAAGCGCTGACCGCCGTATCTACCGCAGCCCTGACGGTCTACGATATGTGCAAGGCCGTGCAGAAGGATATGGTCATCACCGATATCCGGCTGCTGAGCAAGACTGGCGGCATTCACGGCGATTATTTCAGAAAGGAAGACTGATTATGTATACAGCAGCAGTGATTACCATCAGCGACAAGGGCTACCGGGGCGAGCGGGTGGATACCAGCGGTCCCAACCTGGTGCAAATTTTGAAAGAAAAGGGCTTTGATGTGGTCTATACTTCCATCATCCCCGACGAGCGGGAAATAATCAAGGATGAGCTTGTAAAGTGTTCCGATGAGTTGAACATCGCTCTGGTGCTGACCACCGGCGGTACCGGTTTCTCCCCCCGGGATATCACTCCTGAGGCTGCCATGGATATCATTGAGCGTCCCACTCCCGGTATTCCGGAAGCCATGCGGGCAGAATCCATGCGCATCACCCCCAAGGGCTGCCTGAGCCGCAGCGTGGCCGGTATCCGCAAGCGTACCCTCATCATCACCCTGCCCGGCAGCAAGAAGGCTTCCCAGGAGAACATCCTGGCAGTCATTGGTCCCGTGGCCCACGGCCTGGACATGCTCTACTCCGAAGGCAGCGCCGACTGCGCAAAATAAAACAGAAAGAAAAATCCCCTGCTCCAGCAGGGGATTTTATCATACATCAAATCGGTTATAGTTTTCGTAGCAGTCAAGGCACAGCTTTTTATCGCCGGATAGCCGTATCCAGTTGGCACCGGTCTTTTCGCCGCAGCATTCGCAGTAATAGCTGTCGAAAATCTTTTCGGGAGCGGGCAGAGGAATCCGGGTGGGCATGGCATCGAAAAGCTCTTCGCAGCTGCGCTCAAAGTAATAGCCTTTAGATTCTTCCGGGGTCATGTTCAGAGGCTTGGGCTTCAGCACCAGCCGCACAGACGCACCGGTGGCGCGATTATAAAAGGAGAAGGCCTGCTTGCCGGTCATGTGAAACAGCAGATTCCCCTTGCCGATGGAGCATCCCAGCATCACCTGGATGGCATCCACACCGCAGGCATCATTTTCGGAAATGCAGACCACCTGCTCATTGTCAGCAAAGCTGATATTCAGCAGTTCCATGGCATACATGGCGGCAGCA
>JAZUMW010000087.1:0-25946 GCA_045603825.1 Faecousia sp.
GCGATCTGAGCAACGTAAACATAGCCGTAGCTCATTGCGATCTCAGCCAGAGACTTCTTCTTGGTTTCCTTACCGGAAGCTGCGAACTGAGCAACCTGGCCAATGTTGGAAGCCTTGGAAGCCTGACCGCCGGTGTTGGAGTAAACTTCGGTATCGAAGACGAAGATGTTGACATCCTTGTTGGAGGCCAGAACATGGTCAACGCCGCCAAAGCCGATGTCGTATGCCCAACCGTCGCCACCGAAGATCCAAACAGACTTCTTGGACAGGTATTCCTTCTTAGCCAGGATGTCAGCGACGGTGTCACAGCAAACCTTAGCTTCCAGGTTAGCGATCAGAGCCTTGGTAGCAGCCTTGTTGGCTTCGCCATCGTTGTAGGTGTCCAGCCAAGCCTGGCAGACAGCCTTGCGCTCTTCGGAAACGGTGGATTCCATGACAGACTTGACCTTGTTGGCCAGGGACTCACGGATGACAGCCTGTGCGGTGTACATACCCAGACCATGCTCTGCGTTGTCCTCAAACAGGGAGTTGGACCATGCAGGACCACGACCCTCAGCATTGACGCAGTAGGGAGAGGTTGCAGCGGGACCGCCCCAGATGGAAGAACAGCCGGTAGCATTGGAGATGTACATACGATCACCGAACAGCTGAGTTACCAGACGGGCGTAGGAAGTTTCGGCACAACCAGCGCAGGAGCCGGAGAACTCAAGCAGAGGCTTGCGGAACTGGCTGCCCTTGACGGTGTTGTCTTCCATGTCGGCCTTCTGAGCGACCTTGGAGACCATATAGTTGAAGACTTCCTGCTGTGCCAGCTCGGATTCCTGGGGAACCATAGCGATAGCCTGAGTGGGACATACGCCTACACAGACGCCACAGCCCATGCAGACCAGAGGAGATACTGCCATGGTATAGGAGTATACGCCCTTACCCTTACCGGCCTTAACGGGGATGATGCGTGCAGCAGCGGGAGCGGCGGCAGCCTCGGCCTCAGTCAGAGCGAAGGGACGGATGGTAGCGTGGGGACATACATATGCACAGTTGTTGCACTGGATACACTTGGTCTCATCCCAGTGAGGAACAGTAACAGCAACACCGCGCTTCTCGTAAGCAGCAGCGCCCAGAGCGAACTGGCCGTCAGCGTAGTCATAGAATGCGGAAACGGGCAGGCTGTAGCCATCCATCTTGCCAACGGGCTTCAGGATGCTCTTAACAACAGCGATGGTGTCAGCATTGCCTTCCAGAACTTCATCGACCTTAGCATCCTCCGCAGTTGCCCATGTAGTGGGAATGTCGACCTTAACATATGCAGAAGCACCGGCATCAATAGCATTCCAGTTAGCATCAACAACATCGCGTCCCTTCTTCAGGTAGGAAGCTTCAGCGGCAGCCTTCATGTAACCGATAGCTTCATCGCTGGGCATAACATTTGCCAGGGAGAAGAATGCGGACTGCAGAATGGTGTTGGTGCGCTTGCCCATGCCGACCTTGATTGCCAGATCGATAGCATTGATCAGGTACAGCTGAATGTTGTTCTGAGCAATATAACGCTTAGAAGCAGCATCCAGATGATGCTCCAGTTCTTCAAGAGACCACTGGCAGTTGATCAGGAACACGCCGCCGGGCTTAACGTCCTGAACGATCTTGAAGCCCTTGGTGATGTAGGAGGGGTTGTGGCATGCAACGAAGTCAGCCTTATTGATGTAGTAGGGGCTCTTGATGGGCTGATCGCCGAAACGCAGGTGGGATACGGTAACGCCGCCGGTCTTCTTGGAGTCGTACTGGAAGTAAGCCTGTACGTACTTGCCGGTGTGGTCGCCGATGATCTTGATGGTGTTTTTGTTAGCACCGACAGTGCCGTCGCCGCCCAGACCCCAGAACTTGCACTCGATGGTGCCTTCTGCAGCGGTGTTGGGGGAGACGGTCTCGTCCAGAGACAGGTTGGTAACATCGTCAACGATACCGATGGTGAACTCGTGCTTGGGAGATTCCTTAGCCAGCTCTTCGTAAACAGCAAATACGGAAGCGGGATGGGTATCCTTAGAACCCAGACCGTAACGGCCGCCGATAACGGTAACATCGTTCTTGCCGGCTTTTGCCAGAGCCATGACGACATCCTGGTACAGAGGCTCACCCTGGGAGCCGGGCTCCTTGGTGCGGTCCAGAACAGCAATCTTCTTGGCACTTGCAGGAATAGCAGCAAGCAGGTGAGCGGAGCTCCAGGGACGGTACAGACGGACCTTGATCAGGCCGACCTTCTGGCCGTGAGCGTTCAGGTAGTCAACGACTTCCTCAGTAACGTCACAGAAAGAACCCATAGCGATGATGCCGCGTTCAGCATCAGCAGCGCCGTAGTAGTTGAACAGCTGGTAGTTGGTGCCCAGCTTCTCATTGACCTTGCCCATGTATTTCTCGACAACTGCGGGCAGTGCCTGATAGTACTTGTTGCAAGCTTCGCGGTGCTGGAAGAAAATGTCGTCATTTTCGTGAGAGCCACGCATTGCGGGACGCTCGGGGTTGAGGGAGTGCTTACGGAACTCAGCAACAGCCTCCATGTTGGTCATTTCCTTCAGATCTTCGTAATCCCAGATAGCGACCTTCTGGATCTCGTGGGAGGTACGGAAACCGTCGAAGAAGTTGATAAAGGGAACACGGCCCTCGATAGCAGCCAGATGTGCAACAGCAGCAAGGTCCATAACTTCCTGTACGTTGGACTCAGCCAGCATTGCAAAACCTGTCTGACGGCAAGCATAGACATCGGAATGGTCACCGAAGATGTTCAGTGCCTGGGTGGAAACGGTACGTGCGGAAACATGGAATACGCTGGGCAGCAGCTCGCCGGCGATCTTATACATGTTGGGGATCATCAGCAGCAGGCCCTGAGATGCGGTGTAGGTGGCGGTCAGAGCACCGGCGGCCAGGGTGCCGTGGACGGTACCTGCAGCACCGGCTTCGGACTGCATCTCGACAACCTTAACGGTGTCGCCAAAAATGTTCTTCCGACCTGCAGCGGACCACTGATCGACATAGTCTGCCATGGGGCTGGAAGGAGTGATGGGGTAGATGCCAGCAACCTCGGTAAAGGCATAGCTGACGTGGGCGGCTGCGGTATTGCCGTCCATAGTTTTAAATTTTCTTGCCAAAATGAAATACCTCCTAAAGTATTCAAATTTCGTCCCATATATGATAGCACTTTCAAATCGATTTGTAAAGCCGTTATACCACATCTTACAAGAAATTAATTTCATTTCCAACAGTGTTTGCGGTGGCATTTCTAAAAAAAGAATTGTGTTTTTACAATATTTGATGTATGATAACAAAAGTTAGAAAGCAAGGAGGAACGGGAAATGATCTGTAGCGTTAATACCACGGGCGTACATGGCATTCAGGGCAATTATATCCGTGTAGAATGCTATATTTCCAACGGTCTTCCCAGCTTCGATATTGTCGGCCTTCCGGATGCTGCTGTGAAGGAGGCCCGTGAAAGAGTACGCGCAGCAGCCAAAACAGCAGGCCTGCATTTTCCTACAAGCCGAATCACAGTAAATCTTGCTCCGGCCAATTTGAAGAAGAGCGGCACACATTATGACCTGCCGATCCTTTTGAGCATTATGGCAGCAAGCGGTGCGATCCGCCGCCCAAAATCCAGCAGTGCCTTTCTTGGAGAGCTGAGCCTTGATGGCAGGGTCCGCCCGGTCTCAGGTGTACTTCCCATGGCAATTGCCGCAAAGCGCAGCGGTATGGAAGTGCTCTTTGTCCCGGCTGAAAATGCTGCGGAGGCAACCCTTGCAAGAGGTCCCGCAATTATTCCGGTGCGTACAGTAAAAGAACTGATCGCCGGTATCAACGGCGAAACGGTATTAGAAGAAGAACCGATCTGGGTGCCGGAGGCTGCGCCTGCTCAGTCGCTGGATTTTAAGGATGTGCTTGGGCAAGAGAATGTAAAACGGGCAATGGAGATTGCCGCTGCCGGTAGCCATAACATTCTGCTGATTGGCCCTCCCGGCTCCGGTAAAAGCATGCTCAGCAAGCGGCTACCGTCTATCCTGCCGGATATGACCTGGGATGAAGCACTGCATGTTACCCAGATATATTCTGTTATGGGCCTGTTATCGTCCCAGGCGCCCATGGTACGGCAAAGACCTTTCCGCTCGCCCCATCATACAATATCCAGCGCCGGCCTTGCAGGCGGCGGAACCAACCCCAGACCGGGTGAGATTTCCTTGGCGCATAAAGGCGTTTTATTCCTGGATGAACTTCCAGAATTCAAGCGGGACACTTTGGATCTGATGCGTCAGCCTATTGAGGACGGTCGCGTGACCATCGCCAGAGTTTCCGGAACAGTTTCCTATCCCGCAGAGTTTATGCTGGTATGCGCAATGAACCCCTGCAAATGCGGCTGGTACGGAGATCCCTCCGGAAAATGTACCTGCTCTGAACAGATGGTTGCAAATTATCGCAGCCGTATTTCCGGTCCGTTATTGGATCGTATAGATATGATCGTTGAAGTTCCTGCGGTCAATTTTGAGGATTTGAGAGACCGCCGGGAGTCTGAACCTTCTGCGGCGGTCAAGGAGCGTGTGAACGCGGCCAGAAAACGGCAGCATTTGCGTTTTGGAGAAGCCAGCGGAATGTGTAATGCCAGAATGGGTCCGACGGAACTTCGTTTCCATTGCGTTATTGACGACGAGAGCGCCGATTTGATGCGTCAGGCGTTTGATGCCTTCGGCTTGACGGCAAGAAGCTATGACCGTATTCTTAAGGTGGCAAGGACCATTGCGGACCTGGAGGGCAGCGACAACATCAGCGTGGATCATATTGCTGAAGCAATACAATACAGAACCCTAAATTTGTAGAAAAGAGAAATGATTTGTGATGGAGATTTTCCTGTTAAAGCTTGGAGAGATCGTACTGAAGGGCGCCAATAAGCGTCAGTTTGAAGATAAACTGCGGCAGAATGTGCGCCGCCGCATGAAGCAGTACGGCAACTTTGATGTATATATCATGCAGTCCACCGTATATGTGGAGCCCATGGATGATGCGGCGGATCTGGATGGTGCGTGGGAAGCATGTAATTCCATTTTCGGTTTGGCAAGCTTGTGCCGCTGCAGAGCCTGCGAAAAGAATCTTGACAGCATTTTTAAAACTGCAAACGAGTATTTGGGTGACGACTTGGATTGCGCTGCGTCCTTTAAAGTGGAATCCAAGCGTGCGGACAAGTCTTTCCCTCTGACATCCATTGGCATTTCCCAGGAAATCGGCGGCAGACTGGCGGAAGCGCATCCGGACTGTAAGGTTGATGTGCATCATCCGGAGTACACGGTTTATGTGGAGATCCGTGATATGGCAGCCTATGTCCATGGTCCTGCCGTTCCCGGTGCAGGCGGTCTGCCCACCGGCGTAGGCGGTCGTGCCATGTGCCTCCTCAGCGGCGGGATTGATTCTCCTGTTGCTGCATATATGATTGCTAAGCGGGGCGTGGAAGTGGAGTGCGTTCATTTCTTCTCCTATCCGTACACTTCCCAGTTGGCAAAAGATAAGGTCATGGAGCTTGCCCGCCTGGTGACAAAGTACTGCGGCAGAATGACGGTCAATATTGTGGGCTTCACGCAGATCCAGGAAGCGATTCGTGATAACTGTCCTGAAGAGTATTTTACATTGATCATGCGGCGGTTTATGATGGAAATTGCACAGCGCATCGGCAAGAGCCACGGCTGCGACGCGCTGATTACCGGCGAAAACCTTGGACAGGTGGCAAGCCAGACCATGCAGGCCATGGCAGTTACCGGTGCAGTTGTTGATATTCCCGTTTTTATGCCATTGGTTGGCATGGATAAGGAAGAAATTGTGACCATTGCCCGCAAGATCGGCACTTTAGAAACTTCGATTTTGCCCTATGAGGATTGCTGCACGGTATTTACACCCAAGCATCCCAAGACAAAGCCCTCTCTTGGTCAGGTGATCCATGCAGAACGAAAGCTGGACAGAGAAGCACTGATTCTGCAGGCCCTGGAGAAAGTGGAAAAGATCACAGTAAAGTACACGGATGAGCCGTTTATGTAATTATACCGACTAATAGAACACCCTCATCCAAATGGATGAGGGTGTCATTACAGCGTTCACAATAAGATTTGAATTATGCAGATCCTGCCTTAGTCAAATAAAAAGACCACCCATCGGGTGGTCTTTTTTGGCGGAGAAGGAGGGATTTGAACCCTCGATACCCTTTTGGGGTATACACGATTTCCAATCGTGCGCGCTCGGCCAGCTACGCGACTTCTCCATGCAGCCAACCACTAATGCAGTCAGCCTGTGTATAATACTCCATTTGACTAAATTTGTCAAGTACTAATTTTAAAATTCTGAGACAGATTGAAATAAAAATCAGTTGACAATGATTGGAATAACCGATATAATATTTTGGCTTGAAGAACTCCATATGCTAGTGTAGCACAGTCGGTAGTGCATCTCACTCGTAATGAGAAGGTCGCCTGTTCGAGTCAGGTCACTAGCTCCACGAAAAAGGCTAGCCCATTTGGGTTAGCCTTTTTGCTATACTTCATCCTGTGGGGTGATCTGTTGAAACTTAGATTCTCTTTTGCGGTAAGCAGATGCATAGTCAGCAAACGCAACAAGCAAAAATAGACTGTCAACGATCGCTATGATATTAACGATTTTAGGATCCAAATTTGGAAGCATCACCATGGCTATTAAACTTAAGAAAAGAACGGTTGTGCAAATTTTGCCGCTGATCAGAGCACCCTTTAACATTTTACCTTTGCGCAGATTGATGGCGCCGGCAATAAGCTGGAAAATTTCTTTTATAAAGAATAAACCCACAAGATACCACAGCACCGGATACTTGGATGCAAGACACAAGATGAGCGCAAACTGCGTCAGTTTATCTGCAAGCGGATCCAGGATCTTTCCAACCGTTGAGATCATATTAAACTTTCTGGCGATCTGTCCGTCGATCATATCAGTCAAGCATGAGACGGCAAGGATTGCAGCAGCTAAAAAATAGTCTGACGCTTCACTTGCCCTGAGATAAATGGTGACATAAACAGGAATTAAGACCAATCTGAACAGACTCAGAAAATTCGGTATGGTAAATATTTCGTTTTTCCAGCTTTTTATAAACATGGTTTTCCTCCGGAGGTATCTGCATAACCCACATATATCATATTATTATATTCCAATTTATTTAAGTTTCAAGTGGACACAGAGGAATTTACCTGTAAATTAATAATTTGTTTTCAATTTCTCTGTTTTTCTGACATTCTATAATGAGCGGTGATATGCACTATTGTGGTGGGCATTGAGGGTAAACTGGAGCACCAAATGCTTCCAGGTGATCTTGTCAAGTTCGCCGGTTACAGGCAAGCCTGAAAGGGACTGAAAACCTGACAAAGAGGATGCGGTGCTTTCATCAATATACCCACTATGCCCGGGAGATATAATAGTTGGGTGATCCAAGGATAATTGCGTCAGCATGCTCTGTAGCAGATATATATACGGACTGCTTTCGCCAAGGCGGAATACTTGACCTGGATCCATAATGATCTCGATGGGCTCGGCTTTGTTTACCCGGATAATTGCTAATTCATAAGCGGCGGTGATTTTTTCCCAAGTTTCCTGGTCGGTAATTCCCGTTGGTGAAATCCCCGAGATGCGCTGGAATGCTGCTACGGCATTCATTGTTGTAGGACCGTAAATTCCATCAGGAACAACAGTGGGTAAGCGGCTGTCATCTTCAGACAATACTCGCAGCATAGTCTGAAGGCTTCTTACAGGCTGCTCAACAAAGGATTCTTCCGGCCTCATCTTACTACCTCCTGTCGTACGGGATCCTGCGAACCGATACTTAAGTCTCTTCCCGGGAACTGTGTTATTGTCGTCGTTCTTGAGTAATTGCTTCTGTTATATTCTCCGGTACCTGTTCGGCGCGTAACGGAAGCTTGCCGCAAATTTACTGCCGGTACGGTATTCCTGTTCATGGGAAAAACCTCGCGGCTGCGAAGTGATGTGTTCTCTATTCCGGAGTACTGATCGTAGATCTCATCCCAAGTTGCCGCATCTACATTACCGGTTTCCGGCAGACCAAAGCGGCGCTGTGCTGCAAGTACCGCCACACGGGTCGCCTGCCCAAAGATGCCGTCAACAGTCAGTGGCGGTATCTCAGGTATATATGTATCCAGAACGGAAAGCATATATTGTAGCAGTCGTACCTTTTCGCCGGTATCCCCAATCTGAAGTGCGTTTGGTGCTGACCAGTTTATGGCATAAAATTGCTGCCCCTGGCTGCGTAGTTCTGACAGTCTTGTTACGGCGGTATAAAGACGCACTATTTCATACCAGGTTGCCGGCCCAACGATTCCGTCGGCAGTAAGTCCAAAAATCTGTTGAAATGCCCTTACTGATGCGTCTGTCCGGCTGCCGAAGATTCCGTCTGCCGCAGGTATTTTAGGGATAGCGGGGTAGTTTTGTGAAATACGGTTCAGTGCTACCTGAAGCACAACAACATTGGGACCGCTGGAACCACGACGCAGGGGCGTGCCTGGATAGGATGCGGTTATACCGCGAATAGGTGCATTTTGTACGGTTTCAACATTTCCATAGTAGTTCCTTAGAATTTGGTCAGAGGTATAGCCTTGTTGTGCCAAGTTTTGGCTGCCCCACTGACTGAGGCCTTCGCAAGTGACGGTTGTGCCGTTGCAGAATTTTGCGGCTAAAGGTTCCACAAAGCCAGGCCTGCGCAGATAGTCATTGAAAAGCTCATCTACCAGAGCGGAAACATTCTCAAAATAGTTTCTGCCGTTGACAAATGCCTGATCGTATGCCGTATTGTTTGTAATATCAAAACTGTACCCTCTGCTGCGGTAGAATTCCGTATACACACGATTCAATGCAAAAGAAACGATTGCCAAGATATTCGCACGCAGTGCGCTGTCATCCCATGTGGGGTAAATTTCGCTGGATGCAACATTTTTAACATAATCGGAGAATGGAACAGTCACATTTGCCGCATTGGATGATGGTGAGCCCAGATGGACGGTGATCTGCTGTGGTACATATGGTGTTACTGGTGGCATATGCAATCTCCTACAGGTTCTGTGGCGGAATGTCAAAAATTTCTGCTTTGTTCCAGTTTGCTGGCAATTCTGACATTGGTATCATTTCCAGATTCTGCATGGTAATGGTATTGGCAAAAATTTGCAGATCCTGAACATCTATTTCTTCGTAATCCTCAAGCTTCGCATAAAGATTAACGCTGCCAAAGGGGATAACTCCCGTATTTGGTGACTGGCTGGCTGACAGATCAGGCACAGTGATCTCAATTGGTACATCCAGCATGCCGCTGCGGTTTGTAAGACGCATTGCAATTGCGGCACCGCTGGCATCTGTGACTGTTACTGCCACATCATTTAATGGAATTTGTGCATTGCTGGTGTATGCATGTACCTGTATGTAACCGATAGCAGACAGATACGATCCCTCCTTTTCCTGTTTTAGACTATTATATGTTCCTGCTGAATAAATGTGCAGGGGTTATAGAAACCCCTGCATTTGACGGATATTGGCGTTTTCGCAATCCAGAAGCCGCTGAGACAGCTGTGAGACACGCTCGTCAGATTGTCCCAGCTGGTGAAGATTGTGCAGCCCTTTGATCATACCTTTTGTATTTCCTTGAATGGTCATTGCCGTGGCTTTATAATCAGTATCACCGAAAGATAGCTGCGCTCTGCTCATCATTTTTGCCATGCTTCGCACTGCGGGATCCAGCTCCTCCAAGGTCCAGCCTCTGGATGCGGCGATAGCTTGTGCTTCCTGCTCAATGGCATCGTATTCCTCAAGCTGTGACTTGAGTGCGGAGCGTAATGTGGCCTGAAGTGGTGCTTTCAGAACAGAATGAATGCCTGCCTGTCCCATTTGCGTAGTTTTGATTATTGAAGATAACAGATCTTTACTGCCTTTCATTTTTATCACCCTTGACAGTATTCCACAGCTGCGCCAATTCATGCACAGAATCTCGTTTCCAACATAGAATATACACATGGAAAGGAAGGGATCAAATTATGTGCGCAATAGCGGGAATGGTGGGACTTGATTATAACGATCGCATAATTGATCGCATGTTGGATACGATGAAACGAAGAGGACCGGATGAAAACGGTAGGTTTGTCTCGAACCGGTGTGCGCTCTTGCACAGCCGATTGGCGATCATTGATATCGAAAAGGGAAAGCAGCCCATGTATCTTGAATGGGCTGGAGAGCGATATACGGTTGTGTACAACGGAGAATTATATAATACCGAAGAAATTCGCCATGAGTTGCTTCTGGAAGGTCATAAATTCCTTGGACATTCAGATACAGAGGTATTACTGCATGCTTATGCTCAGTGGAAAGATGCGGCACTTAATAAGTTTAACGGGATCTTTGCCTTTGGGGTTTGGGAGCACAGGCGTGAAAAGCTTTTTCTTGCCCGTGACAGAATGGGCGTGAAGCCGCTGTTTTATACGATCCATAACGGAGGGATTTTGTTTGCCTCTGAGATAAAAACAATTTTGACCCATCCTGAGATAAAAGCCGAATTGGACACAGACGGCATCGCAGAGCTATTTCTTATAGGTCCCGGACGAACACCCGGAAGTGGTGTTTTGCGGGGAATCATGGAATTGGAGCCGGGCTGCTGCGGCTGTTTCTATGACGGAAAATGGACACACAGGCGTTACTGGAAACTGACAGACCGGGAACATACAGATTCCTATGAAGCTACAGCAGAAACCGTACGCTATTTGGTTAAAGACAGTATTTGCAGGCAAATGGTATCGGATGTACCCATAGGGACCTTCCTTTCCGGGGGCTTGGATTCAAGTATTATTTCAGCTATCTGTGGGGAACGAATGCAGCAAGACGGAAAAAGACTGCAAACATTTTCGGTAGACTATGCTGATAATGATAAATACTTTGTTCCCGGGAAATTTCAGCCAAATTCAGATGCTGAATATATAACCGTAATGACTGAGTTTCTTAGTTCTGACCATAAGCAAACTGTTTTGACTCCGGAGGACTTACTGGGAGAACTGGAAAATGCAACGCTGGCAAGAGATTTGCCCGGAATGGCAGATGTTGATTTTTCGCTGCTGGCCTTTTGCAGGCAGATTCGCAAGAAAGTAAAAGTGGCGCTCTCCGGAGAGTGCGCCGATGAAATATTTGGTGGGTATCCATGGTACCGTGATCCCCAGGTGCGGATGCTTGACGGATTTCCCTGGGCGCAGAACACAAAACAGCGGGCAGCTTTTTTACATCCGGAAGTCTTGCAATATATTGACCCAGATGATTTTGTTGCTTCCCGGTATCATCAAACCATTAGAGAAAGCGATATACTTCCTGGAACATCGCCGGATGACAGAAGAATGAAGGAGATGGTCAATCTTAACCACCGCTGGTTCATGCAGACACTTCTGGACAGAAAGGACAGAATGAGCATGTACAGCGGACTTGAGGTGAGAGTTCCATTTTGTGACTACCGGATCGCTGAATATATGTATGGCGTGCCGTGGGCATATAAAGATTACGAGAACCGGGAAAAGGGGCTGCTTCGGTATGCAATGCGTGGAATTCTTCCGGATGAAATCCTATACAGAAAGAAGAGTCCATACCCCAAAACCTTTGATCCACGCTATCTACAGCTTGTCAGTCATGCATTAATTGCTGTATTAGAGGACAGTTCTGCACCGATCATGCAAATCGTAAGCAGGGGCGCTTTGGACGGACTTTTGAATGCAGAATATACCTGGCCCTGGTATGGTCAGCTGATGCGCGTCCCTCAAACAATTGCATATATGCTTCAGATCAATTCTTGGCTGAAAGTTAATCATGTATCGCTTATATAAAGATAAACAAAATGTAGCGTTAATTATTGCCGGTTTTTGCGAGAATATCTAATTTTTTTAAGCAGGTATTGCAATTTGTAATGAATGGTGTTAGTATGCATAAATACAAATGTCCGCGCATAAAAGACAAACACGCAGAAAGAGGTGTAAGGCATGTATCAGATACGCTATTTAAATCCAATTTCCCAAAAGGGAACAGAGCTCTGGACATCAGCTTATGAAACTGCACAGCATGCGGATGCGGCGGATGCGATTTTGGTCAGAAGTGCCAACATGCATGGGCTTTCTTTCCCAGATAGACTGCTTGCTGTTGCCCGTGCCGGTGCGGGTGTGAATAACATTCCACTGGAGCAATGCTCTGAGCAGGGCATCGTTGTCTTTAATACGCCCGGTGCCAACGCCAACGGTGTTGTTGAACTGGCGCTGTGCGGCATGCTGCTTGGCTCCCGTGATGTGGTTGACGGCATCAACTGGGTACAGAGCATTAAGGACAGTAAGGACATTGCCAAACAGGTTGAAAAGGGAAAATCCAAGTTTGCCGGTTGTGAGATTCGGGGTAAAACCTTAGGTGTTATTGGACTGGGTGCAATCGGCGGACCATTGGCAAACGCAGCCAGAAAGCTTGGCATGCAGGTATATGGATGTGACCCTTTTATTTCAATTGACGCAGCCTGGCATTTGGACAGCAATATCATACGCGTCAAGACCAGAGAGGAGATTTACGCACAGTGTGATTATATTTCACTGCATGTACCGCTGCTGGATGATACCAGAGGGATGATCAATGGTGAAGCGATCTCTAAAATGAAGGATGGCGTGGTGATCCTTAATTTTGCCCGGGACCTGCTGGTTGATGACGATGCTTTAAAGGCGGCCCTTGAAACGCATAAGGTTAAAAAATATATTACAGATTTTCCCAACGACAAGACTGCAAATATGCAGGGCGTTGTAGCCATACCGCATTTGGGTGCATCAACGGAAGAGTCTGAGGATAACTGTGCGCGAATGGCTGTCCAACAGGTAATGAATTACATTGAAAACGGTAATATCATCAACTCTGTAAATTATCCAAATTGCGATATGGGTATTTGTACTAAAGCTTCCCGTATCACAATCCTCCATAAGAATATTCCCAATACGCTTAGCCGTTTTACAACGGTCATGGCTTCAGAGAACATTAACATCTCGGATCTTCTGAACCGAAGCAGAGGGGAATATGCGTATACGATGCTTGATTTGGACGGTGTACCTTCTCAGGCTGCACTGGATGCGCTGAAGGGTATTGATGGCGTTATCCGTGTCCGTGTAATTCGATAAAAAAAGCGTGTCATTCATAAAGAATGACACGCTTTTTTATTTACCAAGTTCAAGATTTCGCTGATAAGCAGCGGTAATACAGTCCATTACCGCCCCGCGGAAACCGTTTTCCTCCAGTGCGTGAATGCCTGCGATGGTGCTTCCGCCGGGAGAGCATACAGCATCCTTTAACGCACCGGGATGTTGACCGGTCTGTATGAGCATTTGCGCGGCACCCTCCATTGTTGCGGCGGCGTAGGCTATAGCCTTTTGACGGGGAAGACCGCAGGAGACGGCTCCGTCTGCCATGGCTTCCAGAAACAGGTACATATACGCCGGACCGCTTCCGGATAAGGCGCTGGCGGCATCAATAAGCTTTTCCTCCAGGCTGTCCAATGCACCTGCATACCGCATGTCCTGCAGAAAATCCGCAAGATCTGCTTCGCTTACCAGTGCATTGTGGCAATAGAGAATCATACCCTTTCCAACCGCCACTGGTGTGTTGGGCATAATACGGATCACCGGCAGGGACGTGCCGATAAATGCCTCAATTTGGTTGATCTCCAATCCTGCGGCGATGGTGATGATCAACGGCTTGCGTTCTGCCAGCACAGGGGCTAAAGGTGCAAGAACGGAGGCCATGACCTGGGGCTTTACAGCAAGAAAAATGCGATCACATTCCTCAGCAACTCTCTCATTGTCACCACAAGCGCATCCAAACTCGCCAGCCAGCTGGACGGATTTGGGACTGGGGTCAGACAGAAGAATGTCCTTTGTGGCACGGCTGAGTGCCCTGGCAATGGCGCCGCCCATATTACCGCAGCCTATGAATCCATATTTCATAAATGCCTCCTATCTGATATGGCCGTTGCCATATACGATATACTTATAAGTTGTCAGCTCCTGGAGGCCCATAGGTCCCCGGGCGTGGAGCTTTTGCGTGGAGATACCCATTTCACAGCCAAGGCCGAACTCTCCTCCGTCAGTAAAGCGGGTGGAGGCATTTATATATACGGCTGCACTGTCAACGCCTGCTGCAAAGACCTCAATTGCAGCATCACTGCGGCTTACAATCGCTTCAGAATGACCTGTGGAATGGGAGGCAATGTGGGAAACGGCCTCATGCACACCGTCAACACACTTAACAGCCAGGATATAATCCAGAAATTCCGTATCGAAGTCCTGCGGTCCGGCATCCGTACCGGGAATAATGGCCCGGGCATAGGAATCCAGACGGAGTTCGACAGGAATAAGACCCTTGTTTTGTCGCTGCGAAACGATTCTCTCATGTAGCATGGGAAGAAATTCAGAAGCAATAGATTTGTCGATCAACAGTACCTCCTCAGCGTTGCATACACTGGGACGGCTGGTTTTTGCGTTTTCTACGATGTTTAGCGCCATGTCAAGATCGGCGGTCTTTTCAATATAAACATGGCAAATTCCGGTACCGGTGGCAATACAGGGAACCGTAGCCTGCCGGACACATGCGTTAATAAGACCGGCACCGCCTCTAGGAATGAGAATGTCAACATAACCATTCGCGGTCATCAGCGCTGTGGCACTATCTCGTGAGGTATCAGTCACAAGATTCACGGCATTTTCAGTGATACCGACGGATTTTAATCCACAGCGTAATGCGCTGACAATGGCGCATGCGGAGTGGAATGCCTCCTTACCGCCTCTGAGAACGCAGACGTTGCCGCTTTTTAGTGCCAGCGCAGCGGAATCACTTGTTACATTGGGACGGCTTTCATAAATGATGGCGATCACACCAACAGGCACAGAGCATTTCCGGATCACAAGACCGTCTACACGAACATGTTCGTCAAGAACGCGGCCTACCGGATCGGGCAGAGCGGCAACATCACGGATACCCTGAGCCATTCCCGCGATTCGCTCCGGTGTTAGACGCAGCCGGTCAAGCATGACTTCCGCAATGGTATTGGTGGCATGTTTGATGTCATCCGCATTTGCCGCAAGGATCTGTTCCTGGTGTGCGAGCAGCGAATCAGCCATTGCGTGCAGTGCGGCATTCTTTTGTTCTGTGGTTAGTGAAGCCACCTGGGTCTTTGCCGCTTTTGCGGCTTGTAACATTTCTTTCATAAGCAGTTCTCCGTAAAGGTCGTACCAACCGGTTTTCCGTCTAAAATATCATATAGATTTGCAGGCGTGTTTCCGTTGGTGATGATCATATTGCAGCCACAGGCAAGGCAGATCTCAGCAGCCCGGAGTTTTGTGACCATACCACCGGTTCCAAGACGGCAGGCGCTTCCTCCAGCTATAGCATACATAGCGTCGTCAACTTTATCTGCAAACCGGATCAGCTCAGCATCCGGATGTGTATGGGGATCAGCGGTGTAAAGTCCGTCAATGTCTGAAAGTAAAATCAACTTTTGCGCTGCGACACTCTCCGCAACAAATGCGGCAAGTGTATCGTTGTCGCCAATAATGATCTCGTCTGTCGCGACGGTATCGTTTTCGTTGATGACAGGGATTGCGCCCAACTCCAGCAGCCGGTTGAGTGTGTTGCGGAAATTGGTGTGACGGGCATCATTTGCAACATCGTCGCCGGTAATCAGTAGCTGCGCCACAGTATGGTTGTATCGGCTGAAAAGTGTGTCATATGTATACATAAGCTCGCACTGTCCAACGGCTGCGGCTGCCTGTTTGGTGGGAATATCAGCAGGGCGCTCCTGCAACCCCAGCTTGCCGATTCCCATACCGATGGCGCCGGAGGAAACAAGAATCACTTCGTGTCCGGCGTTCTTGATATCGCTTATTACTTTACACAATTCTTCTACTCTGCGGATATTTAAATGTCCGGTGGGGTAGGCAAGCGTACTGGTCCCTATTTTGATCACGATGCGCATAATATTCCCTCTCTTTCTTTTAACTTATTATAACGGCATTTCACATATAAATAAAGAGTATTTTTTATACCCGCATTTAATAATTTTCAACAATTATGTACCCTTAAATTTCGGCAATATAACTATGTGAAAAATTTCCGAAAAAGTGTTATAATAAATATGAACATTATGTGAGAAATAATGAGGTCTGGGAGAGAGGAGGAGTAAGGTGTTTCAACAGGGCTGCCAGGTGGTGTACGGCATTCACGGCGTGTGTAATGTTTTGAGTCCGGAGGTGCGGAGAATTGACAGAAAAAATGTTGAATATTATGTTTTGCAGCCTCTTGACCAACCGGAGACCCGTTATTATGTACCAAAGCAAAATGCAGTTGCCGTCAGCAGGATCAAACCGATTTTAACAAGGCAGGAGATCGATCAGTTATTGCATGAAGCCAGCAAAAACGAGCTGAAATGGATCGAGGATGAGCCGCAGAGAAAACAGCATTATAAAACCGTGCTTGCCAGCGGTGACCGTGTGTTGCTGTTGGGGATGATCGGGTTATTGTACCGACACAGAAGAGAGCAGATGAACAACGGAAAGAAGGTTCATGCCAGTGATGAGAATTTTTTGAGAGATGCGGAAAGACTGATCAGCGGAGAATTTTCTGTGGTGTTGAATATGTCCGGCAAGGATGCTTGTACATATGTACAAAAGATTTTGGATATTCAATAATAAAGTGCTGCAGCAATGTTGCAGCACTTTTAATTTTGCATATTTATTCGTTCTTCACGGATCAACGGATAACGCGTCAGCGTGTTAGCGTCAAGATTTGTATGATGCATGTCAACACAGGATATTTGACTGTTTTCATAGGTCGTATAATAGTAGGCTCCTCTGTCTGTGTTACAGCAGCTGCTGTACACGGTTTTGACATAGGAATCACCGGCTTTGACACATCCTGCCGGCTGCTGTACCGTATTCAGAATATGAAAGAATTGGCAGATGCCGGACTCGCCCGTCTTTTCAGATACAGAATGAAATTTCACAAATGCCGCTCTTACAAATCGTGAGGCTGAGGAAATATCTCCAGGCAAACCGAACGCACCCAGGCCACGGCTGTACAATTTGATGTCCGGATTGCTTGTGAGCGGACATATCGGTTCAGTATTTTTCAGATGCAGGTAGTTCTGCAAGTTGTGCATGTGAAACGCAAAGGTAGGGTTATTGGTCAATACACCAATTGGATTTTCCAGAACCTGCAGTCCGTGCCGGGTTTGCTCAATTGTGACAGAGGCGTTTCTGTCGGAAAGCATCCAGTGCAGGGGTGTGAGCGGGTATTCTTTGCTGAACGGGATGTCGGTAATACTCAGTTTTTCCAATTTGCTGCAGGCGTCATTTACAGTTTTACATTGACCGAGGATCCAGGGAATTAACTCGTATGGCGCAATGTTATCCTTACACTCGTCATAAGGATGATAGACTGCATTTTCCGGGAAATTCAGACCGGCCATGGAAAGACCTGCCTCGTTTGTAGCGTCGTAGTATAAGGGATAATCCTCTGATACAGTGGCTATGCCTATGATCGCATAGTGTGTGGGCATACAGGGCATATGTTTAAATGAGAAAACATAATTTCGTGGCGTGATGGTCACTTCTTCGCGGTAGGAATACTCAAGATCAAGATTTCTGCCGAAATAGTGGTTGCCGTTATTGTAAGTTATTGCTGTACACATATACCATACTCTGCCTTTGCGGTTTTTCTTATTATGCGCAATATAGTAGAAATTTTGCAAACTTTAATGAAATGTCTTTTTTGGATGGTAATTCTGTGTTATACTAAAACCAATGAGGTGAGATTTATGATTACTTATGAAATGTTGACCGAAAGTGAAGCCATCAAAACCTATATTATCCGCGCGGATGAATCTCTGGCCGCTTTGGGCTTCACGGAGCACAGCTTTGCCCATGTAATGCATGCGGCTGAAACTGCAGGTTATATTTTGCAGACCCTGGGTTATGATGAGCGTACAGTTGAACTTGCTAAAATCGCAGGTTACCTTCACGATATTGGAAATCTCGTGAACCGAAAAGAACATTCCCAGTCCGGCGCTGTTATGGCGTGGTGCATTCTCAGCGGCATGAATTGCGATCCCGGCGAAATGGCGACGATCGTTACTGCCATAGGCAATCACGACGAGGGTACGGGTGTTCCCGTGAATCCTGTTGCTGCTGCACTGATCCTTGCCGATAAAGCGGATGTGCGCTGGACACGGGTCCGTAACCAGGACATTTCAACCTTTGACATTCATGACCGGGTAAACTACTCTGTTAAGAAATCGGTTTTAAAGATCAATGAGGAAAAGACCCTGGTAAAATTAAAGCTTACAGTTGATACAAAATTCGGTTCCGTAATGGATTATTTCGAAATTTTCATGAACCGCATGCTTTTGTGCCGTAAGGCAGCAGAGACTCTTGGCCTGCAATTTAAGCTGATCATTAACGAGCAGCAGCTGATCTGATATAAAAATCCCGGCTCCATAATGGAGCCGGGATTTGTTTATGAGCCTTGGCGGTAGATCACAAGGGCATCGTCCTGTACTGCGTATAGTTCATAATAATTGTCCTCCAGGAATGTTACCATTGCATCAAATCCATCGTCTTTTACAGATAGTACAACATACTGCGTACTTAAAATATGATCGTTCGAGGCATAGCGAACATCATATAATAGCGACCGTTGCGAGAGATAGGTGGTATAGAATGTAGATGCGGATACAGAGGCGTCTTCAGGGATCAGGGAAAGCGTTTCACGCGTCTGCGTATACACTGTGTGACCATGGATATATTTGTTGGTATAATATGTGGCTTTCGGCCATACCTCAGAAACAAAACAGACACCGCATATACACACAGCTGCGCTCAATGCGATTAGACGGGTATAATTAGTCTTAAAATCCGCAAGGTTCACGGCGAACATATAAAACAAGCATGCGGTAGTGCCGTAGGTGTACTGGAAGAAAATATCATGCTGATACTGATAATCAGACATGAGGTTGACTAAAATATAGGGGATCAGGAGAACCATACGCTCATACTTTCCGGTAAGGAGAGGTATACCGGCCAGGGGCAAAAGCGTGAAGCCGATGAATTTCAGCTTTTCAGGATCCACACATTCAAAAATTGCTTTCATTGGGCACAGTATCACTGACTTGATAACAGTTAATAAAGACCCGGAGTCATCATACATGAAGTTTTTATACCTGTAGGTCATAACACCGTCGCCGACACGGGCAAGATAACCGGTGACGACAACAAACCAAATGCCTGCCAATGCCGCAAGCAGTAAGCCGGTGAGCGTAAGGAATCGATCCCGGCGTAAAAGCCCGCACAGGAAATAGTACAAAGCAATCACAGCGGCATAAACAGCGGCATCTTCCTTGACCATCAGAAGTAATACAGAAGAAAGCAGAATGGTCCATTTGCTTTTTCGATCCATCCCATAAAAAAGCCAAAGGATTAGGGGTGTGAGAAAAGTATTTTCGTGAATATCATAGCTGGCTCCGCCGGAGTAGGCCGGATACAGCACCAGCAGAACACAATTTAACGCGCACAATCCGGGATGGATACCATGCTGTTTTCCAATAAGCCACAGCGGGATCACGGCAGATGCCAGAACGGCGGCCTGCAATATCTGGAGTGTGGCAGGATAGGGGAAGAGGCAATAAAAGGGAAGGAGCAAATAGTAAATGGGGGACATATGAACGTGGAAATGGGAAAGAAGACCGTCTCGCTCAACTGTAGTCATGGGAAGACCGATGGTCTTCATGTTATAAAACATTTGGGAGAAAATTCCAAAGTCATATGTTGGCGTGCTGAAGGTAAGTACTCTGCAAACTGTCCATATGCTGACGAATAAGAAAAAAGCAATGGCGGAAATAGCTGCGACCCAACGCCAAAGATGCGGTTCCGTTGCAGAAGTAATTGCTTTGGTTGAAGAACTGTCCCAACCACGGACAGCATAAACGATTAAGATAAGCAGGATCAGACAGTTGGCGATGAGAAACGGCAGGGTAAAAGAGATGTAAAGGCTGACACAAGACAGCACGCTGTAAAAGCAAACCATTAGCCATCGTTCTGTTTTGCATTTGTTCAGGATGCTGAGTATAATGAATGCGATTACGGTCAAAAGAATTACCCGGAGCAGGGACATCTGTTGCAATCCATTGAGCTCCTGCAAAATTTTGAGCGATTGGGGTAGAAGACAATACTCTACAGTTGCAGCAAAAAGCCACGCAGTCAAAATGCGCCGTATCACGGACGGTGCGCTGAATATTTGATTGTTGCTGTGGCCTTTAGTCATAGCTTTCACCAATCATTTCTTCTGTAAAACGTCCAACAGTTCCTGGCGCAGCACGAGGATTTGGGACACATGATAGTTTGTTACCACATCCCGCTCACTGAGGGGATCCATCGGTTGCGACTTCTCAATATTTGCGCCGCATGCATTCAGCTGCAAACGATTCTCTTCGTTCAATTGGCCAGGCTGGCCCATGGCACACAAAACTTCCATCTGGGCAACAAGCGCGCGGCCCTTATGTTCACAGGCTTTAAACAGTTCAAGTTCCTGGCTTTGACGCTTCAGCTTTAAAATCAATTTCTGGTTTGAAAAAATTTTTAACTGAGAGTTCAGAGTATCAATAACCGATTGCATTTGCTTTACATCCGGATATACATCGTCGCCGTCAAACAGATCTGTCAGAAACAAGATCAGCTGTTTATCAAGGCTCTCCGCCGTAAAGCGAATCTTTTTGCTGTTGTCGTAGGGGAATACAAGCATATTGATGACCATGCCTACAGCAAGACCGATAGCTGTATCCCAAATTCTTCCTGTGGCATATAAAAGGGGACGGCTGTCCGGTGTGGAACAAAGCATAACAAGAATAAAGCAGGGCAGGCTGGGGGAGTAGCGGATCTGCAGCCCGTTATACAGTGTTATCACAAGAATAATACCGATGCCGATGGTAACAAGAGAGGGCAGGTTCAGAAGCAGTAAAACCACACCGCAGAGCGCACCGAATACAACACCTATAACCTGAGAGATGCAGGATTCCAGGGATTCTTTAAAAGTTGGCTGTACTGCCGCCATAGCACCCAGCATGGCGAATATCAGCCGTGATTCCGTGGTTCCCAGTCCTTCGACGATGAGGATAGCGATAATAATTGCGATCGTCGTTTTGATGGTACGCAGACCAATATGAAACCTTGTAAGTTTTTTCTTCATAATTACGGATCTCCTGAGGGTCGCAGATGAAAATGAGAAAAGCCCACCCAGGTGGGCGGGCTTTTCATGTGGTCGGAGTATCGGGATTCGAACCCGAGGCCTCTTGGACCCGAACCAAGCGCGATACCAAACTTCGCCATACCCCGATAGCGGAAATATTATATTGAATATTTAATAGGTTGTCAAGTCTTGAACCATTTTTTGCCTGTTTGTGTTTTCGGGCTATGCTGTTGCGTATGCTACTGTGGATGGTGATTATATGGGCTATAAAATCATTTATGAACCGCAGCTGGAGAAAAAATACCCTGTTAAGAAGCATACTTTAAATCCAAAACCCGTAATAGCAATCGTACTGTGTATTCTGATTGTGATATTTCTTTCAGATCCCGGCATCAGGGATGTGTTAAAAGAAATACTAATACCCGGCGATCCGCTGCAGACGGAGAAAGCGGCATCGGAGCTATATAATGATCTTCGTGCTGGCATGGGAGTCAAAGATGCGGTAACAGCATTCTGCATGGAGATCCTGGATGGGGCAAAATAATAAGAAGACGCCAGTATGTATAAGTCCCTGGATATGTGTCGTTATTGCGATGGCTTTTTTCATCCTCCCCTGGAAATGGGTGCTGGCATGGATCATAGCGTCTACGGTTCATGAGCTGTTTCATCTTGCGGCTATTAAAATCTGTAACGGCACCGTATGGCAGATAAACATCATGCTGAGCGGTACAGTGATCCAAACCGATTTATTGCTGCCGTGGCAGGAAGCACTTTGTGCTCTGGCAGGACCCGCCGGCAGCGCAATGTTACTCCTGATTGCCCGCTGGTTGCCCCAGGCGGCGCTCTGCGGATGCCTGCAGTGCGCCTATAACTTACTGCCTGTTTATCCCAATGACGGAGGCAGATTTATAAAAGCGGTTCTGGAGCGTATTATAACACAATCTGCTGCGATCAAAGCAATACGGATATTGAATCATGCGGTCCTGCTGTCATTGCTTGCCGGAAGTATATGTATTAGTATTTGCTACCGTCTTGGTCCGGTGCCTGTGCTGGTTGTGATGATCCTCTGGTGGAAAACAAAAAAATCCTTGCATTGATTTACCGTTGCGAGTACAATAGTTCCATTAGAAAATAAAGAGGTACAGTCATGACCGAATTACTGCAAAGGCTTCTTCCTGCTGTCCAGAAGCCTGCCCGCTATACCGGCGGCGAGTTTAATGAAATAAAAAAAGACCTGTCGCAGGTTCGTGTGCGGGTCGCGTTTTGTTTTCCGGATACCTATGAGATCGGTATGTCCAATGTTGGCATGCGCATACTCTACGGCGTTATGAACGAAATGGACGGTGTATGGTGTGAGCGTGTGTTTGCACCCTGGGGCGATATGGAAACGGTGATGCGGGAAAACGGTCTTCCTTTGTGGGCGCTGGAAAGTCAGTCGCCTGTGAAGGATTTTGATATGATCGCCTTCACCATCGGCTACGAAATGTGCTACACCAATATTTTGAATATGCTTTCTCTTGCCGGTGTTCCGCGGCATGCTAAGGACCGCAAGGGGCTGAAGAATATCGTATTTGCCGGCGGCGTGTGTACCTTTAATCCGGAGCCCCTGGCTGACTTTGTGGACTTCTTTTCCCTTGGTGAAGGTGAAGAGATAACGCAGGAGATTCTGACGCTGTACGACCGTGCAAAGGCTGAGGAATGGAGCAAGGAAGCGTTTTTGGAAAGCGTCAGCAAGATCACCGGAGTCTATGTGCCGTCTTTTTACACCCACACATACAACGCAGACGGTACGCTTGCCGCCGTTACACCTAAGAATGGCGCACCGGCAGTGGTGACAAAGCGTATTATTGAGGACTTGGATAAAGCTTATTACCCCACGAAAATGATTGTGCCATCTACGGAGATCGTACACGACAGAGCGAACCTTGAGGTCTTTCGCGGATGTATTCGTGGATGCCGATTCTGCCAGGCAGGCTTTTCCTGCCGACCTGTGAGAAAAAAGAGCGCGAAGGTCCTGTATGAACAAGCGGTGGAGACGCTGACGGATTCCGGTCATAACGAAATAACGCTTTCCAGCCTTTCCACATCGGACTACAGAGAGCTGAAAGAACTGACGGATGCGATGATCCCGTATTGTGCAGATAATAAGATCAACCTTTCCGTTCCTTCTCTGCGTGCGGACAATTTCTCCCGTGAGCTGATGCAGAAGCTGAAAACCTTACGCAAGAGCGGCTTGACCTTTGCGCCGGAAGCAGGCACACAGCGCCTGCGTGATGTGATCAATAAAAATCTGACGGAAGAGGAAATCCTGACTTCCTGCACCAATGCATTTGCCGGCGGTTGGAATAATGTAAAGTTGTACTTCATGCTGGGACTGCCTACCGAAACCGATGAGGATGTTTTGGGAATTGCAGAGCTGGTGTATAAGATCATTCTTGCGTGGAAAGAAAATGCCGTGAATAAAAAACGCGGCCTGCGTGTTCATGTCGCCACAGCCTACTTTGTGCCAAAGCCCCATACCCCTTTCCAGTGGGAGAAGCAGATCACGCCTTCTGAGTATTTACGGCGCTGCAAGCTGCTGAAAAGTCATCTCTATTCAAAGTCGATCGAATACGATTACCACGAGCCCGATCTGAGCCGCCTGGAGGCGGTCATGGCGCGGGGGGACCGCCGCCTGGGCCCGGTGATCGAGGAAGCCGCAAAGAGAGGCGCGCGGCTGGACGGATGGGACGAGTACTTCAATTACTTTAAGTGGCTGGACGCATTTAAAGCCTGCGGTGTCGACCCCAACTTCTATACAGTCCGTGGCTATGGTGAGGACGAGCTTCTTCCCTGGGAGGTCATTGATGTTGGCGTGACCAAGAAATTCCTTCTGCGGGAACGCAGACGGGCCTATGAAGGTGTGATCACCCCGGACTGCAGACAGGGATGCGCTGGCTGCGGGGCCAATACACTTCTCAAGGAGGTGGCGTGCGATGCCTAGACTGCTTTTTGAGAAAACAGGAAATGCCGTATGGATCTCCCATCTTGATCTGATGCGTGTTTTCCAAAGAGCTTTTAAACGGTCATATCTGCTTCTTACCCATACGCAGGGATTTAATCCCAGACCTTCCGTATCCATCGCATTGCCTCTGTCAGTGGGCGTTGAGAGCCGATGTGAGTTACTGGATTTTGCGCTGGACGGAGACCCGGTTTCCTGCGATGAAATCCGCCAGCGCCTTAACGCAATGCTTACGGACGGCATACGGGTCCTGGATGTGTATGAGCAGGGGAGAAAGATAAGAGATCTGGCATTACTGGAATGTGACATCACCCTGGAATATAATGACGGCATTCCGTCGGGTACAGAGGATGCAATCTGTGAGTTGTTCGGCAGGGAAGAGGTAATCGTTTCAAAAAAGACGAAGAATGGCATGCAGGATCAGAATATCGTTTCAATGATTCACCGCTTTACTGTTAAAAGGATCAGTGATTGTGAGATTACAATAAATGCTTTGATCTGCTGTCAGAATCCAACGCTGAACCCGATGCAGATTCCTATTGCTATCGGCATGTATTTACCCGATATGAAGCCGGATTTCAGCAAGTGCAGACGGCTGGAAATTTTTGATCACAATAAAAAAGTATTCCGATAAAGGAGAAACAGAATGGAAACAAATCCCAATGTAGTTTTGGAAGATTGCCCCATTTGCCGTGGCAGCGGTTTTATTGTCCATGAGGGCGGCTGGAACGTTCAGGTAGAGTGTACAGATTGCAGCGCACATACTGTATATGTGGAATATCAGAATGAGGAGCAGCGCCGTGAGGCGGAGCGCCAGGTTGCAATGCTTTGGAATTTGGGCAAGGTCATCAAATCTGATGTAGGCGAATAAATTTTAAAAAAACTGAAAATAATGCTTGCATTTTTCTTCAAGATATGTTAAGATACTGTGGCGTTGAGGAAACGCAAGCATATTTCCGGGTGTGGCGAAGTTTGGTATCGCGCTTGAATGGGGTTCAAGAGGCCCTGAGTTCGAATCTCAGCACTCGGACCATTTATGGGGAAAACCGGTGAGAAATCACCGGTTTTTCCCTTTTTTAACGCAAGAAGATTTGTTTCTGTTTTGTAAAGTTTAATGCTATTGCTGACAGATTGCTGACAAGAAAGACCGCAACGATGCGGTCTTTCTTGTTTTATAGGGAGAACAGATGCAGAAATGAAAAATACACCTCAGTCAAACATGGGTTGATCCAATCGGCAATGTGGATAGAAAAGCTGCCAACGAGGAAAGTTTTATTGGCGATCCGGAGAGGGAGCGACAAAGAAAAGAAGAGCCTTCCACCGCCGCTACCGGCAAAGATGCCGAAAGCGCCATACAGGAAAGCACTTCTGAAGATAGTGTAACCGAAAATGGGAGCCCTGTCAACAAGCGGTTTTCTTTCGGTGAGGAAAAGTCCGGCAGTCAGATCGCGGATGAACTGCGGCAGCTGCTGAATAGCGATGTATCAGTTTCGGCAGGACTTTTATGAGGGCGTTCTGATCTGTAAATAGTATACGCAGAAACAGTGAAATAGGGACGCGTGTTTCACGTAAAAGAAGGACTGTCCTCCGATACACTAGCCAGCCTCCAATTGGCTGGGGGCAT